>DASUAV010000098.1:0-10642 GCA_035763605.1 Candidatus Acidiferrales bacterium
ACGCGCCCGGTGACAACAGTTCCGCGTCCAGAAATCGAGAAAATATCCTCAATCGGCATGGCGAACGGCTTGTCTATATCCCGCTGCGGCAGCGGCACGTTCTTGTCCACCGCTTCCATCAACTCCAAAATCGACTTCTCCCACTTCGCGTCGCCTTCCAGCGCCTTCAGCGCCGACCCGCGAATCACCGGCACTTTGTCGCCCGGAAATTGATAGGTCTTCAGCAGATCGCGCACTTCCATTTCCACCAAATCCAAAAGCTCGGCGTCTTCCACCGCGTCGCATTTGTTCAAAAACACCACGATGTACGGCACGCCCACTTGCCGCGCCAAGAGTATATGCTCGCGCGTCTGCGGCATCGGCCCGTCCGTCGCCGCCACCACCAGAATCGCGCCGTCCATCTGCGCCGCGCCGGTTATCATGTTCTTGATGTAGTCCGCGTGGCCCGGACAATCAATGTGCGCGTAGTGCCGGTTGGGCGTCTCGTACTCCACGTGCGACACCGCAATCGTGATTCCGCGCTCGCGCTCTTCCGGCGC
Organism: Candidatus Acidiferrales bacterium; assembly: GCA_035763605.1. GTDB lineage: Bacteria > Acidobacteriota > Terriglobia > Acidiferrales > UBA7541 > DAHUXN01. Next base: position 540 of record DASUAV010000098.1, read on the forward strand.
GTTGTCGATCGAATCGAACGCCCGGAATTGCACCTTGGGATTGTTCTTCGACAGCACTTTGGTGATCGCCGCCGTCAAAGTCGTCTTCCCGTGGTCAATGTGACCGATGGTCCCGATGTTCAGGTGCGGCTTAGACCGCTCGAATTTTTCCTTCGCCATTTTTCCTTCCGCTCCTCAGCTTGTGCTTAATTCCTAATTGAAATTCTTCCCGAACTGTTTCCGGAAATCGTGCTGCGCCAAATACTGGTCCGCTTGATCCGATTCCAGAATCTCCAACATGCGCCGGCGCTGCTTCGCGAGATCTCCGCTCTCGGATAGTTCCATGAATCTCAGCCAGCGCTTCTCGCCCAGGAAATACTTCATCCGTTCCATGAATTCCCGCCGCCGCTTGTCTGCAAAATCGCTCACTTCGCTCCCACCTTGCCGGTCGTCTTGGAAATCACTTCTTCGGACACGTTCGCAGGCGTCTGCGCGTAATGCGAAAAATGCATGGTGAAGCTGCCGCGTCCCTGCGTGCGGCTGCGCAAATCCGTAGCGTAGCCGAACATTTCAGAGAGCGGCACTTCCGAACGAATCACATGGCTTCCCGCGCGCGTTTCCGTTCCCTGCACATGCGCGCGCCGAGAATTCAAATCGCCAAATACCTGGCTCATGTATTCTTCCGGCACCACCACTTCCACTTTCATAATCGGCTCGAGCAGTTTCGGATGCGCGCGCCCGCAAGCTTCTTTGAACGCCATCGAGCCCGCAATCTTGAACGCCATTTCCGAACTGTCTACTTCGTGGTAGCTGCCGTCTTCGAGCACTACGGCAATGTCCACCATTTCGTAACCGGCCAGCACGCCGTTTTCCATCGCTTCTTTGATTCCCGCTTCGATGGGCGGAATGAATTCCTTTGGAATCGCCGCGCCGAAAATCTTGTCAATGAATAGCAGCCGGTGCTCTTTGTCGAACCGCCACTTCCCGCCTTTTCCGGCAACCTGCTTGGCCAACTCGTCCAGCTCATCTGTGCCCAGCTCGTGCATGTCTTCGTGCCCCGCGCTGGGCAGCGGATGCACGCTCAACTTCGCGTGCCCGTACTGGCCACGCCCGCCGGTCTGGCGAATGTACTTTCCTTCGCCTGGCGCTTGCTTGGTGATCGTCTCGCGATAGGCCACCTGGGGCCGCCCCACATTCGCCTGCACGTTGAATTCGCGCATCATGCGGTCCACGATGATTTCCAGGTGCAATTCGCCCATGCCGGAAATCAGCGTCTGGCCCGTGTCCGGCTCGGTGTGCACGCGAAAAGTTGGATCCTCCTGCGCCAGTTTCCCCAGCGCTGTGCCCATTTTTTCCTGATCCGCTTTCGTTTTTGGCTCGATGGCTACGGAAATTACCGGGGCGGGAAATTCGATGGCTTCCAGAACAATCGGCTTATCTTCGTCGCAAAGCGTGTCGCCTGTGGAAACGTTTTTCAATCCCACGCACGCGGCAATGTCTCCCGCGTCAATGGACTCGATCTCTTCGCGCTTGTTGGCATGCATTCGCAGCAAGCGCCCGACGCGCTCGCGCGTCCGCTTTGTCGCGTTGTAAACGGTAGACCCCGTCTTACAAATGCCGGAGTACACGCGAACGTATGTCAGGTGACCGACGTACGGATCGGTCATGATTTTGAACGCCAGCCCCGAAAACGGCTGATCGTCCGCCGCGCGCCGCAACTCCGGCTCTTCCGTGTCCGGATTGATTCCTTCCACCGGAGGGATGTCCGCCGGCGCCGGCAGAAAATCCACCACCGCATCGAGCAGCGGCTGAATACCTTTATTCTTGAACGCAGAGCCCGCCAGCACCGGCGTCAGCTTCAGCGCCAGAGTCGAACGCCGAATCGAAGCGCGCAACTCCTCGGGCGTGAGCTTGCGCTGCTCCAAATACTTCGCCAGCACGGCGTCATCATGTTCCGCGATGTACTCCACCACTTTTTCGCGATGCTCTTTGTAAAATTCCGCGTTCACCGCCGACGCCTTTAGCGCCGCGGCAATCTCAGGACGCGTCTTCTGGAAGTCCAGATCCCACAACTTATCCAGCGCGATGTACTCGAATTCCGCTCCCAGCGTCTCCGCCTTCCACACAATGGCGCGCTCTTCGATGAAATCCAGCACGCCGATGAAGCTGTCTTCTTTGCCGAGGGGAAATTGGAGAGGAACAGGGTGGGCCGAAAGCCTTTGCCGCATGGTGCGAATCACATGGTCAAAATCCGCGCCGATGCGGTCCATCTTGTTGACGAACGCAATGCGCGGCACGCGATACTTGTCCGCCTGACGCCACACGGTTTCTGACTGCGGCTGCACTCCGGCCACCGAATCGAAAATCGCCACCGCGCCGTCCAGCACGCGCAGCGAGCGCTCCACTTCCACCGTGAAATCCACGTGTCCGGGCGTATCGATAATATTGATGCGATACTGCTGCCCGTTGCGCTTCCACGCCGCGGTGGTGGCCGCGGAAGTAATCGTGATTCCGCGCTCGCGCTCCTGCTCCATCCAGTCCATCGTCGCGGTTCCTTCGTCCACTTCGCCGATTTTGTAAGTCACACCCGTGTAAAACAGGATGCGCTCGGTGGATGTGGTTTTCCCCGCGTCAATGTGCGCCATAATCCCGATGTTGCGCATGCGATCGAGTTGGAATTGCCGTGCCATCTGATTCTTTTCTGTCCCTTAGGCCTGAATTTCTTGTCTCACCAACGATAATGCGCGAATGCCTTGTTGGCCTCCGCCATCCGGTGAACGTCTTCTCTCTTCTTCACCGCGCCGCCCTTGCTGTTCGCCGCGTCAATCAATTCCTCGGTCAGCTTGTCGGTCATATTTTTTCCGGAACGCTGCCGCGCGTACAAAATCAGCCAGTGAATGGCCAGCGACTGCTTGCGGTACTGATTCACTTCCACCGGTACTTGATAGTTCGCGCCCCCGACGCGCCGCGTCTTCACTTCGAGCGTCGGCTTCACATTCTCAATGGCCTTCTTAAACACCGTCAGCGCGTCGCTGTTGGTTTTCTGCGCGACGTTCTCCATCGCCGTGTAAAAAATCTGCTGCGCCGTGGCGCGCTTGCCGTCATACATCATGCTCGAAATGAATTTCTGCACCAGGTCGCTGCCATAAACTGCGTCTCCTGGAATTTTTCGCCGAACTGTGAACCCCTTGCGTGGCATTCTTCGCCTCTCTTACTTCTGCGCCGCTTTGGGCCGCTTCGCGCCGTATTTCGAACGTCCCTGCTTGCGATTCTCGACTCCCGCCGCGTCCAGCGTTCCGCGAACCACGTGATAGCGCACGCCCGGCAAATCCTTCACACGTCCGCCGCGCACCAGCACAATCGAGTGCTCCTGCAAATTGTGGCCGATCCCGGGAATATAGGTGGTCACTTCCGCCGCATTCGTCAGCCGCGCGCGCGCTACTTTGCGTAGCGCCGAATTCGGCTTCTTCGGCGTCTGCGTGTACACGCGAACGCAGACTCCGCGCTTCTCCGGACATCCTTCCAGCGCCGGCGACTTCGTCTTCGCCTTCAACTGCTCGCGCCCGTATTTCACCAACTGCGAAAACGTCGGCACTCGTATCCTCCGAAAAGTTCACATTTCTATGCTGTTTCGCAAGGCTCACGCCAAGCAAACGCGCATTAAGGTGGTAGAACAGAACGAGTCTTACGACTCCGAAGGAACCGATTCCCAATCACCTAATCAGGAACCGATTACGTTACTCCGCGCGGGCGTCCTCTACTTCAACTCACTCAGAACACGCTGCTTCTGCTGCGGAGAGCTTCCTCTGACGGCTTTGCGGGGCAGGCGCCCCATTTCGGCCGCTTCCCTTCACCCCGTTCCTTCGTTCTCTGTTCCGAGGTAAGGGAACACCGTAACCACTGTTACAGCAAATCACCCACCTACAAATCAGCGAGTATAAAGACTCCTCCTACATCTGTCAACTCTGTTTCAACGCTTTTTTTGAGTCCTTGGAGCCGTCGCTCTGGGATGCTGGTAATTCGCTTTTCAGCACTATTTTGCACTCAGTGCGGCTCTTTTGTCGCTGCCATTCGTGTGCGATTACCTGATTCCAGCATTCCAGGCGTTTGTCCAGCACCAAAAAACGCAGCCGGACCGCCGAAAATCATATATGCTTTTCCGCTGTGCTTTTCCGCGGATTTAACTGACAGCAAAAGCCATTACGAAGGAGCGCGATGATGACGCGATATTCGCGAGCTGTGTGTGGTTGGCTGGCTCTCGCCGGCGTACTTGCATTTGGGCAGTGCGCGACAGCGCAGGTCAGCCCGAATTTGTTTTCCGGTTTGCAATGGCGCAACGCCGGGCCGTATCACGGAGGGCGCATCTCGTCCATCAGCGGCGTCATCGGGCAGCCCGGAGTGTTCTACTTCGGCGCGCCGCAGGGCGGCATCTGGAAAACCACCAGCGCCGGCGTGACTTGGTTCCCTATTTTCGATCAGGAGACGAGCGTGGACAGCGTCGGCGCAATCCAAGTCGCTCCTTCCAATCCCGATATCGTTTATGCGGGCGCAGGTGATCCCATTGGCGGTAGCCTCGGTAACGGTATATGGAAGTCCACCGATGCGGGCAAGACCTGGCAGCACATCGGCCTCGAAGACACGGTGAAAATTGATCGTGTTCTCGTGGACCCCGCCGATCCGAATCTGGTAATCGTCTCCGCGCTTGGCGACGATACTCATCACGGCGGAGGTGTCTATCGGTCGACGGATGGCGGGCAGACTTGGACGAACGTCCTCAAGCCTGACGGCTACGATGGCACACGCGAACTTGAATACGAATACGACAAACCCTCCGTCATGCTGGCCGCTACGCAAGGCACGGGCGAGGTTCGCTTCGGCCAACCCGCAGGCGTCAAAGCTAAGCCGCCGCTGGTGTTCAAGTCCACTGATGAAGGCAAGACCTGGACGCAAATCAAAATTCCGGCTTTTCCGGGGCGAGTTGCCTTGGCCATCGCCATGCACACAGACGGCCAGCGAATGTACATCGTCGGCAACGACATCGAAAATGGCTCAGGGCTTTTCCGCTCCGACGACGGCGGCGCCAGTTGGAAGCACATGGCAGGCCACGACACGCGCATTAGCAACGGACAAGGCGCATATAGCTCCGGCGTATTCGTTGATCCGCAGAACCCCGACATCGTCTATACCGTGAGCACCGCGCTGTACCGCTCGACGGATGGCGGCGTCACGTTTCATGCGTTCAAGGGCGCGCCGGGCGGCGAGGATTACCATCCGGTGTGGATTGATCCCACGAATGGCAAGCGCATCCTCGTCGGCGCCGATCAGGGCGCGAGCGTCACTCTCGATGGCGGTCAAACCTGGAGCCTCTGGTACACGCAACCCATCGCGCAGGTCTATCACGTCGCGACCGACAGCCAGTATCCCTACTGGATCATGGCTTCGCAGCAGGATACCGGCGCTGTGATGGTTAGCAGCCGCGGCAATTTTGGGCAGGTCAATTTCAATGATTGGAGCCCCCTGCCCTCATCAGAGTTCGGCGTCATCACTCCTGATCCTCGAAATCCGCACATCCTGTATGGCGTGGGCTATGGCCCCGGCGGAGGAGGCGGCAGCGATCTGATCAAAATTGATATGTCCACGGGACAATGGGAAAACGTCGCGCCGAACTTTGGCGCGGGTTCGACGAAATACCGCGCCAGCCGCGACTTTCAGAAGAAATTCGATACCGCCTTCGATCCGAGCGCTCTGTATGTCGCGTACCAATGCTTGCTCGTTTCGCGTGACGGCGCGCATTCATGGAAAGCATTCAGCCCTGATCTGACCACGGCCAAAGGTGCGCCGGAGATTGCCTGCGGAACGCCGGTTCCGCCGCAGCCGCGCGGGCAGCGCGGGACGTTCCAGCCGCCGCCCCCATCTATCAGCGATTTCTCGATCTCCACGGTTAAGCGGGGTGTGGTTTGGACGGTGAGCAGCAACGGCCAAATCTACAACACGATGGACGCGGGGAAACACTGGAACAACGTCAGCAACATCACTGGCCTGCCGCCTCACGCAAATCTCGAAACCATCGAAGCGGGCCACGAGGTCAACACCGCCTACGTTACCGGCCGGATCGGCGGCCAGCGCGGCCAAACCGTGCCTGCGAATGAGGACTCCGACGTGCCGCTCATCTGGCGCACCAGCGACGGCGGCAAAACTTGGACCAGCATCGTCAACGGGCTGCCCCGCGACGAGCGCACGGGAAGCTGGGTGAACGTTCTGCGCGCGGATCCCGAACAGCCCGGGCTGCTCTTCGCCGGAACCGAAACGACGGTGTACGTCAGCTTCGACAACGGCGATCACTGGCAGTCGTTGCGCCAGAACTTGCCCAGCACTTCCATCCGGGATCTGACCATCCACACCGATTACCACATGAACGACCTGGTCATCGGCACTTACGGGCGCGGCTTCTGGATCCTGGACGACATCAGTCCGCTGCGCCAGCTCGCCGAAAACGCTAGTTCCATCGCATCTTCCTCCGCATATCTCTTTCAGCCTGAGGAGGCCATTCGCTCGCGCATCAATAGCAACTGGGACCAGCCTTTCTCCGTGGAAATGCCGCACACGGCGAATCCGGCGTATGGCGCAATCGTTGACTACTTCCTGAGCCACAAGCCTGACGCGCCGATCCGGCTTCAGGTGTTCGATTCCAGCGGCAATCTGGTGCGAACCATTTCGAGCACGTTGCCGTCTCCCATCGAAGGCCAGGCCTATCCGCGCTATTGGCTCGCTTCGCCGCAATCGCGTGCGCTCACAACTGACATTGGCCTGAACCGCGTCAACTGGGACTTGCTCTATGATGATCCGCCGGCGTTCCGCCACGATCTCGAAAATCAGATGAACGTGGTCGCCGGCGAAACCACGCCCGGCCCGCACGGGCCGCAGGTAATTCCGGGCGTTTACACTCTCAAGCTCACTGTGGACGGGAAAGTGTACACGCGCCAGGTCACCGTGATGAACGATCCGCGTGTCGGCCAAAGCCCCGCGCTAATGGCCGCGCTCCGCGAGCAAAATCATCTCACCATGCTGGCGTATGAAGGCATGAAGCAGAGCTATCAGGCTCGCGACGAAGTCGAGGCCGTCAGGTCGCAGCTTGCCTCTTTGATGAAAACCAGTCTGCCCGGCGACGTGGCTTCCCAGGCGAAAACGCTTGATGCCAGTATCACCAAAATTAGTGGCGCAATGCCCAGCGGCCCGTTCTCTTTCTTCCGGCGGACGCCACCCGAGCCCGGCGCGATGCGTTCGTTCCTTGAACTGAATAATGATTACAACACGATGGTCAGCATGATGCAGGTGGGCCTTGACATGGCGCCCACTCCTACGCAAATTGCCACCTGGGAGAGCGACTGCGGCAATTACGACCGCACTGTAACCGCGTGGAACGAGCTGAAGAAGCAGCAGATCGCGGGATTCAACGCGCTGCTCGCGAAAGACCACTTGCAGGAGCTGAACGTGTCGTCGGCTAGTCTCACCGATCCATCATGCAGCTTCAAGGCCAGCTCAAAATAGCGGCCCAGCTTTTCTGGACGAACGGAATCGCCCGGGATCAAGACTGAAAAATGCGCGGTACACAGGAAGGAAATCGGCCAGTTGCGGAAAAAGCCGCAGACCTTCAAACAACGTGAAGGTCTGCGCTACAGAAGCCAAGTAGCAGCACAACGCGAGGCAAAGGCAGAAGCACATCCCTCGTTGCGCTCGGGATCAGCGCCAACAGCGCGCTTACTTGGCGGCGGTGATGGAGGACACGGTGATGGTCTTGCCGTTCAAGGTGCCGGTGACTTTCACGTTCTGTCCGGCGAAGGCGCGCGGCTTGGTTTGATCGTCCAACTGATAGACTTTGCCGCTGGGATCCACGAGCACGTATTTGCTGCCGTTCTCGACGCACTTGTCGGTACAGTCCTTGGCCGAGCCGGGCATCATGTGCGACGCGCCGCACATGCTGTCGCTGATAGCCCCGGTGAACGTCTGCGTCTTGGCGGCGCCGAACGAAAGCGCGGCGGACATCAACACTGCGCTGCAGAGAAGTCCGAATTTCTTCATTTTTGTCTCCTTGACGATTTGCGATTTAACGGCGACCGATACAAAGATGCGAAGAATGGGGCCTGGGATTCACAGGCGTATCGGGCTGAGTTTACAAACGGTGAAAGCTTGAAAGCAAGCCGTGTGCCCATTCATTTGGATTACGCAGGCGCACAGGAATTGGATTTTAGCGCGCGCCGCATTTTGGATTTCGAAGTCAGGCGAGGATTCCGCGAGCTTCGCGAAGAGCGCCTGTGAACGGGCCGATAAACAAAATCGGCCCCTACAACTGACTGTCATTTCCGAGCGTGTTCTGCAAGGAATCTTTTCGCTTCTAGCACCCGCCTTCGCGCTCACCCGAGCCCACTGTCATTCCGAGCGCGGTTGCGAGGAATCTGCATTTCGCTTCGCGCGACCCTCATCGGACTTACTTTGATTTTGCCGACGGGCGAACCTGCGATGCGACGGCGTCGAAGAATTGTTGAATGATTTTCTTTGCGGCGGCTTCGATCATGCGGCTGCCGACTGACGCGATGACGCCGCCCACTTGCGCTTCGCCATCGTAACGAAGTTCACTTTGATTCGGCACGTGTTGATTATCTTCGCGCAACGTAATTGTTCCCTGCCCTTTGAGGAAGCCGGGAGCGCCGCGGCCTTCGACCAACATGCGAAAAGATTCGGGCGGATGCTCGTCGGAGAGCTGCACGGCACCTTCGAATTTGCCCGAGAACGCGGCGATGCCCATTTTCAGCGAGACTTTGTAGCGGCCGGGTCCGTCGGGCGTGAGCGATTGCGCGCCGGGAAGGCACTTGGCGAGGAAGGCCGGATCGGTAAGCGAATGCCAAACTTTCTCGCGCGGAGCGGGCAGCAGCGCAGAGCCTTGAAGTTTCATGATAGTGAGGACTGTTGAATGACGAGCGAAGGGGTTGGTGAAGTGAAAAGCGACAAAAATCGTATAACTTTGCAAAACAAAGTCGCATATTTTCTTATATTTCTAACGATTTCCGCACTTCGTTTTTCGAACTCTTTCCAGCGGGCCGAAAGATTCTTCGCTGCGCGAAATGCGCTGCTTTCAAAAAGACCACGGAACATCAGTAAACGCGAGCGCGTCACTTGCGCTTGCCTTTGGATTTCGAGGCTGATGATTTTGACGCAGCGGATTTTACAGCCTCTGACTTAGAGGCTGGCTTCGAGTCGGAACCGTGAGCGACGGCGCGTTCGAGGGCGGCGGAGGTGGCGCGCTGTGCGAAAACGGCGGCCATGGCGCGGCGATATTCGGCGGACGCGAAAATGTCGGAGAGAGGCTCGATGCCTTGCGCGGCTTTCGCGCACGCGGATGAAATCTCCTCGGCATTGGGAGTTTTTCCGCGAAGAGCTTTTTCGACGGCCGAAGCGCGGTAGGCTTTGGTGCCGACGCCGGTCATGCCGAGGGCGATGTCTTCAATTTTGCCGCTAGACGAGACGATGACGCGAGCGGCCGCGCCAACAGTGGCGAATCCAGATGCGGGCTGATGGAATTTACGATAGGCGTGCCCTTCCCCATTGCGGCGGGCCGGCACGCGTATCTCCGTGAGAATGTCGCCCGGGCGGACCTGCGTGGAAAGCAAGTCAATGAAAAATTCGGCGGCGGGGATGGTGCGCTTGCCGGCGCTGGATTGCACAATGATTTCGGCGTCGAGCGCGAGAATCGCGGCGGGATAATCGGCCGCGGGGTCGGCATGCGCGAGGCTGCCTCCGATGGTTCCACGATTACGGACCTGCATGTCGCCAATTTGTGCGGCGGTTTCAGGAAGCAGCGGACATTTTTCGCGGAGAAGTTCGGAGGCGGCGATTTGCGCGTGAGTGGCGAGCGCACCGATGGCGATGCGTTCGCCATCTTCGCGAATGTAGTCGAGGCCTCGGAGATGGCCGATGTCGATGACGTAGCGCGGAGAGGCGAGGCGCAGCTTCATCATGGGGAGAAGGCTGTGGCCGCCGGCGAGGATTTTGGCTTCGTCGCCGTGGCGTCCGAGAAGGCGCAGAGCTTCGTCGAGAGTTTTGGGCGATTGATATTCGAAGGATGCGGG
>DASUAV010000099.1:0-7000 GCA_035763605.1 Candidatus Acidiferrales bacterium
GCCGGGATTTTTCGACGATCCATTTTTCCGACAATTTTTCGGGAACCAGTTCGGGAACCAGGGACCGATCACGCAGAAAGAGACCAGCCTGGGCTCCGGCGTGATCGTCAATGCGGATGGATACATTTTGACGAACAATCATGTGGTGGCGCATGGAAAAGACATCACCGTGACGTGGAACAATAAAAATTACACCGGGAAGGTGGTAGGAACCGATCCACAAACGGATCTGGCTGTCGTAAAAATTGAAGCGAACGGCCTGCCGACACTGACCTTTGGGGACTCTTCGAAGATGCAAGTGGGAGACGTGGTGTTTGCCATCGGCGATCCGTTTGGCATCGGCGAAACGGCAACGATGGGGATAGTGAGCGCAACGGGACGCGGTAACTTGCGAATCGAAGGAAATCAGAGCTACGAAGATTTCATTCAAACAGACGCGGCCATCAACCCTGGGAATTCCGGCGGCGCGCTGATTGACCTGCATGGAAATTTAGTTGGAATTAACACAGCGATCCTGACGAGCAGTTCAGGAATGAACGGCGAAGGCGGAAACGAGGGAATTGGATTCGCAATACCGATTGATATGGCGCGAAGCGTGATGGAACAATTGATTCAGCACGGGAAAGTGGAGCGCGGGCATATCGGAGTGACGATCACGCCTCTTTCAGCTGATATGGCGCAGTACTTCGGCTATACGGGCGGGGGCAACGGCGCGCTCATTGATCACGTAAACCCGGGAAGTCCGGCTGCGAAGGCAGGACTCAAGCACGGCGATATCGTTCTGGCGCTGAACGGGGAATCGATTACGGGGTCCGGTCAGCTTTCGGCGCGCATCGCCAACGAGGCTCCAGGAACGACGATTCACCTGAAGGTCTTCCGGGATGGAAAAACGTTTGACGTGCCGGTGACGCTGGCGCCGGGCAGCGCTTATGAGAATCAGCCGGGGCAACAGAACCCCTCTTCCAATTCGGAAAATCAGATGAACGGGGAGCACGGGCTCGAAGGCGTTCACGTGGTGGAGCTGACTCCGGACATTGCGGATCAACTTCAGTTGCCAACCTCCACGCATGGAGTGGTGGTTGACAATGTGGATCAGGGGAGCGCCGCGCAAGATGACGGCTTGCAGCGAGGCGATGTAATCGTGGAGGTCAATCGCAAGCCCGTGGGGAACGTGGACCAGTTTCGGTCAGCCCTGGAAAATGCTGGTAATAAGCCGGTGCTGTTGCTGGTTATTCCGCGAGGTCAGCCAACGCAAACGCAGTACATTTTGATTAAGCCGAACTCGTAAGAATCACAGATTGAAACAAAGCGGGAGAGCCGGCGTGGGAATATTCACGCCGGCTTTTTTGCTTTCTGCAACTGCGCGAGCGCGAGTTCGCGATAAAAGCTGGAGCGCAAGGTTGAACAGTTCCGTGCGGATGCGAAAAAGACATATCTCAGCGGCTAAGCCACATGCGTTTGGACAGTCCTGCGTTACGGGAGTGCGGGCCGATCGAAAAAATCGGCCCCTACAAAAGCAACAGCGGGGCAGATGCGGACGCCGAACGCGCTGAGAAAAATCGAATACGCAAATTGTTCGCGTTTACGCGGTGCGCCGAGCATTCATGTTTGCAGTGTTTACGTGGTACGTTGGGGGCTCAGTTTCGGCTGGGTTTTTGCTTCGTTGACTGCGATGGAGCGTCCGATCCAGGCGAAGGCGAATAGAGTTAGACCTGCGATCCATGCGCCGAGGCTGAACGTGCGCGAGAAATAAAGCGCGACAATGATGCCTTCAGCCATCAGCAGTCCTGCGAGAAACAAGAACATGCGCATGCCGTAAGAAGTAGCGAAGGGCAAATAGTGCGCGCCGACGAGGACCATCAGCGCCGGAAAGAACAAATTCAAATTGTAATGACCGACGGGCACGAGGAGCAGCATGGAAAACGGCAGCACAAAGGCGGTCTGCATGCCGAGGTAATGGAACGAATTCTCTTTACTTACGCGTACAGGACGTCCCGATAAGCGCAGGAACAACTGGACCAACGGAAAAATGAAGAATCCACCGATGACGGCGGTCATGATGGACGCTTTCGCGCTGACCCAGGCGCCCAGGGTCGCGGCAGCAAGCCATATGATGGAGATGATCAACTGCCCGTAAAAACCGCCGATGTAAACCGAGCGGACTTCGCGTTGAGCATCCTCGATATGCATTTCAAATCTCCCGAAACGGCTGATGGGCAAGTATAATGCGCGCGGCGTGCATACACCACCGAATGATTGAACTGCCCCGGGAAATCACAAAATGATCGTAGGGATGGGCACAGATATTGCGGAGATTGATCGCGTTGCGGCGGCGATCCGGCGGCACGGGCCGGCGTTTCTCAAGCGCGTTTTCACGGAAACGGAGATTCGCTACTGCGAGCGGCACAAAGCGAAGCATGAGCGCTATGCGGCGCGCTTCGCGGCGAAGGAAGCGATGATGAAGGCGCTCGGAACGGGTTGGAGGAAAGGCGTGCGGTGGCGGGACATTGAAGTGCAGAACGCGGCGAGCGGCAAACCGGGAATTTTCCTGGCGGGAGAAGCGGAAAAGCACGCCGCGCGATTGGGCGCGCGGCATTTCCATGTTTCGATTACTCACAGCGGTAATCTGGCGCTCGCACAAGTGATTTTGGAAGACTAGCAGGCGAGCGGGACGGCCGTCGCACCATTGGCAGGAACTTCGACATCAAGCCAGCGGTTACGAGGGAACGAGCCGGCAACGCGAATGTTGAGATAATTTCCGGTAACAGCAAAGGTGGAATTCTCTTCCTGGCGGCCGAGCGTCAGAGCGCGAAGTTTTCTTCCCACCTGCGAGGCGCGAAATTCTTCAGATTTTTTGCGAGCTATGGCGCGGAGTTCGCGCGCGCGCGTGTGGATGACGCTCGGCAGGACTGCTTGCGCGAGCGTTGCCGCTTCGGTGCCGGGACGCGGGGAAAACGAAAACACGTGGAGGTAGCTTAACGGGAGCGCCGAGAGAAAATTGACTGTGATGGCGTGGTCGTCATCCGTCTCTTCCGGAAATCCGACGATAACATCTGCGCCGATGGCTGCGTGCGGCAGAAGTTCGCGAATGAGCTGCACGCGGCGGGCATAATGCTCGGCACGGTACCAGCGATGCATGGCACGAAGAATTTTGTCGCAGCCCGATTGCAGAGGCATGTGGAAATGCGGAGCAATGCGCGGCTCGGACGCGACGAAGGCGATGAAATCCTGAGTGATGTCAATGGGTTCGATGGAACTCAGACGCAGACTCGGGAGTTTCGTTTCTGAAATGATTCTGCGTACAAACGACTGCAAGGAAACGTGCGGCTGCAAGTCGCGGCCATAGCTGCCGAGATCGATTCCGCTGAGAACGATTTCCTGCACGCCAGCCTCGACCAGATGATTGATTTCGGCAATCACGAGCGGAGGTTCGGCGCTGCGGCTGCGTCCGCGAACCAGCGGAATCACGCAATAAGCGCAGCGATGATTGCAGCCGTCCTGAATTTTTAGAGTAGGTCGAGTGCGCGCGTCTGCAGCATCCGTTTGGAGATGAGGCTGGAAATTCATTGGCGCTGTGCGTCTGAACATGTCCTCGCGAAAAATCGGAGCGGAAGGGCCGGGCAGGAGTTCGGAGGCTGGGAAGAATTCGGCGGAGCGCGGGAAATGGCTTGCGAGCTCGTGCTGATGAGAATTGCCTACGACGGAAGAAACGCCGGGAAGCGAGGCAAGTTCGTCGGGAGCGCGTTGGGCGTAGCATCCTGTAGCGATAATGTGCGTGCCGGGATTATCGCGGTGGATGCGGCGAATGGATTCACGTGCTTCGGCGTCCGCGGCGGCTGTGACCGTGCAAGTGTTGAGGACGACGATAGCGGCATTTGATTCGGACTCGGCGGGCGTGTGGCCAGATGCGAGCAGATTCTCGCGAATCGCGTCGGCATCAGCTTGCGTGGCGCGGCATCCAAAATTGCGGATAAAGAAGGTTGCCATAGAGTCTGATGCTTATTCTAACGTGGGTCGCGATGAACCGCATCCATACCACTAAAAACAGGCGAAATTCACATTCAACTCGTCAGCCCAGCGGAATTGATGGACGGCTCACAATGACGGTCCGCTACAGCGCTGGATCGTAATTGAGATTGGGCGCGAGCCAGCGCTCCACTTCGCGGAGGTCCATGCCTTTGCGGCGGTGATAGTCTTCGGCTTGGTCGCGGCCGATTTTCCCAACGGCGAAATAGCGCGACCGCGGATGCGAGAAATAGAGGCCGCAGACAGAAGCAGCCGGATACATTGCAAAATTTTCGGTGAGGCGAATGCAGGCGTTCTTTTCGGCATCGAGCAGATCGAAAAGCTGGCGCTTTTCGGTGTGGTCCGGAGACGCAGGATAGCCGGGCGCCGGGCGAATGCCCCGGTATTTCTCGCGGATCAGGTCTTCACTCGAGAGATTTTCGTCGCGGCCGAAGCCCCAGGCGTCGCGCGCGCGCTTGTGAGTGAGTTCCGCGAGCGCTTCTGCTAGGCGGTCGGCGAGGGCTTTGGACATGAGCGCGCTGTAGTCGTCGTGAGCTTTCTCGAAATTCGCGACGAGCGGTTCGATTTGCAGTCCGGCGGTGACGGCGAAAGCGCCGAGATAGTCCTGCGAGCCGGTGTCCTTTGGCGCGATGAAATCGGCGAGCGCGTAATCAGATTCCCCTGAGGGCTTGGAGATTTGCTGGCGAAGAGTATGGAAAACAGCGAGCAGGCCGGAGCGGGATTCGTCGGAATAAATCTCGATGTCTTCGAGAACGCTGTTAGCAGGAAAGAAACCAAAGGCCGCGCGAGCGACCAGGAGTTTTTCGCTTACGATGCGAGACAGCAATTGCTGCGCATCGTGGAAGAGCTCTTTGGCTTTGGGGCCGACATTGGGTTCGTCGAGAATGCGCGGATAGATGCCGCGCAATTCCCAAGCGTGGAAAAACGGAGTCCAGTCAATATACGGGACAATTTCCGCGAGAGGAACGGAGCACGCGCGCACGCCGAGAAAAGAAGGTTTCGGAGGCGTGTAAGATTTCCAGTCGAAAGCCGGCTTGCGGGCACGAGATTCGGCGAAAGAGAGCAGCGATTGCGTTTGCGGGCCGCGATGCTTTTCTCGCGTACGCTCCTGCTCGGCGCGATTTTCGCCAACGAAGCGAGAACGCAGATCGTCGCTAAGCAAGCTGCCGACTACGCCGACCGCGCGCGAAGCGTCCTGGACATGAATCACCGGCTGGCGATACATCGGCGCGATTTTCACGGCGGTATGAACGCGGCTGGTGGTCGCACCGCCGATGAGCAGCGGCACGTCAAATCCTTCGCGCTGCATTTCCTTGGCGACATGGGCCATTTCTTCGAGCGATGGAGTGATTAAGCCGCTTAAGCCAATCATATCGGCATGGCGTTCACGGGCGGTGGCGAGAATTTTGTCGCTTGGGACCATCACGCCCAGATCAATCACTTCGTAATTGTTACAGCCGAGGACGACGCCAACGATGTTTTTCCCGATGTCGTGAACGTCGCCTTTTACGGTGGCCAAGAGAATGCGGCCTTTAACTTGGCCGCCGCCATTCGCGCGCTTTTCCTCTTCCATGAAGGGCTGAAGATAAGCGACGGCTTTTTTCATGACGCGAGCGCTTTTGACAACTTGCGGCAAAAACATGCGTCCTGAGCCGAAAAGATCGCCGACGACGTTCATGGCGTCCATGAGCGGGCCTTCGATGACGGCGATAGGCTTATGGTATTTTTTGCGGGCTTCCTCAGTGTCAGCTTCGATGTAGTCCACAATGCCTTGCAGGAGCGCATGTTTGAGACGTTCTTCGACGCTGGCGCGGCGCCACGCGCTTTCTTCGGCGGGCGCCTTGCCTTTCCGTTTTACAGAATCGGCGAAAGCGAGAAGGCGTTCGGTAGCATCGGCGCGGCGGTTCAAGAGGACGTCTTCGACGAGCTCGAGCAGATCCTTGGGAATTTCTTCGTAAATGGCGAGCTGGCCGGCGTTGACGATACCCATGTCCATGCCGGCGCGAATGGCATGATAGAGGAACGCGGAGTGCATGGCTTCGCGGACAACGTTGTTGCCGCGGAAAGAAAAGGAAATGTTGCTGACGCCTCCGGAGATTTTCACGCGCGGGAATTTGGTTTTGATCTGGCGCGTGGCTTCGATGAAATTTACGGCGTAGTTGTTGTGCTCCTCCATGCCGGTGGCGACGGTGAGGATGTTGGGATCGAAAATGATGTCCTCGGCAGGGACGCCAACTTCCTCGGTGAGGATTTTGTAGGAGCGGGAGCAGATTTCGACTTTGCGCTCAACGGTGTCAGCCTGGCCTTTTTCGTCGAAGGCCATCACGACGATCCCAGCGCCGTAGCGGCGAATGAGGCGGGCGCGATCTTTGAAGATTGCTTGGCCTTCTTTGAGGCTGATGGAATTGACGATGCCTTTGCCTTGAATGCATTTCAGGCCGGCTTCGATGACGCTCCACTTCGAGCTGTCGAGCATGATGGGCACGCGCGCGACATCGGGCTCGGAGGCGATATGATGCAGAAAAGTGGTCATGGCCTGCTCGGAATCGAGCATGGCTTCGTCCATGTTGATGTCGATCATTTGCGCGCCGCCTTCGACCTGCTGGCGGGCGATGGCCACGGCATTTTCGAATTTGCCGTCGAGAATCAATTTGGAGAATTTCGGCGAGCCAGTGACGTTGGTGCGCTCGCCGATGTTGACGAAATTCGTGTCGGGACGAATCACCAGGGGTTCGAGGCCGCTGAAGCGGGTGTAGGGATCGGGCCTGGAAAGGACGTGAGGCTTGAGTCCTTTGACCGCAGCGGCAATGGCGCGAATGTGCGCGGGCGTTGAGCCGCAGCAGCCGCCGACGATATTGAGCCAGCCGCTCGAGGCGAATTCGCGCAGATCGGCGGACATTTTTTCGGGCGTTTCGTCGAATCCACCAAACGCGTTGGGCAAACCCGCGTTCGGATAGCAACTGATGTAAACGGG
>DASUAV010000100.1:0-4541 GCA_035763605.1 Candidatus Acidiferrales bacterium
TGATGATGCTGGTGGTGTGCATGTGCGGGCGCGTGGGCCGCGGCGTGGCGGAGGGTGAAGCGGCGGGCGTAGATGGCGAAGTTAATGAGAAAAACGCCGACGGCGCCGTATTCGAGCAGCCACAGTGGAAATTGCGGAGCAACAAACGCGCGCAGATAATGGACTTCGAATGCGCCGCTGTATGAGGCAGCGTCCGCGCGAGCGCGGCACCACTGTTCCAGGAGCGTCAGAGGACAGGCGAAGGACGCGTTTTCCGCAATCACTCCGTAAATCAGCGAGAAAATGTGCAAGGTGGCGAGGCGAGTTCGTCCGCGCGTGATGGCGGCGCCGAAAACGAACCAGACATTGAAGAGCAGATGAACGATGAGAACAAATATTGCGGCAACGACGAAAAAATCGCGCTCCCAAGGATGAATGATCACGGGCGCCTCTTCCTGAGCTTCCGCAAAACGGCCATGCGCTGCGAACGGTTGCCGTTGCTGCCCGAAAATACCGTTACGGCCGAAGTACGCCGATACAAATAGTGTAGCGCTGCACAGGCCTATTATAGATTCGCCGGACAGGTCTGGCGTGACGAATTTTCAAATCGCCGGGCGCTTTTTCTGCGCGCACAGAGCCATGCTTCCCTTCTCTTTGCGGCAAGGCTTCTGTAGGATGGCGCGCACGGAGGCGCGCATGGCGATTCAGGGCACGCCCATTTTGTGAGCAATTGCTGCGGAGGTTGTATGAGCAGAAGATTGGGCATTTTGCTGGTACTGGCGGCGGTGGCAAGTTTTGCGACAACGCCGGCGCGAGCGCAATCGGCGGGGATAAATACGCAGAGCGAGCCGGTGCAGTTCAAAGCCGCAGACGGTGCGACGATTTACGGCGTGTTCTACGCGGCGAAGAATTCCTCGCAGCCGATGATTTTGCTTTTCCATCAGGCGGGTTCGAATCACTACGAATACGCGGACATCGCGCCAAAGCTGGTAGCTGCGGGCTTCCCTTGCCTCGCGATTGACCAGCGCTGGGGCGGCGATATGTGGGGCCACACAAACGAAACCGCGCAGAAACTGGGCGATGCAAAAACGCCCCGCGAACTCACGGGCCTCGAAGCGGATCTGAATGCCGCGTGGGATTGGGCGCGGAAGAAAAATCCCAAGCGCAGAATTATTTTGTGGGGCAGCAGTTATTCGGCTTCGCTGGTGTTTGTGCTGGCGGCAAATCATCCGCAGGAAACAGCGGCGGTGCTGGCGTTTTCGCCGGGAGAATATTTCCAGCAACATCCCAATTTTGTGCGCGAGGCGGCAGCGAAAGTGCGCGCGCCCGTCTTCGTCACCTCGGAAAATGACGCGGAGGCCCTGGCCGACGCGACGCGGATTTTCGACGCGGTCGCTTCGCGCGATAAGGTGCATTACAGGGCGCAATTCGCGGTGCACGGCTCTTCGACGCTGCGAACCGACCGGAATCCAAAAGGCGCGGCGGCGAATTGGCGCGCAGTGATGGGTTTCCTGCGGCAGTTCGAAGAATAACGCTCTTCACCCGCGCAGTTTTCCATAATTTATAAATCCGCGAATCGCGTTGACATGCGTTGCTGCGGGCCATAGAATTCCGGCCCATCAGCGACGCCTCGCCTGCCACCGCGCAGTTCCGGCGAACGCGATTTGGGCCCGAAATCGAAAATTTATAAGAGCCAGACCTTGAGTTGCTCGTATACCGTCTGCGCTGCAATTTTAAAACAAGGAGAAAATCCCATGAATATGGACAAAGTGCATGAAATGGCGTTCCGCGTCATCGGCGATACCGGAGGGGCATTCACCGTGGCGCTCGGATACATCGGCGACCGGCTCGGACTTTTCAAGGCGATGGCCGGAGCGGGGCCGACGACGAGTGCGGAGCTCGCGAAAAAACTGCAGTTGAACGAGCGGTACGTTCGCGAATGGCTGCGTGCGATGACCGCCGCGGAATATATTGATTACGATCCGGCGACGCAGAAGTACAGCATGACCGAAGAGCAGGCGTTCGTGCTGGCGAACGAGGACAGCCCGCTTTTTGTCGGCGGGGCGCTGCATTTCACTTCGCCCTCGATTCGCAACGTGGACAGGATCGCCGAGGCGTTCAAAAAAGGCGGCGGCATTCCGTACAACGAAATTGGCGATGAAATTCCGCATGCGATTGAGAGGCTGTTCCGTCCCGGCTATTTGAATTTTCTCGCGAAGGATTGGCTGGGTTCCGTTCCCGGACTGGTTGACCGTCTAAATAAGGGCGCGAGTGTCGCGGACATCGGCTGCGGCGCGGGACAATCCACGGTGACCATGGGCAAGAGCTATCCCAAATCGCAGGTTCTCGGAATTGATTATCACGGGCCGAGCATCGAGCGCGCGCGCAAACTGGCGGCGAGCCAGGGCGTGAAGAACGTGGAATTTTTGCAAGCGTCGGCGCATGAAATTCCGAACGGGAAAAAGTACGACCTGATTTGCAGCTTCGATTGCATTCACGACATGGTGGATCCGAAAGCGACGCTCAAGGCGATTCGCAACGCCATGGCCGATGATGGCGTGTACATCTGGTCGGAGCCAAACGCCTCGGCCCATGCGCACGAGAATCGGAATCCCGTCGGGAAAATGTTTCATGCGATTAGCCCGCTGCACTGCATGACCGTGTCGCTGGCGTACAACGGCGCGGGACTGGGCACGGTGATCGGCGAAGAAGGCGCGCGGGGGCTGGCGAAGGAGGCGGGATTCTCGAAGTTCGAGAAACTGCCGATTCAGCATCCGCTGAATCAGTTTTTTGCGCTGCGAAAGTAGGACTTCAGCCGACGAAGGGAACTCGCGGGCCGATGAGCCAAAGTCGGCCCAGGACCGTGTGGTATCGTGTTCTGCCGACGCAGGCGTGACCGTGTCGCGTCGAAAAACGTCAGGTTAAAAGCTTGAGCTACATCCAGGGGGCTGTGTGAGCGAATGGCACTACGCGCAGGGAGACCGCGGCGAGGAATTATGCGAGCTGCGCGTTTTCAGTATGAAGAAAAAACAGGCCGGAGCGGAGATCCCGTTTCAAATTACGCTGCGCGAATTCGCTGCGCCGCCTCCGGGGCAGGGAGCCCGTTTCTTCGCGCAGGCGGATAAGCATGTGAATCAGAAGACCGCCCCGATTATTCCTTGCGGCTGGGGCGACACGGTTCTCGCAGCGTTGGCCGATTGCATACGAATGATTCGTCAATTCCCTTATGAGGGCGAGTGATGCAGAGCGCGCGCATAGTTTGCAAGAGCCGGCAAATTGCGCCGGGCATAGCGGTGGTGGAAATCAGCGGGCGTCTGCTGATGGGCGCGGATTGCGCGGTGATTGACAAAGAAATCGAATCGCTCATCGCGCGCGAGCAGAAGCGCGTGATTCTGGATCTCAGCGAAGTGCGCATCATTGATAGTGCGGGCGTGGGCCAGGTGGTGAAGTCGTTCACGCGGCTCAAGAAATCCGGCGGCGATTTGCGCGTGGCTGGCGCGGCAGGGATGCTCGACGGAGTCTTCAAGCTGACGCAAGTGCACAAAGCCATCGGGATGTACGCGAATGCGCAGGAAGCATCGCAAGGCTTCTGAACAGCGCGAGGCTCCGCATCAAATCGGATGCACGACTCCACTTCTTTATCAACGGGAACCAGCATAAAGAAGACCTGATGTTGACCTTGCCTGGCAGCACGTCGCGACTAGAGCGAGCAAAGTCGTAAGCTCCTATGCGCGTTTCATCCCGAAGCACAGGCTAAAGCCTGTGCCACCCAAATCCGAATGCGCAAGCCTCAGGCCTGAAGGCCTGAGCTACATACGCGTGCCGCCGGAGTCGGATGCAGCGTTTCGGGGCGGCGCGGCATCCATGCAGACGACAGCAGGGCGGACGCAACCAGAGCTAGGCGCGTTCGCCGCTGTTCTTCTGTGGAGGTTCCTCATGCGCCGCACGCTTGTTTCGGTTCTGCTAGTTGTGACTTCCCTTTTGACCATCGGCGTGGCCCGCAATTGTCTCGCCGCGACACGCCAGTCGAATTCCAGTTCCAACTCCGTCGCGAGCGATTCGCAGACTTTGCAGGCGCTATTGCGCGAGGTGCGCGAATTGCGCCAGGACTTGCGTACGGCGACCATTGCGTCGGAGCGCGCGCAGATTTTGCTGACGCGCTTGCAGGCGCAGCAGCAGGCGGTGACGTCCGCGCAGAAGGAATTGGATGAAGCTCGCGCGCAACTGAATCAAGCGGAGAATCGCCACAGAAATATCGAGCGCCAGATTCAGTATTACAGCAATCGGGATACGGAGGATGCTACGCCGGACCCGGCGAAGCGCCAATCTCTTGAGCAGGAAATCAATAGCATGAAAGCGGCCTTGCAGGAAGCTGAGACGCAGCGCGATGGCTTGCAGGCGAACGAGATGCGCGCGAAGGAAGAGTTGCAGGTCGAGCAGTCGAAGCTCGATACCTTGCAGGGCGAATTAGATCAGATTGATCGCGCGCTGGCGAATTTGGCGAGCCAGCCGGTGAACTAAAGGCCCGGATGCCCCCGAGCCGACCGTTGAAGTTCTGACCC
>DASUAV010000101.1:0-3254 GCA_035763605.1 Candidatus Acidiferrales bacterium
GCGATGGCAACGAAGTTGCTCGCGCAATTTTGGAACTAAACGTGCTAAGCGAATTGACCTCCCTCTAACCGAGTGATACGATTCCCTTTGAATTGCAGAAGCTACCGACTAACGTGAAGCCGAGTCGAGAAATGAACGGGTATGGCGAAGCTCCAAGCGACGGAACTGAGCAAGGCTTACCGGGGGCGCCGAGTCGTTGACAACGTGAATCTGGAGATTCGGCAGGGCGAAGTAGTGGGGCTGCTGGGACCTAATGGCGCCGGAAAGACGACGACGTTCTACATTCTGGTCGGGCTGGCGCGGGCGGATTTCGGCCACGTTCTGCTCGACGAGGACGACATCAGCGACCTGCCGATGTATCTGAGAGCGCGGAGCGGCATCAGCTATCTTCCCCAGGAGCCTTCCGTTTTTCGGAAACTGACCGTCGAAGAAAACCTGCTGGCCGTGCTGGAAACTCTGCCGATTACCGCGGAGCAACGCCGCGACCGCGTGGAAGAGATGTTGGCGCAGGTGGGACTGGAAGGCGTGCGGCACAGCAAAGCATACGTGCTTTCCGGCGGGGAGCGGCGGAGGCTGGAAATTGCACGTTCGCTGGCATTGCAGCCGTCGTTCATTCTGCTGGATGAGCCGTTTTCGGGGATTGATCCGCTGACGGTGATGGATTTGCAGAAAATCATCGCCGAGCTGAGCGCGGGCGGAATCGGCGTGCTGGTGACGGATCACAACGTGAGAGAGACGCTGGCGGTGACGGATCGAGCTTACATCATTCACGCAGGAAAGATTTTGAGCGCGGGGACGCCGCAGGAATTAAGCAGCAACGAAGAGGTGCGCAGATTATATCTCGGGGAGAATTTCCGGCTGAATTAGCCACAACTTCAGGGGCTAAAGCCCGTCTGGATTAACGGCGGTCAATGCCGGAGCTGAAGCTCCGACCCCGTAAATTAAGGAAGCGACGAATCACGCGATGAATTGGCTGCAACCCAAACTGAATCTTCGGCTCTCGCAAAAGCAGGTGCTGACGCCGGGCCTGGTGCAAATGGTGAGCGTGCTGGCGCTCAATCGTTTGGAGTTGCGCGAGATGATCAATCAGGAGATCACCGAGAATCCCATGCTGGAAGTGCTCGGGGATGATGGGGTGGTCAGCGAGAATTACACGGACGAGGCGTTCGTAAAAGAAGAAACGGAAAAAGTGCCGGAGACGGAGGGCGCCAATCCATTCGATGAATTCGACTTTGCGTCGTTCTATACGAAGTATCTCGACACGGCGGCGGCCAACGGCGGCGCGAGCAACGAGCGCGAAGAATCAGAAAAGCCGAGCTTCGAGAAATTCCTCTCCTCAACGCAGAATCTTGCGGATCATCTTTTGTGGCAACTGAGCGTGAGCATTTGCAGCGAGCAGGCGCGCAAAATTGCGGAAATGATTATCGGAAATCTGGACGAAAACGGCTACCTGACCACTACCCTCGAAGAAATTGCGCAAAACAATGAATTCGCGATGGACGATGTGGAAGAAGCGCTGGCGGTGGTGCAGGAGTTCGATCCGCCGGGAGTGGGCGCGCGCGACCTTCGCGAATGCCTGCTGCTGCAATTGAAATTGGTTGACCCGCAAAATACGCTGGCGCAGCAGGTGATTTCGGATCATTTGAAGTCACTGCAGAACAATCAATTGAAGGAAATTGCGCGGGCGCTGAACCGCCCTGTAGAAGCTGTGAAAAAAGCCGTGGAAACGGTGAAGCGGCTGGATCCGCGTCCCGGGCTGCGTTACAACAAGACCGAGCCGCGGCTGGTTGAGCCGGACGTGCAGTTCCGCAAGGTGGATGGCGAGTGGGAAGCGTTCTTGAACGATGACGATTTGCCGCAACTGCGGCTGAGTCCCGTGTACCGGCGTTTGCTGGCGCGCGATGCCGCCGATCGCGACGTGCGCAATTACGTGAAGGAGCGCTTCACGGCGGCCGTGCAGTTGATGAAAAACATTGAGCAGCGCAAGCACACCATTGTTCGCGTGTGCCAATCGGTCTTGCGGCGGCAGCGGGACTTCCTCGATTATGGCGTGGATCATCTGAAGCCGATGATGATCAAGGAAGTGGCGGAAGAAGTGGGCGTGCATCCTTCCACAGTAAGCCGCGCGGTCGCCAACAAATACGCGCACACGCCGCAGGGCGTTTTCGAGCTGCGCTACTTTTTCTCCGAGTCGGTGAACGGCCCGCAAGGTGCGGAGATGTCGCTGCTCTCGCTGAAGCGGCGCGTCAAAAAAATGATCGAAGAGGAGGATGCCAAGCATCCTCTGACGGACGAACAGATCGCGAAACGGCTGGACGAAGAGGGTATTCACGTCACGCGCCGCACGGTGGCGAAATACCGGGAAGACCTGCGCATTCCCAGCACGCATCAGCGCCGGCAAAAAGACTGACGAGTCAGCCTCTAGTGGCGCGAAGTCATCAAGCACAGAACCGGCAGTTGGTGATCCTGACCGGCCTCTCCGGCTCAGGAAAAGGGTCCGTGCTGCGCACATTCGAAGACCTCGGCTTTTATTGCGTGGATAACCTTCCTGTGTCGTTCATTCCCTCGTTTGCGCAGCTTGCCATGGATGACGGCGACATTCCGCGAGCGGCGCTGCTGGTGGACGCGCGCGAGGGAGAGCAACTGAAAAGATTGCCGGACGTGTATCGCAAGCTGCGGCGGGAGTATCCGGCGACGCTGGTGTTTATCGAGGCGAGCAACGAGGCGCTGGCGCGGCGATTCAGCGAGACGCGCAGGCCGCATCCGATGGGCGCGGATTTGTCAGTTGCCGAAGGAATCCGCATGGAGCGGGAGCGCATGGCGCCGATTCGCGCGATTGCGGACGTGGTAATTGACACCACGAAATTCACGGTGCATGAGCTGCGGCGGTTTATCATCGATCAGTTCGAGAAGGCGGGGCGGCGGCCGCTGCTGGTGTCGCTGGTGAGCTTTGGCTACCGCTTTGGATTGCCTGCGGACGCGGATCTGGTCTTCGACGTGAGATTTTTGCCGAATCCGCATTTTGTGGCCAAGCTGCGGCCGTACAGCGGGAAAAATCCGCGAGTGGCGCGGTACATTCGCTCGTTCAAACAGACCGGCGAATTTTTGCGGCGAATCGAGGGCCTGCTGGGCTATTTGATTCCGCACTACATTCGCGAGGGAAAAAGTTATTTGACGATTGCGTTCGGATGCACGGCGGGGCGGCATCGCTCGGTGGCCATGGCCGAAGCGGTGGGCAAGGCGCTCGCCAAGCG
>DASUAV010000102.1:0-2627 GCA_035763605.1 Candidatus Acidiferrales bacterium
CCGCCCTTCACCATCGCGCACAATGGCAGCAAGGTCAGCAAGGAGAATGCGTTGGGCGTGCTCTCTTATGTGCTCGAAGATGCGAAGAAAGAGTTCACCATCACGCGCTTCAAGGGCCTGGGTGAAATGAATCCGGCGCAACTATGGGAGACCACGATGAATGCGGAGACGCGCACGTTGCTGAAAGTGCGTCTCGAAGACGCCGTCGCCGCCGAAGAAATTTTCGCCACGCTGATGGGCGAAAACGTCGAGGAGCGCCGCAAATTCATTCAGGACAACGCCCTCGAAGTCGTGAATTTGGATATTTAGCGAGCCTGGTTTGACCTACCAGTTGAATTGGCAGACGTTGCCGGGACTGAAGGGGCTCTCGTGCTCGAATTTTCGGGCGGTGGAGACGCATTCACCGGATGGAGAGCGCGGAGTGGTGTTCGAGTGCGCCAGCGAGGCGGAATGCGCCGACCTAATGCTCAAACTCGAAGCCCATTTCGGCGCTCAGCGCTTTTCGAACAACGCAGCCGCCTTTGAAGGGGTAAAGGCCTACATTGTGGAATGGGGTGCCTGGAGAGCCTGAGCGCCAGAGCGCCAGTTCTAATCGCAACAGCAAATTATTAGAATGGTCGGCAAATTTCTAATCGCAACAAAACGAGACCTTTGAAGCATCGCGGGGGCAAGTGAATGGCTGATGAGCAACAGCAGCAAATGATGACTCCGGTTGATATCGAATCGGAGATGAAAAAATCGTATCTCGATTACGCCATGAGCGTAATCATCGGGCGCGCGCTGCCCGACGTGCGCGATGGCTTGAAACCGGTGCACCGCCGCATTCTCTTTGGCATGTACGAGCTGGGCCTCACGTCCACGAAACCCTACCGCAAGTGCGCCAAGATCGTCGGCGAAGTCCTCGGCAAATTCCATCCGCACGGCGACGCCCCTGTTTACGATGCGCTCGTTCGCCTCGCGCAGTCGTTCAACATGCGCTATCCGCTCGTTGATGGGCAGGGAAACTTCGGCTCGGTGGACGGGGACCCTCCGGCGGCCATGCGCTACACCGAAGCGCGCCTGTCGAAAATCGCCGAGGAAATGCTCGCCGATATTGACAAAGAAACCGTCAATTTCACGCCGAATTTCGATGAGAGCACGGAAGAGCCGACCGTTCTGCCGACGCGCATTCCGAACCTGCTGGTCAACGGATCGAGCGGCATCGCCGTTGGAATGGCCACCAACATTCCGCCGCACAATCTGCGGGAAGTTATCGAAGCGACGGTGATGCTCATCGAGGATCCCGAGACGCCGCTGAAAAAAATCATGAAAGCGGTTCCTGGGCCGGACTTCCCGACGGGCGGGTACATCTACGGGCGCGAAGGAATCGAGCAGGCATACAAAAAAGGACGCGGGACTTTCCAGGTGCGCGCCAAAGCGGCCATCGAGCAGGTCGGCAAAGAACGGGAAAATATTGTCATCACTGAATTGCCCTATCAGGTGAACAAAGCGCGGCTTATCGAGAGCATCGCGCAACTGGTGCAGAACAAAAAAGTGCAGGGCATCGGCGACATTCGCGATGAGAGCGATCGCGAAGGCATGCGCATCGTCATCGAAGTGAAGCGCGACGAAGAGCCGCAGATTATTTTGAATCAGCTCTACAAGCACACGCAGATGCAGGAATCGTTCGGCATGATTTTGCTGGCGATTGTCGGCGGGCAGCCGCGCGAGCTGGGCCTCGTCGAACTCATCAAGCTTTTCATCGAGCATCGCGTGGAAGTGGTGCGCCGGCGCACGCAGTACGAGTTGCGCAAAGCGGAAGAGCGCGAGCACATTCTGATCGGCTACCACGTCGCCATAGACAACATTGATGACGTTATCAAAATCGTCCGAGGCTCGCCGAATCGCGCCGGCGCGCGCGAGAACTTGTTCCAATTCTTCCAAAACAAATCCGTGCAAGTGCTGGTGGGCGGCAGAAATGCGCGGGTGTCGGGGGTCAAGCTCGAACCGAAAAAATACGGCCTGCAGAAAATAACGGTTGAGGGCGAAGACGTTTACGGGCTCAGCTATGCGCAAATTGACGCCATCCTCGAATTGCAACTGCATCGCCTGACACAGTTATCTGTTGACGAAATCCTGAAAGAACTGGCGCAGATTCGCGAGCGCATCGCCGAATTGAAAGAAATCCTGGCGAGCGATAAAAAGTTGCGCGGCGTGATTGTCACGGAGCTGAAGGAAATCGACAAGAGCTACGGCGACGGGCGGCGCACGCAAATTGTCGATCGGGTCGAGGAGATCAAGCTCGAAGATCTGATCAAAGACGAAGAAATGGCCATTACGGTGAGCCATGCCGGATACGTGAAGCGTACTCCGGTGGACGTTTACCGGCATCAGTCGCGCGGCGGCAAAGGGCGAATCGGCGCGCGCACGCGCGAAGAGGATTTCGTTGAGCATCTGTTCATCGCCTCCACGCACACGTACATTCTGCTTTTCACTTCGAAGGGACGCGTGTACTGGTTGAAGGTATATGAAATTCCGGAAGCGGCGGCGGCCACGCGCGGGAAAGCCATCAACAATCTTGTTCATTTCCAGGAAGGCGAAAAGCTCACCGCCGTCGTCGCCGCGCGAAATCTCGAGGAGGAAGGCCG
>DASUAV010000103.1:0-30138 GCA_035763605.1 Candidatus Acidiferrales bacterium
CTTTGCGCGGGCATTGCCGCAGTCGCATCGGCGTTTTTCGCTTTGTCCGCAGCTCTGAATGGACAGCGCATGGTTTGCACGCTGGCCGCGGCAGCATTGGGAGCTTCCTTGGGGTTCTTGCGTTGGAACTTTGCGCCGGCAAAAATTTTCATGGGAGATGGCGGCGCAATGTTTCTCGGTTTCTTAATGGCCACTTTGGGTTTGAAGCTCCGGCCATTGAACGCGCACTCCCGGTTGGATTGGCTCGCCCCCGTTTTCATACTCGCAATTCCGATATTCGACACCACTCTGATCAGCATTTCGCGTTCCCGTCGCGGGCTTCTCCCATTCACGGCACCAGGCAAAGATCACACCGCCCATCGCCTTGCCAATCTCGGGCTTGGGCAAGCGCGCGCTGTTTTGGTTCTCTACGGTGCGGCCTCCATTCTTGGAATCTTTGGAGTAATGATGCCCGCCGTCGAAGGGATTCCCCGCCTGGCCGGTTGCGCTTGTCTGGTTATTTTGGCAGCATTCGCAGTGATCGCTTTAGAGCGCTTGCCTTTTGAAGACCAGCGCAAATTCGGGGTGCCAGCGGAAAGTGCTCATCGGATTGCCGACCTCTGACCATCTCTATGCGCGCCCGCGCGCCTAAGCTATACTTTGTCATTCGAAGAAGTCCTGTCTGGCCATCTGGTGCTGCTAAGGCCTGCGACGGATGCCAATTCACAGAAGTGGCCGATAATTCCCCGGGAATAATAAGAACGAGAGAGGTCAATGAGCTTGTCGCCCGACCATCCTCTTAAGGACTCGAATCACAGTTCGCGCCATTCAGCCATTACTGTCGTGGGAGGATCGGCGGCTGGATTCTTCGCTGCGTATCTCCTGGCACGCGAAGGGCGTGCCGTGGACGTTTTCGAACAATCCTCGAAACTCGACGCCGCCGAGCGCACACTCATTGTTACCCGCCATATGAAAGATCTTTTGGGCGATGCCGGCTCGGCCAGCATTGTGAACGAAGTACGTAAATTTGAGTTGTACACCGACGGCCGGGCAGCAAGCGTCAACCTTGCTCATCCTGACTTGATCATTGAGCGCGCAAGGCTGATTCACTCCCTCGGAGAACACGCGCAGCGCGCCGGCGCAAAGCTGCACTTGGGCCGAAACTTCCGCACACTCCAGCCGCATGCCGGAAAAATCACCCTCGAGTTCCGAGATGCCGCGAAGAATGAAAATGAGGGGCTCATCGCAGATATGGTGATCGCTGCGGATGGTTCATCCAGTTCCGTCGCCAAAGCCGCGGGATGGCCGCAACCTCCCACCGCTCCTCTGATTCAAGCTATAGTGCCATTGCCCAAGGATATGCGTCCGGACACGGTACGCGTCTGGTTCGTTCCTAACGACACGCCCTATTTTTACTGGCTGATTCCCGAGTCACAGGAACGGGGAGCGCTCGGGCTCATCGGCGAATCTGGATCCGAGGCGCGGAAACACCTCGAAGCATTCCTCGAAAAGCGTCAGCTCAATCCAATTGCATTTCAAGGGGCTCGCATCCCCATCTACAACCGATGGGTCTCCGTCGAAAAGGAGTTTGACGGCGCGCGGATTTTCCTCGTGGGCGATGCTGCAGCTCAGGTGAAGGTAAGCACGGTGGGCGGAATTGTTACCGGCCTTCGCGGAGCTTTGGGTGTGGCACAGCGAATTCTCAATCGCGGTTCAAATAGAGAACTCCGCCGCTTGCGCCGCGAACTCGATCTTCACCTACTCGTTCGCCGCGCATTACACGCTTTCCATCAGCAGGATTACAGCCAACTGGTGGATTCTCTCAATTCTCCGGCGAAACGCTCGCTTGGCCAGTTTTCTCGCGATGAGGCTCTCAAGCTGCTTTGGCGAGTTTGCCTCAATCAGCCGCGCCTTGTTTTAATGGGCCTTCGAGGATTGCTCACCGGCAGCCGCCGGTTTTACACGCAAAACCCGTAATCGCCCATCCGCATGTACTTCCTCGGCCTATCGGCGCTTGCACATAACACAGCGGCCGCGTTACTGGACGGCTCCGAAATCGTAGCCGCCGTCGAGGAATCAAAACTCACCCGTTCTCGCAGCGCCTATGGCATTCCCCGCGCAGCCATTCGCTTCTGCATGGAGCAAGTGCGGATTAACTGGTCAGACATTTCCGCCATCGGAGTGGCCAATCAACCCTGGCGCACTTGGTCGCGTCGCACAGCTTCCCACTCTCGTTTTCTTGCTCGCGCTCCCATATCCAGCGTGTATTACGAAAGTAAAGCGATCGGAGAACTTGCCACCGAACTCAACAATCACCGCATTATCCGTATGATGTCTCACGATTCTCGCGCTCCTGTTTTGGCCTTTGATCATCACTTGTGCCACGCATCCAGCGCATTTTATGCTTCGGGATTTGATCGCGCCCTGATTCTCACATCCGATGAGCAGGGCGGCGGCCGATCGGGGATTGTCGCTATCGGCGAGTCCGGAGTGATTCGCGTTCTTCAGACAATCTCGTCTCGCGATTCTCTCGCATGGCTCTACACTCAGATCACCGAATTATTGGGCTTCCTGCCCCACGAACACGAGCACAAAACTCAATGGCTCAGCGCCACAGCCGAGCCGCGCCACCTGAACCTATTTTTTCGTATGATTCGTCAGAGCGGCGATCGGTATCCCAAGCTCAATCCTTCGTACTTCAAACGAGGATTTGCCGGACGCCTCGCCTTCTCTAAATTGTTTTATGATGAGCTCGGAATTTCGCCGCGCCAGTCAAAAGAAATCCCACCCCAGATGCGCGCCGAGATCGCCAGCAGCCTTCAAAAGGCAACTGAAATTGCGCTTCTGGGAATGTTGACAGCCTTCCGCAAAAATCATAATTGCGAGAATCTTTGTCTTTCAGGCGGCCTGTTCTTGAATCCGCTGCTGGTCTCCGCAATCGAAAGTGTTGCTGGCTATAGCAATGTTTTCATCCAGCCTACTTCGGGGAATGAAGGAACAGCCGTTGGAGCAGCGTACCTCGTGCTCCGAAAACGGGGAAAGGCCAATCGCACACCCCCGCTGTCGCACATGTATTTGGGGCCAAGCTTCACAAACGAACAGATAAAGGCCGTTCTGGACAATTGCAAAGCGAACTACCATTGGCTATCGTCTCAAGACGAAATAATCCGCAGTACCATCAAACTGTTGCTTCCCGGGAAAATTCTGGGCTGGTTTCAGGGACGGGCGGAATTCGGACCTCGCGCTTTGGGGAATCGCAGCCTGCTCGCCTCTCCATGGGCGCCATACGTCAAAGAGAACCTGAACGATTTTGTGAAGCACCGCGAACCATTTCGCCCATTCGCGCTCTCGATTCCGGAAGAGGATGCCATCAAGTATTTTGAACCGCCCCGCTGCGCCGAATTCATGGCCTCGATGAGCAAACTCCGCGCCGACGCAACCCCTCTCCTGTCTCCTTTTGCCGTATGTGGAAATCTCGTGCGATTGCACATCGTCAAGCGCGAAGTAAACCCCGTTTACTGGTCGCTCTTGAAGAGCTTTGGCAACCAGGCGCCCGCCCCGGTTCTGGTCAACGCTTCCTTCAATCTTTTCGGCGAACCTCTCGTCGTATCTCCGCGAGACGCTGTTCGGAGCTACTTCTGCTCGGGGACCGATGGCCTTATCATCGGCAGCTTCCTGCTGTCGAAATCCTGAGTGGTGTTGAAGCTAACTGCTAATGGCACGGTTTCGCTCCTCGTCTTCCAGCACGGTACAAAGATTCCAGTATTGCTAAATGCCCTTCTTGTATGAAAATAGGGTTTTGTTCGAGATTGGGTCCACGGTTCTCACAAGGAGAAGTTCAAGTGCGGATATCCGTTATAGGTGCAGGGTACGTTGGGCTGGTGACGGGAGCGTGTTTAGCAGAGCTCGGTCACCGCGTCCTTTGTACGGACAACGATGCTGAAAAAATCAATGTGCTCAATTCCGGCAAGTTGCCGATTTATGAACCGGGTCTTGGCGGCATCGTTGCTAAGAATCAGCGGAATGGGCGCTTATCCTTTTCTTCAGAGACTGCCAGAGCCGCCGCCGTGGGTGACGTCATTTTCATCTGCGTGGGTACTCCGCCCCTTCCTAATGGCGACGCGGATCTCAGCGCCATTGATCGCGTCGCGCAAATGATCGCCGCCGAATCCACTTCTGACAAACTCGTGGTCGAGAAGAGCACCGTCCCGGCGCAAACCGGTCAGCAACTGAAGCGCGTTCTCGGTATATATGGACGCAGTGGCAACCATCGCTTTCGAGTGGCGTCGAATCCCGAATTCCTGCGCGAAGGCTCAGCCGTGGAGGACTTCCTGCACCCGGATCGCATTGTGATCGGCGTAGATGACGAAACCGCAGAAGCAAAGCTTCGCGAAATATATAAATCAGTCCTGGATCAGGATTTCCCATGCCCCGTGCACAACGGCTCCTGCCCCGCCGCGAAGAAACCCGCATGGCTGGTCACCACCATCAACAGCGCCGAGCTTATTAAGCACGCTTCTAACTCGTTTCTCGCCATTAAGATTTCTTACGCCAACATGGTCTCTGACTTGGCCGAAAAATTGGGAGCCAATATTGAAGAAGTGATGAACGGCGTTGGGCTGGATCCCCGAATCGGATCGCATTTTTTCAAACCAGGTTTGGGTTTCGGCGGATTCTGCCTGCCCAAAGACCTTCAAGCTTTTGTGCGGCTCGCTGAACGCCACGGCGTGGACTTTGCCATGTTGCGGGAAGCAGAACGGATCAATCACCAGCGTGTGCACGATTTTGTTGAGAAGTTGCGCCACTGCCTGTGGGTGCTCAAAGGAAAGAAAATTGCTCTTCTGGGACTTGCCTTCAAAGCGAACACCGATGATATCCGCTTCGCTCCTTCCATTGACCTGATTAGACGCCTTCAGGAAGAAGGAGTCCATCTCACAGCGTATGATCCGCAAGCCATGGATAAGATCTGCATACGCTTTCCGGAATTGAAATGCTTGCCCGATGCTTACCAGGCTGCGCGGGGCGCTGATGCTGTGCTGATTGTCACCGAATGGGAAGAATTCTTGAAACTCGACTGGAAGCGAATTCATGAGACCATGGCTCGCCCCCTGATCGTAGATGGGCGCAATCTGCTCTCCCCGAAAGAAATGAGCGCTTTGGGATTTGAGTATCAGTCCGTCGGACGCCCCAAGTCGCAGGCGCCGAGCGAAGCTCTAGCCTGAAACGGCGTGCACGGCGGCAAACTTCTTTTGGAAATATTCCAACGTCATTTGCAGCCCCTCTTCGAGAGGCACTTTCGGCTGCCATTTTAATAGATCTCTTGCCTTGCTGATGTCCGGTCGCCTGCGCTTCGGGTCATCTTGCGGCAGCGGGCGAAACACCAACTCCCCGCGGCCTCCGGTGAGGGCTCGAATGCGCTCCGCAAATTTCAGTATCGTGATTTCGTGCGGATTCCCAATATTCACCGGGAGATGTTCGTCAGAATCCAGCAGCCTTAATATTCCATCTATGAGATCCGATACGTAGCAGAAGCTCCTAGTCTGTCGGCCATCTCCATATACCGTTAACGCTTGGCCTGAAAGCGCCTGAAATAAAAAATTGGGAAGCGCGCGCCCGTCGTTCAAGCGCATGCGCGGGCCATAGGTATTGAAAATGCGCACAATTCGGGTATCCAGCCCTTGCTTCCGGTGATAGGCCATAGTCACTGCTTCGGAAAACCGTTTCGCTTCATCGTAAACGCTTCGCGGGCCCACGCTGTTGACTCTTCCCCAGTAGGTTTCCGGCTGCGGATTCACTTCCGGATCGCCGTAGCACTCCGACGTCGATGCCAGCAGGAATCTCGCCTTCTTTGCCGATGCAAGCTCCAGCGCATTGAACGTACCCGCCGAACCCACTCGCAATGTTTCAAGGGGAAACCGCAGATAATCGTCGGGGCTTGCAGGAGAAGCGAAATGCAGTACAGCATCGACAGATTCGCGGATGTTCATCGGTTCGCACACATCCTGCCGCACGAACCTGAACCGGGAATCCTGCTTCAGGTGCTCAATGTTTTCTTCGGCGCCCGTGATCAGATTGTCTACGCAGATAACCTCCCATCCGCGCGCAATCATCGCGTCACAAAGGTGCGAACCCACAAACCCAGCGCCACCGGTAATAATCGATCTCACCTCGTCCTCCGTAGCCGCTCGAATTCCGCAAGGCTCGGCTCGCTAGCCCGAATGCGATGGTTCACGTAAACCGTTTTTCCTCCCGTTTGCTCGAATACGAACGTCCTCTCGCGAGGCATTCTTATCGTCGCTGCCGCTGACTCATCCGGCGGCACAACCAGGAAAACAGTTTCAGATCCGTTCCACACTGGCCAAAACGTGCGATCGTTCAAAAAAACCTTCGGCGCATCGGGATAGTACGAACCAAACTCCAAGCCATTGTATCTCCCGTTGAATATCAATATCTGTTTCCTTGTATAGAATCCAATACTGCTCGCGGCATCGTATTCGCCATAAAGCGCGATTTTGTCGCCAGGCCTCCAAACACTTAAGATGCTTTTCGCGAGAGGTTCAGACGACAGTCGGGAAGTGAAGACTCCCAGCGCCCAATTGGCGCAAAAGAAAAAGGCCGAAAGCGTCAGAGCCATTGTGATGTTAGCCCCGGCGCCATAACCCGGTCGTCGAAAAAGCCATGCCGCCAAAAATCCGCACAGCACGATTACCAGTGCGGTGAGCGCCTGATGCCGCAAATCGGCGAAAGATTGCGGCGTCAAATCCATAAAATCCGACATGGCCACGCGGTAAAAACTCGTCGGATGAGTTTGCATCAACGACGAAATATCCCCTGTCGAAGCGATTCCGCGCGACACCCACAGCATCGCGGCCAATATCGCAGCGATGCCGGTTCCAGCCACCGCCAACGCTCCTTGTACCTTTGGCAGCCACCGCTCACGGCTCGATTCCGCGCGCTCCAGCCCCACTCCAAGCAGAATAGCTACAGCTGGCCATGCGCTGAAGCTGTAGTATTCCATGCGGCTCTTGGTCCACGAAAAAAATAGAAAAATGAACAGCGCCCAAATCGCGAGCAACACCAGCGCCTGCCCGCGCTCGTCCAATTTGCTTCGCCAATCCTTCAGCCGCGGAATTTCGCGAATTCCAGACGGCAGAAAAACAATCCACGGGAAGAACCAAACGATGCACTCCGCAATCCACAGCCACAACGGCACTGCCTCGTAGTCACGCGGATATCGCCATCCCAAAGCACGGAAGATCTGCTCATTGATGAAATAAAAATAAAAGAACCCTCCAAAAAATCCGCCTCGCCCGCTAAAAATCGCCGCAATATGCCACGGAAGCGCCACAATGAAGAACACCGCTAAACTTGAAAGCAATGGCAATCGCCGCCACGCCTTCAACTCCCCCGTGGCCAGCAGAAAACAGAAAATGATGGCGACAGGAAACACAATTCCAATCAGCGAGCGTGTAAGCACCGAGAGCGCAATCAGCGCCGCCACTCTCCAATATCCTTTTCGTGGAGAAATAGTCCCCTGCCAGGACCGCAAAAATAAATAAAACGCGGCCGTGAAAAATAGCGCGTAAATGGCTTCGGGAATCATGATGCGGGTGAATAAAAACACTCCGGGCGAAGTGCACATAATCAGGCCCGCATAGAATCCTGCGCGCTCGCCGAACCACCTCCGCGCGAAAAAGTAGACCATCAACACCAGGCCGGCTATTGCCAGCGCCAGCGAAAAACGCGTCGTAAAGGCCGTAACTCCGAATACCGCATAAGTAGCGGCTACGAGCCAGTATTGCAGGGGCGGTTTTTCCAGATAACGTATGCCATTAATGTGCAGAATGACCCAATCGTGTGTCTGCAGCATCTCGCGCGCTGCTTCTGCATGCCCCGCGTCAGAACTGTCCAGCAACGGCGGCCATCCCGCGGTGCCCACGTAAATCCCCAGCGACAGCACCAGCAAGATGATGATGAATATCCGGCTTTTCATTCCAGAGGAGCCATTATTCTCGATTCGCTTAGGCGGAGAAAGAGTCGTTTCAGTTGCTGCGGCCATGCGTCCTCATTTGTTCGCGGAATGAAATGCGGTCGTGTGGTCATTCACGATTTTCCATCCATCATCAAACTTTCGAAAGATCAGCGTAAATACCCCTTCGGGATGATCCTTCTCCCGCTCCAGACGGTATTTGCCAATGACGTAAGCTGACTTGGCGCTCAGAACATGGATTTCCAGTCCGGAAAATGTGAGCTGGCCCATCGCGGCGCGATTGGGATATGTTTTCTCATAGCGCTTCAGGACATCATCCCAGCCCTGGTAAATCCCCGAAGCGTTTTCGAACTCCGTGTACTTCGAACGCCAATAGCCGAACATGAATTCGCCAATGTCCCCGCGGTTCCATGCCGTTTCTTGGGTTTTCAGTACCTTCGTAATTGCCTGGGCGCTGGCCGATTGCGCGCTGCTGCTATTTGCTTGCTTTTGTTGGCCTGAGGCGGTTCCCGCCAGAGTCAACGCGCACAAGGCTGCCGCTGCTGTAATTCGATAGGTCATTTTCTATCCTCCTACGTAATGTGCTCATAATAAGCAGCTTACACGATGGCGTTGGTTCCAATCTTTTGGTACGGAAGCTCTATTGGCGGTTGAAGCCGCATCTCTCAGAATGATCACCGAGACACAATATGTTCGCAGCTCTCATTTGCGTGATTTCGCTGGCCATGATGGCTCAGTTCGCCATCTTCTTCTGGCGCGCAAATATGCTCGCCATTGCTGCCGAATCGGTCTCCAACAATCTGATTGCTGCGCAATCGAGCTTCGCCGCAACCACCGCTTCGGAAGAGTTCGAGACCCTCGCAACGATCAGCAGAATTTGCCCTGCAATTGGGCCGGATTCCCTGAAACTTTGGCCTGCACGAGCCTACTATAGGGCCATGCATCTGATTTCGCGCTGCTCGGCGATTCCTCAGGGCAGCTCTTGGGCTCGCCAGGAAATGGCATTCTGCGCCCGTTACGCCGCCGTTTCCATGGATCGCCGCCTAAGCTCGAATCAAGCTTATGTCGCGGCAATTCGCTCCTGCTAACTTCAGGCCGTCATTCTAGTATGCCCACCGCATAAGTATCCCGCCTGTCGTGTATCCGGCTCCTACGGACACGAGCAGAACGAGATCGCCCTTTTTCAATTTCCCCTGTTCGAGCGCGTCGCGCAAGCCGAGAGGAATGGTCGCCGCCGTGGTATTTCCATACCGGTCAATATTCACCATTACTTTTGAATCGTCAATTCCCAGGCGCTCCTGCATCGCCCGGATAATCCGCAGATTTGCCTGATGCGGAACCACCAGCGCGAGGTCCTTATGCGAAAAGCCGTTGCGCTCCAGCAGCCCGCAGGAAACCTCGCACATTCGCCTCACCGCGTACTTGAAAACTTGCTGTCCTTCCTGATGCACATAGTGCATCCGCTTTTCGACAGTGTCATGTGATGGCGGATGCAGCGAGCCGCCCGCCGGCATGTACAGATTGCATCCCCCGGAGCCGTCAACATCACTCATAAAATCAATGATTCCCTCGTTCTCGCTTTCCGCAGGTTCGACCAACACCGCGCCGGCCCCATCCCCAAAAAGCACGCACGTGGCGCGGTCTTTGAAATCCAGTATGGAGGTCATAACGTCCGAGCCAATCACCACCACTTTTTTGTGCGTGCCGGCTCCCGCGAATTGCGCTCCTACAGTCAGCGCGTACACGAATCCCGAGCACGCTCCCGAAAGGTCAAATCCCCATGCATTCTTAGCCCCAATCCGATCCTGCACTAGGCATGCCGTCGCCGGAAACATCATGTCCGGTGTGACCGTAGCTACAATGATCATCTCGATCTCTTGCGGATCCAGGTGTTTCGTCTTCAGCAGTTCCGCCGCCGCCGCCGCGCCCATATGCGACGCCGCCATTCCCTCTTCGACATAATGCCGCTCACGTATCCCTGTTCGCGTGCGAATCCACTCATCCGACGTATCCACGATTTTTTCGAGGTCGAAATTCGTCGCGACTCGCGGCGGAAGGTATCCGGCTACACCCGTAATTTTCGCCGCTATCCGTTTGCCCATTTATCTTCCCCCAAGATATGCCGCGCTCATCAACACCAATGCGCAGACTCGTGATTGTACGATGAAAGCCGCCCTGGAACTGCTGCGAAATGCGATTCAGCTTATCGGAGAAAGAATTTCGTATCGAAAGGACAACTCCGCGGTTTTTCGCAGCGTCGCTGCTGCACCACAATACTTTTCAAGGCTGAGCTCAATCGCGTGTTTGGCCGCTTCATCGGTGACTTGCCCGCGCAAACGGTACAGAATTTCCAATTTGATCCATACTGTCGGTGGCTCCTTCGCTCGCTCGCCCTGTATCACAATCTCCACTGAATCAAGCCTCTGCCGTTTCTTTGCCAGCACTTCCACAATATCCGTCGCCGTGCACGAGCCTAGCGCCGCCAGCATGAGCTCCATCGGCCCAGGCGCCGAATTGCTCTCGCGATTTGAGTCAATAACGACGGCATGACCCGACGGCAATGTGGCCACAAATTGTTCGCCGCTCACCCATTTCACTGTGGCTGTTTGCATTGGAATTTCGCGCCCCCGGTCAACTCAATCAGATTGGCCTGTAAAATTGCTTCCGCAAAATCAGAAGTTTACGTCTTCATCGGAGGCCGAAACCGCCTCCAGAACCGGATGCGGCTGCTTTCGGATTGCTTGGAGAAACAACTTCACCAATTCCGGATCGAATTGCGCGCCTGCGCAGCGCTCGATCTCCGCCAGCGCATCATCCGCCGCTCGCGCCTTCTTGTAGACGCGAGGTGACGTTATCGTGTCATACGCATCTGCCACGGTAATGATTCGCGCTCCGAGCGGAATTCTCTCCTTCTCGAGTTGATCGGGATATCCCGAACCGTCGTAAAATTCATGATGATGCTTAATCATCTCCCGCACATTACGCAGCGTCAGCAGAGGCTCCAGCAGCCGCCATCCAAGAATCGTGTGCGATTTCATCGTATCCCACTCGTCTGCATCGAGCGGTCCCGCTTTGTTCAGAATGTCTTCGGGAATCCCCACTTTTCCGACGTCGTGCAGCAGCGCTCCTAGCTTTACCTCCTCCACTTCGACCGTCTTGAGTCCGGCCGCCTCTGCAATCAGCCCCGCGTACGTTGAAACCTTCTTGGAATGCCCTTGCGTATATTGGTCTTTCGCATCCACCGCAAAAGCCAGGGAACTCATGGCCTCCAGAACTGCCGCTGGCAGCCGCTCAAAGGACGATGACTGTCCGCGATCGTTCAGGGATTGCGAAAATTGCTGAATTCTCTGGGAAATTTCCTCGAATGCCGCCGGCCCGGTGACGAATTGCCGGTGCAGCATCACGCCCAGATATGCTTCCAGCACATCGCGTTTCCACGTCGCTTCCTCTCCTGGCTCCTTTCGCTCGGGAGTGAAAACGGCATTGCCGCCCTGGTGCTTCGACAAATACATGGAAGCATCCGCCATTTGCAGCAATTCCTGTGGTGTCGAGGCGTGAAGGGGATAGCAAGAAATGCCGAAGCTCGCGGTGATGTTCTTGTCGCGCAGTAGCGGGTCCGCCGCCACCCAGCTTCGCAATTTCCCGGCGATTTGCCTCGCCTGATCTACGCTGGTATCGGTCATCAAAATGACAAACTCGTCGCCGCCATAGCGCGCCACAATATCCGACCGCCGGCAATTTTGCTCGAGAATCAAACCCACTCTTTGCAGCACCACGTCGCCTTCCAAATGCCCATAAAAATCATTCACGAACTTGAATCGGTCCAGATCCATGAGCACCAGCGAAAATGGCCTGCCAGACCGCGTCGAACGTTTCCACTCCTCCGATAACCTCTCCATAAGGTATCGGTGCGTTTTCACACCCGTCAAGCCATCGGTTATCGCCTGCTCCTGGGCCTTCTGGAAATTCCTCGCATTGGGCAGCGCGACCGCAAACAAATCTGCCAGCGTTTGCAACAGTTGAACTTCTTCGCTCGCAAATTCGCACCGTTCCGAGGATTCCGCGTACAGCACGCCTTGTATTCCTTCCGCCGAATTCACCGGCAGCGCAATCGCTGAAACTGAGCCCGGTAACACAGGCCGGAGACTCGTCGAATTCACTTCTTTCACCATCGCAATGGATCCGGCGCGCGCCACCTCTCCGACGAGCCCTTCGTCGACCGGGATTCGCCGCCCAATCGCGTCGCGGCGCTTACCGGCTTCCGCTCGAATCACCACTTCTTTTGCGCCATAATCCAGAATGCCGATTCCGATGTGATCGTAATTCAGCGCCTGCTCGATTTCCTCGGCTACTTTCGCGAGCATTTGCTCTTCGTCCATTGTGGCGATCGCATGCTTGGAAATTTTGTTCAGGAGCGCCAGATGGCGTGATTTCTTCTGCTCCTCGGCAAAAAGTCTGGCATTTTCCAGCGCGATTCCTGCCTGGCCCGCCAGCACGCGCATCAGTTCCAGATGCCCTTCGTCAAAAACCTTCTCATGCCGGCTATGAATCGCCATGACGCCAATGGCCCGGTCGTAGAGAATCAGCGGTACGCCGCAGAAACATCCAGCTTCGCGCGTGGACTTCACTCCCAGCCGTTGAACTTCGCGCGGAAAGTTCTCGCGGATTAAAACGGGCTGCCGCTCACGGATCATGTACTCCGTCAAACGGCTCTCCGCGGGCCGCGAATGCTTCGTCTGCCGAACCGTGTCAATCACTTCCAATTCGTAGCGGATCTGTTCACGCGCGCTATCGTACAGCGCAATGTAAAAGCTCTCGACGTCGAAAAGCCTCCGCATCTCGGTATAAATCGCTTCAAAGAGAGTATCGTTATCCAGTGTCGAGCTCAGCGTTCTCCCGATTTCATTCAGTATGTGCAATTCCTCGCTGCGCCGCGAGGTCTGCTGAATCAAATAGCTGTTCTCCACCGCCATGCCGATCTGATAGCCGAGCGCAAGCAGCAGCCGCAGTTCCGCCGGAGTGAATTGCCGGTTATCCGGCGTTCCCAGCAACAGCACTCCTAGAACTCTCTCTTTTGCCTGCAAGCTGATGCCTGCCACCGTCCGCAAATCCTGCTCCAGCAAGAGCTCTCGTAGCCGCTTGAAAGAGGGTTCCCGGTCCAGCGCTCCCCACAGACTAGCTTTTCCCAGATCTCGCAGCACCACCAGGCCGCCAAGCCGCGCCACCAGCTTCACGATGCTGTCTTCCAAATTCTCCTTCAACACTTTCGCGCTGAACTCATCGCGCAGTCCGGTCGTCACCACCGAGATCGGCCCTTCCGCATCTTCATAATGTAGGCACAACGCTCCGCACGGAATCCGCACCACGTTCAGCACGCGGTCCAGCGCCTGCGCTAGCATCTTTTGAATCTCGCCGCCCACAAAGCTCGACGTGGCCAGGTTCAGATTCGACAGCGCGAGCATGTTTCGTTCAATGCGGTGCCGCTCCTCCTCGTACACTGCCATCACCATCAGCACTCCGCAAAACAGTTGCGGAATTAACAGCGCCAGCCTGAAATCCGGCGTCTTCAGCCACGTGAAGCGGTTCTGCAGCACAATTCCAAAGTCCAACAGGCCCCAGGTGATAAATGAGATGCCCAACAGAAAATCCGAAGGCGATTCGCGCTTGCGTCCTTCTTGCCAAAAGACGCGCGCCGCAATAAATAGCAACAAGCCCGAAGCGAGGTAAACAGGCACTGCGATCCAGTTCTCTGCATAAGCGACTGCCCAAAGCCCTGCCGCTGCGCCAATCCCCAGAGCTGCGCTGATGCTCGCCGTGAGCCTTGCATACACGCGCGCCGCCATCACGAAAAGCAGCGCCGCGATCGCCAACAGCCAGGCGCCTACGCTGGAGATTGTCCTCGCATAAACTGTTTGGTTCTGGATTAGTCCCCCGAGCGAATTCAACGCAACCAGCAGCCACCCTGCCGCCCAGATCAAAAGGTAGCTGTGGCGTTTGAGCGCATACATGTACGAGAAGAACGCGGATAACAAAAGCGTACCCGCGAGCAAGACTACGCCGACGATGCCCGTCTGAGCTACCAACTCATCTCTCTCCGCAACGTGCCTGTTGGATAATGGCCGAGGATACCAGAGTTTGCCGCCCAGGCAGCTTTTCCATCACTGCACATTTGACCTTTTTGGCAACTACTGACATTCGGGCGGCCTTCTGTTACCGTTCTGGTTACCATCTTAATGGACGTACAAATCCCGTAAAATTACCAGCATAGAGCCCATTTCTTGCTCTATGCAACGGTACACTCGTACCCTCATGGGACAGGTGCCTTGCTGTTCAAACCCCGGTGATTTCAGCAATCATTCGGTCTATGTGAAACCCAATTTGAGGTGCTATCCATCATGCCGGAGTTCAAGCTGAGCGGATTTGCGATCGTTCGCACCCGGGTGATAGCATCATGCCTACCCAGTTCGCGAATTCCATTCGTTTCATCCTACAGTTTTTCCGGAAGTCCAATGCTTTTGGAGACACGCCAAAGACGTATCAGTCATCCCGCTCGCCACAATGACCTGAGTCGCTGCCTCGGTTGCCTTCGACTGGTTTGTACCTGCGTCTCTTTTTTTGCGCTCGCCTGCGCCACTTTCTCGCAAAGCGCACTGCTTCCAATCCATCCACAGAGAACGCCGCCAGAACCTGCGCTCCGGCACCGCGTTTTTTCGCTGTCCGAAATTTCGGCGAATTCGCTGATCGCACACGCTTCTACAATGGCCGCACCTGCGCCACCTCAGGTCGAACTCACTGTCAGCGAAAGCACACCAATTCGCGCCGAACTGGATAAAGCCGTGCTTGTCAGGAAAGTCGGCCAGCGAATTCACGCCTTCGTTGAGGATCCGGTCTACGCATTTGACCGGATGGTTATCCCTGAAGGCAGCGAAGTAGACGGCCACATTGTTCAACTCAGCTATCGCTCCTTCGTAGGAAGGATTGGCTCTTACCTGAATGCGGATTTTTCTCCGCATCGCATCGTAGACGTGGATTTTGATACGCTGATCCTCCCTAATGGTGCGTGTATTCCTATTCGAGCGGGCGTAATGCCGGACGCAGGCCCTTTGCTCAAACTCCAATCTTATCCAGGCCAAAAAACATTAACAGGCCGCGCAAAACGATTGGTGCGTGGCCGCTGGCATAACGCGGTTTCGCAGATCCGGCCGTCTACGATTTGGTCTCATCTTAAATTTGTTGCGAATTCATACTGGCCCTATCACAAGCAAAAAATCGCTGCTGGCTCGGTGTTTGTGATCGAGCTGCGCGATGCTCTCGATTTCGGGCCGGCTATTGTTCCCGCGGCAGAAATAGGCTCCATGGGCAAGATCCCGCCTGCAAATACGGTGGCGTTCGCGCGCTTAGTAACTCCCCTCAGCTCCGCTACCGACCACGTCGGCGGTTCTGTCGAAGCTGTTCTCACTCGGCCGATATTTTCGTCCGACAAAAAGCTCCTTTTCCCGGTGAACACTGAATTGTTGGGCATTGTCGTTCGCGCGGAACCATCCCGCCGTTTGCACCGTAATGGTCGGCTCCATTTCAAGCTCAACCGTGTGCAACTCCCTTCCACCGCTTCTGAGCAGATAGAAATGGCGTTGCAAGGCATGGAAGTCCCCAGAAATTCGAACGTGCAGCTCGATTCCGAAGGCGCAACGCACGTTGCCAGCCACGAAAAGTCCCGCGTGCTCTCCACTGCACTTTCGGCTGGCATCGCGAGTCTCTCGCTACAGGAAGATCGTGATAATGGCATCGTGGACCCGTCTGGCCACACCGGTAATCGCGCGCTCGCTGGTGGCTCCGGCTACAAACTCGTTGGATTGGCGCTCACACTTGCGATCAAGTCACAGCCGCTCTCGCAATGGATGGGTTTTTGGGGTGCGGGCCGATCTCTGTATTTACATTTTATTGCGCGCGGTCAGGATCTCATTCTGCCCAAAGATACACCCATGGAAATCAGCTTTGGCGAACCGCGTGTACGTTCTGTCTCGGAATCTTCCGGTGCTGCATCTATAGCCGAACGCCAATAATCGCGTGCGAAACGCAGCTATAA
Source organism: Candidatus Acidiferrales bacterium (assembly GCA_035763605.1). GTDB lineage: Bacteria > Acidobacteriota > Terriglobia > Acidiferrales > UBA7541 > DAHUXN01. Next base: position 16,056 of record DASUAV010000103.1, read on the forward strand.
GTGTCCGCATCCTACCAAGGCTGCCGTAATTGTCTTTTCGTCGCATTTGTTCCACAATTTCACGGTGCTCTTTCAGATGCCTAGAGTTCTTGCTGTCTTCATTTTGACGTTTACGGCTGTCTTCGCCGGATGCAATTCCCATCCGGAGAATTCCTCTTTGGATGCGCAAGATGCTGCTGCTCCGGCGCGCACATCATCCGGCGCGGCTTCCGGCGCTGTGAACGTTCTCACCTATCACAACAACAACGCGCGTACGGGAGCGAATCCCAGTGAGGCTGTGCTCACCCTGGCCAATGTGAATTCTCATCAGTTCGGCAAGGTCGGCTTTTTGTCTGTTGAAGGCTTGGTCGATGCCGAGCCTCTCTATGTTTCCCAGCTCAAAGTGCAGGGCGCCAAGAGAAATGTCGTCTTCGTCGTCACCGAACATGATTTGGCCTACGCCTTCGACGCGGACACGTTTCAGAAACTCTGGATGGTCTCCCTGCTAGGCCCCGACGAAACGCCCAGCGATAACCGCGGATGCGGCCAGGTCACTCCTGAAATCGGAGCCACCGCAACTCCCGTTATCGACCTTCGCTCCGGCATCATGTTCATGGTGGCCATGTCCAAAGACAGCTCCGGCAAGTATTATCAGCGCCTCCATGCTCTCGATCTTGCCACTGGCGCGGAGCGAAATGGCGGGCCGGAGACCATTGCCGCCACGTTTCCCGGTTCCGCTGTCCCAAATTCCAACGGACAGGTCGATTTCGAGCCGAAGCAGTACAAAGAACGCGCCGCCTTGCTCCTCTCGAATGGCGTCATCTACACCTCTTGGGCTTCGCATTGCGATTTCGATCCCTACAGCGGCTGGATCATCGGATTCGATGCGCGCACCCTGAAGCGCTCCAGCGTGCTGAATATCGAGCCGAACGGCAGTGAAGGCGCTATCTGGATGGCCGGCGACGGCCCGGCCGCGGACGGCTCGGGCAACATATATCTCCTCGCGGGAAATGGCGCGTTTGAAACCAATCTCGATAGTCATGGATTTCCGAGCAAGAGCGATTTCGGAAATGCGTTTCTGAAGCTCGGTACCGGCAAGGGCAAACTTTTCGTGGACGATTACTTCGATATGCACAACACACTTCCCGAATCACGCAAAGATTTGGACCTGGGCTCTGGCGGCGAAATCGTGCTGCCGGACATGAAAGATAATTCGGGCAAGACAGTTCACCTTGCCGTTGGCGCGGGCAAGGATAATGCCATTTACATCGTGAATCGCGATTCCATGGGCAAATTCAATCCTGAGCGCAACGATGTTTATCAGGAAATTCCGAGCACCGGCACTGACAACTCGAACGGCCTCGGCGGCAGCGGCGGTGTTTACTCCACTCCTGCATACTTCAACGGAAATCTCTATTACGGCGCAGTGGACGATTCCATTCGCGCTTTCAAGTTCAACCAGGCGCGCCTGGTCACGCCCGCAAGTTCCAAGACAGCCATTACGTTTGGCTACCCGGGATCCACTCCCAGCATTTCGTCAAACGGTCTTCGTGACGCTATCGTCTGGGCAGTCGAAAACAACACGCCTGCTGTTCTGCACGCCTACGATGCCAACGATCTCGCGCACGAGCTTTACAACAGCAATCAGCAGCGCCATCGCGATGAGATTACCGGCAACAAATTCATTACGCCAATGATCGCCGGCGGGAAAGTTTTCGTTGGCACTCCCACAGGCGTCGCCGTTTTCGGCCTCCTGCCTCCTAAGCCAGGCGCGCCAAATCACCAATAGCCTGATGCCACTCTGCAAATCCGCGAATACTCCTCATGTTCTCTCCCTCAGTTTCCGAGTGGCCTGCACGCAGATTCCAGCCGCAAGCCAAAAATAATTCATTTGCGCGGAGCCGCCTGGAATGTTTATCCTCATGTGTTTTCCCGCCACTTTTCGGGGGTGCAAAGTGACTCAAACTCGACGAATCAGCCTTATCACACTTATCGCCGCACTTTTTTTGTGCTCCGCTACGGTCGTTCTCGCGCAGCAATATCCGCTGAATACCTACCAGGATATGCGCTGGCGCATGATCGGCCCGTTTCGCGGCGGCCGTACCAAAGCCATCTCGGGTGTCTCCGGCCAGCCCAACGTGTTCTACATCGCTCAGGTTGACGGCGGCATTTGGAAGACTACCGATTACGGCGAAACTTGGACGCCCATTTTCGATGCCGAGCCCACGCAATCCATCGGCGCTCTCGAAGTTGCCCCCTCCGACCCGAATATTATTTATGCCGGCAGCGGGGAAGGCCTCCAGCGCCCCGATCTCTCCGTCGGTGATGGCATGTGGAAATCCACCGACGCCGGTGAAACTTGGACGCACATTGGCCTCGACGACGCGCAGCAAATCGCGGCGCTGTCCATCGATCCGCGCGATCCCAATCGCGTTTTCGTCGCGGTCGTTGGCCATCCCTATGGCCCCAGCGAAATGCGCGGCATTTTCCGCACGACCGACGGAGGCCAGAACTGGGAAAAGGTCCTCTCCAAGGATCAATACACCGGCGGCGGGGATGTCGAAATTGATCCGAAGGACTCAAACACGATCTACGCGTCCCTCTGGGATTCCGTGTCCGGTCCATGGGAGGACGGGAACGAATACAATGGCCCCAACAGCGGCCTCTTCAAATCAACCGACGGTGGCTCGAATTGGACTCAACTCACCGAAGGCTTGCCCAAGGACGTGATTCAGGCCCATTTTGCCATTGCGCCAAGCGACCCGAGCCGCGTCTATGCTGCTGTGGCTCACGGGCGCGGAGTCGGAATTTATCGTTCCGACGATGCCGGTGCGACGTGGGCGGAAGCAACCACCGACCGCCGTGGTACCGGCCGCATCGGCGGCGGAGATCTTCCTGTTCTTAAGGTTGACCCGAAAAATCCCGACGTCCTCTACGTCACCAGCACTGTCTGCTGGAAATCCGTTGATGGCGGCAAAACCTGGGCGCCTCTCAAAGGCGCTCCTGGCGGCGACGACTACCAGAACATCTGGATCAATCCCAATAATCCTGAGACGATTCTGCTCACATCCGATCAAGGAGCGGTGATCAGCGTCAACGGCGGCAAAACTTGGAGCAATTCCTGGTACGCCGAACCCACCGCACAGCTCTACCATGTCATCACCGACAATCGTTTTCCTTATTGGGTTTACGGCGGACAGCAGGAAAGCGGCTCGGTCGGAATCGCCAGTCGAGGCAACGATGGCGAAATCAATATTCGCGATTGGCATCCCGTAGGCGTCATCGAATACGGCTACGTCGCGCCCGATCCTCTGCATCCCAATATCATTTACGGCGCCGGCCGCACCGAAGTCTCGAAATTCGATTGGGTCACGGGACAAACCCAGAAAGTCACGCCTATCGCCACATCTTCGCCCAAATATCGCGCCGAACGCACCGAGCCCATCATGTTTTCGCCGGTGGACCCGCACATTCTCTACTACGCCACAAATTATCTCTTCAAAACAATCAATGGCGGCCAGACCTGGACGACTATCAGCCCCGATCTTTCCCGCGAGCATCCCGGCGTCCCAACAAGTCTCGGCAACATGGCCGCGAATAACCCGCAAGCGGATCAGCAACGGGGAGCGATCTACGCGCTTGGCCCTTCCCCGAAAAGCGTGAATTTACTTTGGGCTGGCACTGATGACGGCTACATTTGGGTCACGCGCGACGGCGGGAAAAAATGGAATAACGTCACGCCGCCGGAAATCACCGCCTGGCAGAAAGTCACGCAAATCGTTGCTTCGCCTTATGACACGAATATCGCCTTCGCCTCGGTCAGCGGTTTCCGCATCAATGACATGAAACCGTACATCTACCGTACCGACGACGGCGGCAAGAAATGGCAGCTCATCGTTGACGGTCTTCCAAACAACCAGCCTGTGGACACCGTCCGCGAAGATCCCGTCCGCAAGAATTTGCTCTTCGCCGGCACGGAAAACGCCGTTTGGGTTTCGTTTGACGCGGGCGACCACTGGCAGTCCCTGCAGTTGAACCTGCCGCACACGTCCATGCGCGATCTGTGGATTCATGATGACGATTTGCTCGTCGGCACGCATGGCCGCGGGTTCTGGATTCTCGACGACATCACGCCATTGCGCCAAATCACCGACGTAGTCGCGAAGGCTAACGCTCATCTATTCGAGCCCGCGCCCGCTTACCGCTATCGCCGCGACACCAACACGGATACCCCACTCCCGCCGGAGTTCCCGCACGCGCAGAATCCGCCCGATGGCGCTGTCATAGACTATTATTTGTCCAGCGCGCAGTCTGGTAAAGTCGCGCTCGGCATCTACGATTCCGCGAATCGCCTCGTCCGCTTCTATTCCAGCGCGGATCAACTGCCTTTTACGCCGGAAAGTCTGGCAAAAACAATTCGCGTACCTGAATACTGGGTGCGCTGGCCCAAAATTCTTCCCGCTGATGCCGGCATGCACCGCTGGGTTTGGGACCTGCACTACACTGCGCCCAAATCTCTCATGCGCGACTATCCCATCTCTGCCGTCCCGCATGACACGCCTGAATACCCGCTCGGTCCGCGCGCGGTTCCCGGCGTTTACACCGTGGTTCTCACCGTTGGCGGTCGCACTTATCGCCAAACGCTCACGGTAAAAGAAGACCCGCGCGTCCACGTGCTGCCCTCGGCCTTGAACGCGCAGTTCGCCATGGAGCAGCAATTGACCGCGGGCATGAACCAGAGCTTCGACGCCATCCAACAGATCAATAAGTTCCGCCAGGATCTGAAGCGCCGCACCGGCGAATCGAGCGGCGTTTCCGAGGAACAAATTCCCGCACTCGATAAGAAAGCCGCGGATTTAGCGGGAGGCGGCGCGGGTGCGGGCGGATTCGGCGCGCGAGGCGGCGGCGCGGACAGTTTCACGCGCCTCAATCTCGAATGCGCACAGCTTTACGCGCAGGTCGACGGTGCTGATGCCGCTCCGACTGTCGCGCAGCAAGACGCAGCGCGCGACCTGGGAACAAAATTAGACACGTTGCTCGCGCAATGGAAGCAATTGCAATTGCAGTTCACAAGACGCAAGTAACCCATCCGGCGCGGCGAGCTATGCGCTCTTCCGGCAAGAGAAGCAGGCCATCACTGGAAGGTTCGACGCTCGCGGATGCGAAACGAGGCCTTCGCCGCCTGGGCAACGCGCAAAAGGCGCGTGTTCAGCGCGGCTTCTTCAAGCAAACCGACGATGTTTTCCTCGGCGTAACAACGCCGCAGATTCGCCATCTCGCCCGGCAATTTGAAGACCTTCCATTCGCAACATTGCGCGAATTAATGAAATCGCGAGTTCACGAAGAGCGTTCTCTGGCTCACGCCGTGCTCGTCCGCAAATTCGAACGCGGAGACGCGCGTACGCAGAAAGGCATTTTTGGCTTTTACATCGCTAATCGGAAACACATCCGCAGTTGGGATGGAGTAGACGATAGCGCCCCATACATTGCAGGTCGCCATCTGCTGGATCAAGACAAAGCTATCCTGTATGAACTCGCGCGCTCCAAAAGCCTTTGGGACCGCCGCATAGCCATCGTCTCGACCTGGTGGTTCATTCGCAACGGGCAAACCGCTGACACGCTGAAAATCGCGCGGATGCTTCTGGAAGACCGAGAAGATCTAATTCACAAAGCAGCTGGGTGGATGTTGCGTGAAGTCGGCAAGCGCGAACCCTCTGCGCTCAGTCGTTTCCTGCGCAAGCACGCTCACGAAATGCCTCGAACCATGTTGCGCTATGCAATCGAACGCCTTTCGGTAAGAGAACGCAAAATTTGGCTGGAAAGAAAATCGCTACTTCGAAACTCGGCTCGAATTCCCACCGCAGGCTGAAACGCCGGCATCAGGCCGGAAGCACTCCATTTTTCAACATGGGCATCGAGCGGATGCGCTGCCCTGTCGCGTCGAAAATCGCGTTTGCCACGGCCGGCGAAATCCCCACAATAGGCGTTTCGCCCGCGCCAAACGAGCGCTCATCTTTGCGGTCCACCAGCGCCACTTTGATCACCGGCTCGTCTTTGAACCTCGGCACGCGGTACTGCGCGAAATGCGGATTCAGGATTCGTCCATTGTCGAATTCAATCGCTTCGTAGAACGCGCCGCCGATTCCCATGGTAATCGCGCCGGATATGGTGTTCTCAAGCCCGTCAGGATTCACAATCGCGCCGCAATCGAAAGCCTGCACCACGCGCACAATCCTCACTTCCCGCGTGGATGAATTCACTGCGACTTCCGCAAACGCGGCGATGTGTCCGCCTTTTTCGATCCCGCCCGCAATGCCAAAACCGTGCCCGGGGGTTTTCTTTCGGCCCTGCCAGTCAAATTCTTTTGCGGCGGCTTCGTAAACCGCGCGCAGTCTCGGATGATGCAAGTTCTTCATCCGGAATTCCAGCGGATCCATCCCGCACGCGTGCGCCACGTCGTCCATATGCGATTCTCGCGCAAAATGATTGGCGCACGCCGCCAGCGAACGATACGAGCCTTGCCGCAGCGGCGCCTTCACCGGATGGAATTCGTTCAGTTGGTTGGCAATTTCATACATCGGAGCAATCGCTGACGGCCCCGAATTGTAATTGTGAAATTCCCACGCGGTGAGCGTGCCATCGGCGCTCGCGCCCGCTTTCACCTCGATAACCCCCGCAGGGCGGAAATACGCCCAGGTGAATTCCTCTTCGCGCGTCCACAAAAGATGCACGGGACGCCCGGCGCCTTGTGCTAACCTCGCCGCTTCCACCGCGCATTCACCGGAGTGCTTCCCGCCATACGCGGAACCCATCGCCGGCATGAGTACGCGCACTTTCTCCTGCGGCAAATGAAACGCATCCATCAATTCCCCGCGAACACCAAATGGCCGCTGCGTTCCTGTCCACACCGTGAGCTTGCCATCTTTCCACTCTGCAAGTGCCGCGCGCGGTTCCAGCGGACAGTGCGCGATGTAGGAAATCGTATAAGTCGCGTCCACGCGGTGCGCCGCGGAAGACAGCGCCGAGTTCACGTCGCCTTTCGCCTGTTTGAAGCGATTCTCCTCCTGCGGATCGCTCTCGACATTCTGCCTTAGGAACTGAAAAAGCTCCTTGCTCGAAGACTGCGGAGTGGTTGTCCATTGCGCCTTCACAGCGCCGGCAGCGCGCTCCGCGGTGAATTCATCCGGCGCGGCGATTCCGATAAAATCTCCGTCGCGCACGGTAATCACACCGGGAATCGCTTTTGCCGCGCTGAAGTCCACGCTCTCCAAAGTCGCTCCGAAAGCGGCCGGCCGAATCACTTTGCCGTAAAGCATTCCTGGCAATTTCATGTCAGCGGGATACTTGTGTTTTCCGGTCACGAAATCGCGCGCGCCAATTTTATGAATCGGCTGCCCGGCGATTTTCCATTCGCTCGCGGGAGTTACCGGATCCTCAGCCGGAATGTCCTGCGCCAGCAACTGTCCTTTGGCCAATTCGCCGTACGTAATCGTCCGCCGCGCCGCCAGATCGGAAATCTTGCCGTTCTCCGCAACCAAATTTTTCGAATCCGCGTTCCATCGTTTCGCCGCGAGGTCCGTCAGCACTTCGCGGGCAGCGTACGAAACACGCCGCAGCTGCGTGCCCATTTGCGGCGTGCTCATGCTCCCAAAGGTGCCCATATCAAATGGCGTCAATTGCGTGTCGCCCATCACCATGGTTATGGCATCGAGCGAAACGTGCAGTTCGTCCGCCACAGTTTGCGCCAGCGAAGTGCGAATATTCTGCCCAATCTCCACTTTTCCTGTGAAAACAGTAATGCGATCATCCGGCGCGACGTGCAGCCATGCATCAATTGCGCGCGGCATCTCCGGACGCCTGAATCCTCGCCGCCCCGATTCCTGCAGCGCAACAGCCTCTTTCGCAACTAGCAGTATGGCGATTCCGCCGCCGATGGATTTCATGAAGGTGCGGCGGTCCAGAGCAAAATGATGCAGAGGCGCGTCTTTTAATTCGTATCGCTCGAACTCAAGAACTGCATCCTTCATTTCTTCGCCGCTCATCACGCTTTCTCCTTCATTCGCTTCGACGCCAGGCTGATCGCTTCCGTAATCCGCTGGTAAGCTCCGCAACGGCAAATGTGTGGATTCATGTATTCCACGATTTCATCGTGCGTCGGCGTGGCATTGTGCTCCAGCAGGCTGACCGCACCCAAAATCATGCCCGACGTGCAGTAGGCGCACTGCATCGCGTCCACGTCAATAAACGCCTGCTGCACGGGATGCAGCTCTCCATTTTTTTCGATCCCCTCAATCGTCGTAATTTTTCGCCGCCCCACGTCGCCCACGCGCGTGCGGCAGGAGTGTCGCGGATTTCCGTCAATCAGCACCGTACACGCCGCGCACTGTCCTTCACCGCAGCCGTACTTCGTTCCCGTGAGATCGAGCGGCCCGCGAAGCACGCTCAACAGCGTCGCGTCCGCATCCACATCAACGGTGCGTTCGATTCCATTCACATTCAGCTGAGTGACTCTGGCCATGGCGGGCACCTCAGAGGCAGATTCAGGGCTGGAAGAAATTTCATTCTAGTCCCCGGATTTGACGAGCGTCAATCTGTGAGATTCGCGGCGGAGGCTTGCGGTTTCAGCCGGCGTTCTCTTGCAAATGGCAGGTGTAAACATATGCCGGTGGAAAGTTGCGCCAGATAATGCGCGATTCAACCGATTCGAAGTAGTGCTTGAGCAGCGGCCTCAAACTCAGCCGCCGCAGCTTTCCATTCGCAAATTGCAGCCCGTGAATGTACTGATATTGCGTCAGAACAGTGTGGGGCCGCACGAACGGCATCAGCCCCTCGAATATCCGCCGCCGCTTCGGTTCCGACATAAAGCCTAGCCCCAGCGAAGAAACCACTACGTCCACATGCTCGTAGCCGCGCCGCCGCAACTCGTCTTCTATGTTTTCCACGCTGTTGTTGATGAGCACCAGTCGCGGATCGTGAAAATTCTGCTTCAGGTAATCGAAAAAACGCGGGTTAATCTCGAAGGCCAGAAGCGTAGCGTTCGCAGGTAGCTCATTGAGCAATTCGCGAGTCATCGCGCCGGTACCCGCACCGAGCTCCACCGCCACTAGCGCTTTCGAAACCGGCAACGGCTCGACCATTGCCGAGGCAAGATGGATTGAGCTCGGCAGCACAGCGGCGACGGTGTAAAAATTCGCCAGCGCCTCGCTCGCAAACGTCTTCAGACTCAATATCCAGCTCATAGCCCAAGCTTACCCCATCCAGAATCGAACGTCAGGTTCCAATTTCTCTAATTCCGTGCTCCCGGCTCTATCGCCTCCATATGAGCACGCCTCAACTCGTTATTGAGGCGCAGCAGATCCTCTGACACGATCGCCTGCCAGCGCTGCACCGCCCCATCCGCAATTTGCGAATCTTGCCCAAAGGCCGTCACCGCATCCGCCGAGGGTGCCACATCATCGCTCTCGACTACACGTTCGAGCTGCCCCAGTTCGCCGGAAACGTATCGCAGCGTCGTGCGGTCCACAGCTGCGGGGCCATTGCTCAATGCCAGCGGACTTGCCGCTTGCGCTCCGAGCACGGCGGAGATTTTCTGTTCGAGCGAATCCACTTCATTCGCCAGCGCCTTTCTCGACGTCACCTTCGGCGCGACATCCTTGAGCTGCTGTTGCACGCTTCCCGCCGCGCGCTCAGCAGAATTCACTTCCGCCGACTTCGCCAGTATTCGCTCCGCAAGTTCAAACTGCGCCTGCAAATCCTGCGGCGATACTTTAACCCGCGGGTCCATCTTCACCGTAAGCGTCTCCTGCGCGGTTGCGCCGTCCACGTTGAGCTTGACCGTGTACTCGCCGGGCATTACCCACGGCCCTCCTCCGAATCCGAACATCGCCGCGAGCGCGGCTTGCCCGCCGCGCCCTCGTCCTCCGCCTTCGCTCGGATAGTGCAAATCCCAAACAAACCGATGCATCCCCGCTGCGGCGGAAAGCGGCGCCGGAGGATGCACCCACGATGCCGGAATATCCAGTGTCTTGGGATTCATCGGCGGATAGTGATCGGCGCTCGAGAATCGGCGCACCAATTTGCCGGTGCTGTCGAAAATTTCCAGCGTCACCGGCCCCTGCGCTGCTGCTTTCAGGTAATAATCCAAAATCGCTCCATTCGGAGGATTTTCTCCTGCAGCCACTTCCGCCGGCAGCGGAGTTCCTTCATCCGATCCGGGCCGCACGCGCCACGCAGTTTCCGGTTTGAACAGAAATCCACCGGAGTCCTCCATCTGCGCCGAAACTTGGCGCAAGGGCGTAATGTCGTCCAAAATCCAAAACGCCCGTCCATGCGTCGCCAAAACGAGATCGTCTCCGTGCACCTTGATATCGCGGATCGGCACTGTCGGCATATTGAGCTGCAACGACTGCCAGTGCGCGCCGTTATCGAACGAAACGTACACGCCCGTTTCCGTTCCCGCATAAAGCAATCCGCGCCGCTCCGGATCTTCGCGAACCACGTTGACGTAGCTTCCTTCGGGAATGCCTGCGGTAATTGGCTCCCAGCTTTTTCCGGAGTCGCGAGTAACGTAAATGTAAGGCTTCAGATCATCCAGCCTGTGCCGGTCAATCGCCGCGAATGCTTCATTCGCATCGAAATGCGAAGCTTCAAGCTGTGTCACTTTGCTCCACGCTGTGAGCGCCGAAGGCGTAACATTCTGCCAATTTTTTCCTCCGTCGCTCGTCACCTGAATGTTTCCATCATCCGTCCCGCACCAGATCAAATCCTTATTCAGCGGCGACGGTGAAATCGTGTAAATCAGCCCGTGCCGGCCATTGCCGTCCACGTCGTTCGCAGTCGTAGAATCGAGATTCGCCGGCGTGCCCGGATTTGAACGTGTCAAATCCGGACTGATGATCTGCCAGCTTTGCCCTCCATCCGTCGTCTTAAACAAAACCTGCGCCCCAAAATAAAGCGCGTGAGGATCCGCAGGAGAAAATACCAGCGGTTGGGTCCACGTGTGCCGGTAATCTCCGGGATGCGCCAGCGAAGGCGTGACCTGCTGATCCGCTCCCGTGGAAATGTTGTAACGCGTCACCGTACCCCCGAAAAGGATCCCCTCGTGCAGCGGATCGGCGGCGATGTATCCATTTTCGCCGCCCACGCTGATGGGCAGCCAGTCCCGCGCCGTGATTTCCCGATGACGGCTGCGGCTGGTCGTTCCTGCCGCCCCGCTATCCTGCTGCGCGCCATAAACCCAATACGGAAAGCGGTTGTCCGTCTCCACGTGATAGAACTGTCCAGTCGGCTCGTTGTACCAGGAGCTCCACGTCTTCGCGTAATCTACGCTGATGATCACTCCCTGATCACTCCCCAAAATCATCCGCGCCGAGTCATTCGGTTCAATCCAAAGCGTGTGGTAATCATCGCCTCCCGGCGCGCCTTTTATCGCCGTGAAGCTCGCTCCGCCGTCCGTGGACCGGTACGTCGAAGTATTCATCACATAAACCACATCCGCGTTTTTTGGGTCCACCGTAACGCCGCCGAAATACCAGCCGCGTCCCCAAATCCGCGATTCATTGTCCGCAAGACGCCAGCTTTGCCCGCCATCATCCGAGCGATAGAGCCCGCCTTGCTTCGCATCAACAATGGCATAGACGCGATTCGGATTCGTTGCTGCCACAGCCACGCCAATTCGCCCTAATCCTTCCGTGGGCAATCCGTTCGTCAATTGCGTCCAGTTGTCTCCGCCGTCCGTCGACTTGTAAAGCTCGCTGCCCGGACCATTTGACGGCGGATACACGTTCCACGGCGGCCTCCGCGTCTGCCACAAAGCCGCATAGATCGTCTTCGAGTTTTGCGGATCAAACGCCAGATCAATCGCTCCGGTATTTTCATCCTTGAACAACACTTTCTTCCACGTCGCTCCGCCATCGGTCGAACGAAAAACTCCGCGCTCGGCGTTGGGTCCATAGGAATGCCCCAGCGCCGCCACGTAAACCAGGTTCGCGTCGTGCGGATCAACAAGAATATCGCCAATCTGCCGCGTGTCATCGAGTCCGATATGCTTCCACGTTTTTCCGCCGTCCACCGATTTATACATTCCATTTCCATACGAAATATCCGAGCGCATATCCGGCTCGCCCGAACCGACGTAAATCACATTTGTGTCCGATGGCGCCACCGCAATCGCGCCAATCGAGGCGATCTTTTCCCCATCAAACACCGGCTCCCACACGCGCCCCGCATCCGTGGTTTTCCACACGCCGCCGCCAACCGCGCCAAAATAAAAAGTGTCCGGATGGCCCTGCACGCCTGTCACAGCCACAGCGCGTCCGCCGCGGAATGGCCCAATCATGCGATAACGCATTCCGCTGAAGAGATTCGCATCCATTTGCTGCGCTCGCAGCATTTTGGGGCGGGCAAACACAAAAAATAGCAACAGAACGCTCAATCCACTTTGAAACACCGCGCGGCTATGACGGCTCAATTTATTTCTCCTTATTAGGACGTCAAAAGAAGTGCGAGTATATACCCGCGCCGCGATAACCGACTACAATTCAACTACGTGCCCAACTGTGCGCCACAAACTGCGCGTAAGACAGACGGCGCTTTTCACCTGCGACCAGGGCCCCGCTCTACTAATCAAAACTGTATACCGCGAGGTGCGCCATGACTTTGCCGAAGCGCCGTTTGGGCCAGACGACTCTCGAAATTACCACTCTTGGTTTCGGTACATGGGCCATAGGAGGCGGAGGCTGGGCTTTCTCATGGGGCCCTCAGGATGATGGGTCCTCGCTCGCTGCAATGCGCCACGCCGTCGAACAGGGAATCAATTGGATCGACACGGCCGCAGTCTACGGCCTCGGGCATTCTGAAGAACTGGTCGGTAAATTTCTTCGGGAATTGTCTCCCTCAGAACGCCCCTACGTTTTCACCAAATGCGGATTGCAGTGGGACAAGGACAAGCCCATGGAAGCGGCGCGACGCGTGCTGACTCCCGAAACGGTTCGCGCCGAATGCGAGGCCTCGCTGCGCCGCCTTGGCATCGAGCGCATTGACCTCTATCAATTTCATTGGCCCGATGAGAGCGGCTCTCGCGTGGAGGACGCGTGGGCCGCTATGTCGCGCCTCGTCAGCGAAGGCAAAGTGCGCATTCCCGGCGTGTGCAATTTCAACGTCGAACTCATGGAGCGCTGCGAGCCGATTCAGCACGTTGACTCCCTTCAGCCGCCATTTTCGCTGATTCGCCGCGAAGTCGCGGAAAAGGAGCTGCCCTGGTGCGCGCCGCACAAAACCGGAGTGATTTGCTACAGCCCCATGCAATCCGGCCTACTCACCGATTCGTTCTCTGAAACTCGCGCAAAGAAACTTGCGAAAGACGATTGGCGTCGGCGCTCCGACCAATTTCAGCAGCCCAGGCTGAAAAAAAACCTCGCTTTGCGCGACGCTCTCAAGCCCATCGCCAAGCGCCACCAATCGTCTGTCGCCGAGGTGGCTATAGCATGGACGTTGTGCTGGCCCGGCATCACCGGAGCCATCGTCGGCGCGCGCTCCCCGGAGCAAGTGGACGGTTGGATTCGCGCCGCGGCCCTCGACCTCAATTCTGACGATATGGACGAAATCGCCGCGGCAATCCGGCGCACGGGTGCCGGCGACGGCCCCGCCAAGCCCATGCCTTTGAATTCACAAGCTCAAGAAGCCAGGCAGGCCTCAAAAAGAGCGGGTTTGTGAACCCGACAGCGCCACTGCCCTCGCTTTTTCCGAGAGGCAGCACTTTACAGAAACTAAGGCAAATCCCTGATTCTGGCAGCATCGCCATTCCCCATACACTATGCAGGCCCTTGCTCCTGCTCAAATTGGAGGTAACACAAGATGAAATTCTTGCTCACGCTGCTCGCAGTCTTCGTCTTAAGCGCCACCGCCGCGCTCGCTGACACCATCGTGCTCAACAATGGCGACCATCTCACCGGAACCATAACCACGGTGAGCAGCCAGCAGGTCACGCTAAAAACCGATGCGGCTGGCGAAATCAATATCAAATGGTCTGCTATACAGCAATTGACCTCCGACAGCCCGCTCTACGTCGCCACTCCCGAAAAGCAAACCATTAGCGGCACTGTAA
>DASUAV010000104.1:0-21017 GCA_035763605.1 Candidatus Acidiferrales bacterium
TCGGCGTGGTTGGCAACGTGAAAAGTTTCAGCGTGTTCAAGGAAATGGGCTACGTTACCGATCCTTGCGTCTATCGCCCGCTAACGCAGAATGCAAGCGGCTCGGAGACGCTCTTCGTGCGCAGCGCGGAAAATGCAAAGACGCTTACGCCCGAGTTGCTGCATGCGTTTTCGAAAATCGATAGCAGCCTGCCGCCGCCCGAGGTGTACACGATGAATGATTGGCTGGCGCAATTCTTGTCGCAACCTCGTTTGCGCGCGATTTTGCTGGGCGCCTTTGCGGCGCTCGGCTTGGTTCTGTGCAGCATGGGCATTTTTGGCGTACTGTCGCAATCCGTCACGCAACGCAGGCGGGAAATTGGGATTCGCATGGCGCTGGGAGCGCAGCGGGGCGATACGATCCGGCTGGTCATCCGGGAGGGAATGCTTTTGACAACGGCTGGAGTTATCGCGGGCACGGTAGCGGCGCTGGCTCTTGCGCGCGTAATTTCAGGATTGCTCTATGGCGTGTCAGGCGCTGACCCGCTGACGTTTGCTGCCGTCGCGATTCTACTTTTGCTCGTCGCGCTCGGCGCGGGCTATTTGCCGGCGCGCCGGGCGACGCGCGTACATCCGATGGTTGCGCTTCGCGAAGAATGAATGAATCCGGCGTGTTAGTAGCCTCGCTGCAAATCCACGCGGTTTAACAGTTCGCGACCGCTGAACCAACGCTCGAGATTTTCCATCAGCAAGGCTTCCTGCCGTTGCCACAGGCGATCCGTGACGGCGCTGATGTGCGGCGTGACGAAGACATTTTCGAGCTTCCAGAGAGGGTCTTCGGGTGAAAGCGGCTCGTGCTCGGTAACGTCCAGAGCTGCGCCGGCAATTTGGCTGGATTGGAGCGCGGCGGTGAGAGCGGGTTGATCTACGAGCGTGCCCCGAGCAACGTTGATGAAGTAGGCGGAGGGCTTCATGCGGCTCAGCTCTTTCGCGCCGAACATTTTCTGAGTTTGCGGAGTTTCCGGAGCGGCGAGAACGACGAAATCCGCCTGCGGAAGAACGGCTTCCAGTTGTGAAATGGGGAAAATACGTTCGGCCAATTGCGGATCATCGCCACTGCCGGAGCGAGTGACGCCCCAAATGCGCATGTGCAGGGGCTGAGCGCGGCGGGCAAGTTCGCGGCCAATGGAACCGAAGCCGACAATCAGCAGAGTTTGACCCTGCAATTCACGCGGACGCAGCTCCCAGATTTCCTGCTGGGCCCAATGGGATTGCTGCTGAAAGCGAAACGCGTCGGGAAAGCGCCGCGCGAGAGCGATGATGGTTCCGAGAATATGCTCGGCCATGGGCTCGGAGTGAATGCCGCGCGCGTTGGTGACGGCGATTCCGCTCTGGCGGAGCGCGGGGTACATCAATTGACCCACACCGGCGGCGGTGGCGTGAATCCATTTCAATTTTTTGGCGCGTGAGAATTGCTCAGGCCTCAGAGAGAAGCCAACGAGGATGTCCGTGTCGGGAATTTCGTCGGCCACATGATCGTAATCAGGCAAGTGCACGACCTTCATGGCCGGCCAGCGCGCGGAGATTTTGTCGGCGAGTTCGCGAGGCGCCTGCCACAGAGTGAATTTGTGCCAGATGCAGATTACGAGCTTGGTTTGGGCTGGAGTCGTTCGGTCCATTCGTGGATGAGAAGATTCTATCAAACCGTTGGGACGCGCAAATCACGACCGGTCATTTCCGGCGGCGCGGGAATGCCGAGCAGGCCGAGCATTGTCGGGGCAACATCGCGCAAGGAACCGCCGGAGCGCAGGCGTAGCGTGTTATTTTCAGTTAGAAGAATGAACGGAACAGGATTGGTGGTGTGATAGGTGTGAGGCCCGCCGGTTTTCGGATCAATCATCGTTTCCGCGTTGCCGTGGTCGGCGGTGATGATCCATGCTCCTCCGCGCGGCGCAAGCGCCTGATGAATGCGTCCGAGGCATTCGTCCACAATTTCCACGGCTTTGATGGCCGCTTCGAGTTTTCCGGTGTGTCCAACCATGTCGGCGTTGGCGAAGTTCATGATGATGGCGTCGAAATCGCCTTTGCTGATGGCTTTCACGACCGTGTCGGTGATGCCGGAAGCGGACATTTCCGGCTGCAAATCGTAAGTGGGAACTTTCGGTGACGGGACGAGGATGCGTTCTTCGCCGGTGTAGGCTTTTTCGATTCCACCGTTGAAGAAGTAGGTCACGTGGGCGTACTTTTCCGTTTCGGCGCAACGCAGATTACGGAAGCCCATGTCGCCGAAAACCTGAGCGAGGATGTGCTCGAGTTTTTCCGGGCTCTGAATGTATTGCAGCCAGGGCCAGGTTTTCTCGTACTGAGTCATGCCAACGTAAAACAGATTCTTGGGGCGCGACGGATCGTTAAATTCCTTAAAGCCCGGTTCGGCCAGCGCGCGCGTCATTTGCCGGGCGCGGTCGGCGCGAAAGTTGAAAAAGATCACCGCATCATCGTCGCGAATGGTTGCGCGCGGCAACGATGAAATGCCTTCGCCGTGCGCTTGGGTGATGACCGCGGGTATGACGAATTCGTCGGTGACCAGGTGTTCATAGCTGGCCTTAATCGCGGCGAGCGGTTCTGAGAATTTCAGTTCCGAGCGGCCGCGGACGATGGCGTCGTATGCGCGCTGGATGCGTTCCCAACGATTGTCGCGGTCCATCGCATAGTAGCGGCCGCTAACGGTCGCGATTTGGCCGACATGCAGCTCGGCCATTTTCTTTTCCAACTGCTGCAAGAAACCCAGAGCGGAATTGGGCGGCGTGTCACGGCCGTCGGTGAAGGCGTGAACGAAAACCCGACTGACATTATTTTGCCGGGCCATTTCGAGAAGCGCGAAAAGATGATTGATGTGCGAATGCACACCGCCATCGCTGGCGAGTCCCATGATGTGCAGTTGATGGGCGCGGCCGCGTTCCATGGCTTTCAAGAGCAGCGGCTCGCGGAAGAATTCGCCGGAGGCGATTTTGGCATCGAGGCGCGTGATATCCATTTGCACGATGCGGCCGGCGCCGATGTTCAGGTGGCCTACTTCGCTATTTCCCATCTGCTCGTCGGGAAGTCCGACAAACTGCCCGGAGGTGTGAATCAGCACGTTTGGGAATTTTTTGATCAACGCATCGTAAATGGGCTTGCGGGCGAGCGCGATGGCATTGCCGTTCGTGGCGGGCGAGTAGCCCCATCCGTCAAGCACGGTGAGCACGATGGGTTTTGGACGTTGTGCCATTCTTGCTGAGGGCCGAAATTTAATGAGATTGTCCATGCGCGCCTGAAGTCGCAAGTTCGTGCAAAACGGCGAGCAGGCGCGCAACTTCTTCGGCGGTGTTGTAGTGCACGAGGCCGATGCGCAGCAGGCCTCCGGTTCTCTCGACGCCGAGGCGCTCGGTCAGATTCAGCGCGTAATAGTTGCCGTCCCAGGTGAAAATGCCGCGGTCGCCCAAGAACTTGGCGCATTCAAGAGGAGTGCTATTCGCGAGGCGCACCGCCACGGTGGGGACGCGTTCGTTGAAGCGCGACGGGTCGGAAATTCCGTAGAAACGGAGGCCGGGAACAGCAAGGAGGCCGCGAATCATGTCGGCGGCGACGTCCATTTCGTGTTCGCGCATGGCTCGATGGGCCGAAACAAGCGCGGCGCGGCGAGTCACGGCGGAAGGATCACATTTTCGACCGAGCGCGGACATGTAATCGATCGCGGCGACGACACCGGCAAGGCCTTCGTGAATTTGCGTGCCGCTTTCCCAGCGATCCGGCAGATATTCGGGCGCGGGGCGAACTTTGTACGGGCGAAAGCGCATCAGCAGGTCGCGTTTGCCGTAGATGCAGCCCATGTGCGGGCCGAAAAATTTGTAAGGCGAGCAAGCCAGAAAGTCGCAACCGAGAGAGCGCACATCAATGGTGCCATGAGGCGCGTAATGCACGGCGTCAATGAAAGCAAGAGCGCCGGCATCGTGAGCGAGACGGATGATTTCGCGCACCGGATTTATGGTGCCGACGGCGTTCGAGGCGTAACCGACAGCAACGAGTTTCGTGCGTGAATTGATTTTGCCGCGCAGGTCATCCATGTCCAGCGTGCAATCTTCTTCACGAATATCCACCTGGCGGACCACGACGCCGCGTTCTTCGAGAGCGCGCCACGGCGCGACATTGGCATCGTGGTCGAGAGTGGTGACGACGATTTCATCGCCGGACTGCAAATCGCGGCCGATGCCGCGCGCGAGCGCGAAAGTAAGCGTGGTCATGTTGGGACCAAAGAAAACTTCGGCGGGATCGCAGTTGAAGAAATCGGCCATGGCTTCGCGGGCGCCGGTGATCATGGCGTCGGTGCGGCGGCTGGTGGCGAATGCGCCGCATGTATTGGCGTTCGAGTTTTCGAAATAATCTCGGAAAGCGTCGATGACTTGCTGAGGCACTTGCGTTCCGGCCGGCGCATCGAGAAATGCGGCGGGATAGCCGTTGACAGTTTGCTTCAGCGAAGGAAATTGCGCACGCACCCAGTTCACATCGAGCGCGGCAGCGCGAAACGGGGAGTTCGGCGGATGGGCCGGAGCGCTCATTCAGAGTGGTCTCGCATTCATGATAACGATTTTACTTCAAGACTTCACCGCGCGGATGAAATCCGCGAGCAGGCCGTAGGCGGTGGCGATTACGCCGGGCTTGTGCTCAATAATGGAGAGGCCAAAAACATCCATATCGAAGCGGATCGCGGACGTAGTGCCTTCGAGCTGCGCCAAAGGGTCGCTGAGCGGCAGTTTTTCCGGCCGGACGCACGCGCGAATGCCGGTCTCTGTGCGTTCGGCGCTGCAGACGAGCTTGTAGCGCATACCGGAATCGCGCGCGGAACGAACCGCTGCGGGCGTGAGCGAGCGAATTCCTTCGCGCTCGACATCGGCGAGTTTGATTTGAGCGCCCATTAGCACAATGGCGAGCGCGGCGACTTTTACGGCAGCATCCCAGCCGTCGAGGTCGTCTGTGGGATCCGTTTCCGCCACGCCAATTTGTTGCGCGCGTTTAACAGCCTCATCCAGCGTGACGCCTCTCTCCATTTCGGTGAGAACGACGTTGGCTGTGGAATTCAAGATGCCGCGAAATCCACGCAGATTCACAGCCGGCAAACAATGCGGGAACATCGAGAAAATCGGCGTGCCGTCCATCACGGCGGATTCGAAGTAAAACTTGCGGCCATGCAGCTCGGCGAATTTGCGGAGCTCGCGATAGGCGTGCACAACAGGGCCTTTATTGGCGCTGATGGCATAAGCGCCGGATTCGAGCGCCGCTTTAATGTGTTCAATGGCTGGCTGGCCGTTGTGGCGATTGAGCGAACTGGCCTCGAAAAGAACGTCGGCTTGGGCAGCATGGAGCCATTCACGGACGTTTCCGGGCTGCACGGAGGCGGGCGAGGGCCAATGGTGATTCAGCGAGTCTTCCGCGTGCAGCCCGCTGGCGTCGGCCATCCAGCCGATGCTGCGCGAAGCTATGCCTGTGAGTTTCCATGCGATCCCATAATCCCTCTGAAGGATTTCGTTTTTTGCCGAGAGAAGGCGGACGAATTCCTTGCCAACGTTGCCGAATCCGACGAGAGCGAGATTATACGTGCGAATAGAATGCTCCTTCGAGGTGAAACAGCCGAGCGCGCCCGCAACGATCTGCAATCAGACGCGAATCCGCCTGCGGAAACAATCGAAATAGAGCGGAAGCCGCTCGATGTATTGGTTTATCTTCAATTTTGTCAGAAAGGCTCGCCCGGCAAAGGCGGCAACACGGGAGTGATTTTGCCCCAGCCTTGCTCCTTTGCGCTCTTCATATCTTTGACAAGCTGATCCGGCAGCGTGGCATTCACGTGCGGACGCCCGGGCTGATTGCCCAAGACCCAGGCGACGGCGGCCACCGTTTTGGACACTTGCTCTATCTCGTGAAAATCGATTTTTTCAGGCGTATCCGTTGGCCGGTGATAGTCCACATGCAGCCCGTCGCTGAAAAACGCGATGGGAATACCCATTTTCGCGAAGTTGTAATGATCACTGCGGTAGAAAATGCGCTGGCCATTTGGGCCCGGTCCGAGATTGTCGTGCGTAGCGTCAGGTTTGGTCACATCATAGAAGTGATTCAACACGAGTTTCTGATAGCTGTTGTTCACAGTTTCGATGGTCTTTTCCAAATCGTTGCTGCTGACATTCGGACCCACGAGCATCGCCTCCCCGGGATTCACCAGGACGTGCGAACGATTCGGGTCAACAGAATTGGGATTTTTGGTGCGGCCGATCATGTCCATATTGAGGTCGGCGACGACTTTGGTTAGGTCAATCGGCGGGAATTCATTGAAGTAGCGCGAGCCCCACAGGCCTTTTTCCTCGCCGGCATTCCAAAGGAAAATGATGCTTCGCTTCGGACGCATGCCTCGCTCGGCTCCTTGCGCGTAAGCGCGAGAGATGGCGAGCAGGCCGGTCGAACCGGAGCCGTCATCGTCGGCTCCATTATTCACGTTGTGTCCATTGGGAAGCGGAGCGCTCAGCCCGATATGGTCGAGGTGCGCGCTGATGACCACGTATTCGCTCTTGAGCTGAGGATCCGAGCCTTCTAGAATTCCGACAACGTTCTCGCCGTGGCTCTGCTCGCTCTTGATTACCGCGTGCAGGGTAAGACTCTTTTTTGCGTCCAGCTCAAAAGACTTTTTCGTAGCGTTCTCGCCGGCTGCGTAGAAGGCTTTCTCGGGACTCAATTCTTCGCCGGCGAAAATGTCATTGGTCATTTGCACTCCGGCGATTATCGCGGGTGTGCTAGCGCAAGCAGGCTGCTCCTGAAATTTCTCCACCTGGAAGGACGGCCCGTTGAGAGGCGGCGTTCGCCTGTCGAAATTGGCCATGGCGTTGAGTTGTTGAAAATCCGCGATCCTCACCACGGCTACGGCTCCATTTTTGGCGGCATATTCTTCCGGAGTCAGATAATCGGTGCAATTCTCTCCCAAAGGATTCGTGGCTGGACCGCGGCGGCCTTGTTGCGCGACGAGTTCCGCAGGCAAGCCGGCGACAACGATGATTTTGCCGCGCACGTCCAAGCCTTCATAGGGATTAGCGTTCGTTTTGTTTATCACGTAGCCGTTGCCGGCAAAAACCAGGTGGCCCGTAGCATCGAATGACTCGGCTGGTGGCAGGCCGCGGAATCCTCCTACGGGAGCGACAACCCAATCCTTTCCATATTCGAAAGTGTACGTTTGCGGCGCGGTTGAGCCTCCGAAACGCGCGAACGGCGAAGGGCCTGTGAATGACGCGGAACTTTGATTCTCTACGACGGAACGCGTGGTCAGGACAAATGGCATGAAGTAGGGCTGGAGCGGACCATTCGTG
Source organism: Candidatus Acidiferrales bacterium (assembly GCA_035763605.1). Lineage (GTDB taxonomy): Bacteria > Acidobacteriota > Terriglobia > Acidiferrales > UBA7541 > DAHUXN01. Next base: position 7,361 of record DASUAV010000104.1, read on the forward strand.
CCGCTCGTGCTTCCTCCTGGCTTTAATCCCCATTCAGCCAAATGGCTGGCAACGTACAGCGCGGCTGTATCGTATCCGCGAGAAGGAAAATTGCGGCCTTCAAGCTGGTCGGACGCGAGAAAGTAGTCATAGATCCGAAGCTCGCTCTGGGTAATGGAGTCGGCGTTTCCGTATTTGGCCGCAGCGCGCGCTTTAGCCGGTGCGCTCGCGTTTTGTCGCGGGAGCTTTGCAGCGAGAGTCATAAATGCCAAAACAAAAATAGCCGATAAAGAGAAACCTGTTGCCATTCGCCGCATGGGTGCCTCGGAAATGTGAATTGAAAACGGGGTATATTACCGCGAATTCCTGTCACAACACATGTTTTTAGAATCGGTTGATGACCGCGAAAAATGGGCAGAGATGAACTGGAATTTCGTGGCGGAGGGGGTGGGATTCGAACCCACGAGACCCTTTTGGGGTCTAACGGTTTTCAAGACCGCCGGTTTCAACCACTCACCCACCCCTCCGCTAAGAAACGGCTATTCTCGGCATTGTACAGCAACACGCTTGCAATCGCTGGCGGCGTGAATGTGCAGATTTACGCCAGCGCGCGATGCCATTGTAGAATAGCGGCGGAGGAAGCATGGCTGATTACACTTCGGCGCACGCGTGCGCGGGTATCAATGCAAAGTTGCCAGCCCTCGAAACTTGGCCGAACCATTTCCCGGGCTATGAAATCACGATTCGATTCCCGGAATATACTTCCGTTTGCCCCAAGACGGGCCTGCCCGATTACGGCACGATCGTGGTTCGTTACGAGCCGCGCAAAGTCTGCCTGGAGCTTAAGGCGCTGAAGATGTACTTGCTGGCTTATCGGAATTTAGGGATTTTTTACGAGAATGCGGTGAACCGCATGCTTCGCGATATTGTCACTGCGACGAAGCCTGCCTGGTGCGTAGTACGCGGAGAATTTACTCCCCGTGGCGGTCTTTTCACTGCGGTCGAAGCGCGCTGGCCCAGAGGTAAGAATTCCGCACGTGGCGAATAGACTTTGGTAAGCACGTCGGACATAATCCTTGTGCGCTATATTTGGGTCAAGGAGAGTCGATGAGGGATTCGCTGGACCTTCAGCAAAGCAGCCCGGCGGCCGCGCGGACGGAGTCGTATCCTTACACGCCGCGATGGGTGATTATCGCCTTCATTCTGGCGTTTGGGCTGATCGGGTATCTGGTGTATGCGCTGATTCATCAGAAGCAGCAGGATGCCGGCGCGTTCGACAATGCCACGAAGCGTTCCGCCGCTCTCACGGCGGAACTCGACAAAACCAATGCAGCCATGTCCGAGCTGAAGGCGCAGCTTCAAGTGACGCAGCAAAAGCTGGGGCTAACTGAGGACGAGCTGGCCAGCGCGCGGAGCATGGCCGTCGCTGTGGGACGGGAGCAAAAGAAGCAGCAAGCGAGCACCACAGAACTGCAGCAGCAGCTTGGCATGGTGCAGCAGCAGACTTCCACGCAATACGGCGCTTTGTCTGACCAACTGAGCGGGACCAAAAGCGACGTGGCGAGCACGCGCAAGGATTTGGATGAGGCGAAGACGAAGCTCACCACGGCTATCGGCGACTTGGGAATTCAGAGCGGGCTCATTGCGCGGAACCACGAAGAGGTCCAGGAATTGAAGCGGCTTGGGGAACGGAATATCTACGAATTCAAAATGGGGAAGGAAAAGCTGCCACAGCGCGTGGGGCCGATTCAATTGCAGGTGCGTAAAATCGACCCGAAACATTTCCGGTTCAGCCTCGCGATCATCGCGGACGACCGGCGCGTCGAGCGGAAGGACAAAACCGCTGAAGAGCCGATACAGTTCTACACGCGAGGGTCGCGCGCGCTCTATGAGATCGTGGTGTTTGATGTGAAGAAGCAGTACATCTCCGGCTATCTCTCAACGCCTAAGGTGGCGCCCGCAAACTCTCCGGCTCCGTCGGGCAACTAAGCTGATGTGATCTGCCGCGCTCTCAATCCGATTGTTATTTTGGTTATTGCGCTGGCCGGCTTTGCAAAAAACATAGGCTCGTCACCTTTCGCTGCTCGATGTTTGCAATCGCCGCAAGCAGTTTCCCTGCTAACCAGCGAGATACAGTTCAGCTATGGAGGCAATGTCGCTCAAGTTCCGGCGCAAGTCGCGGATGCGTTGGCGCTCGTTGCGGTTCGGGTGAACGGATCACAACCATCGTGGTTTCTGTTGGACACAGCGCGGTCTACCTCAGCGATTGATGATGTTCGAGCAGTGGCGGTGGGTCTCTACGCGCCCTCCGCGCACGGGGCACCGCCGAGGGCGCTCACGAATGTTACGCTGGACTTTTCCGGGCTTCGTGTCTCGCTTTCGACGCTGGCGCTCGATTCCTTCGGAGATTTATCCGCGCGAACCGGCCATGCGATTCAGGGGATGCTGGGCGCGGACGTGCTGAGCCATTTGATCATCAAGATCGACTATCAGGGAGAATCGGTCCAATTTTTCGACCCGAAGGGCTTCCAGTATCGCGGAAAAGGCGTGAAATTTCCGATGGCTTCCGTGCGTGGAATCCCCGCGATCGAGGGGAAAATCGCGATCAGTCATCGCGGAAACTTTCGCGGGAGATTCGCGATTTCCACCGGGCAGACCGAGCCGCTGCAGTTTTCCACGCATTTTGCTTCGGCGAATTCGCTCTTTGACCTGCCGGAAAAAATGCTGCCATTCCCGGGCGTGGACGCCGCCAATGATACGGATTTTCGCGATCGCATCGGGAGGGTCCACGAGATTCAACTCGGAAAGATCACCTTCGCGAACCCCATTGCGATTTTCCCGGCAAAATCTGCTGCGGCCGACGGCGTGCCCGGCGATTTCATTGCCGCGCTAGGCGGGGAGGCGCTGGATCGGTTCACCATCATTCTGGACTATCCAGCGCAGCTATTGTTTCTGGAGCCAAACCGCAGATTCCCAGAGGTTTTCACGGCGGACATGAGCGGGCTTACGCTCATTGCGATCCCGCCGGCCTTCCACAATTTTGAGGTTGCGCGTGTGGCCGAAAAATCGCCGGCCGCGGATGCGGGAGTGCAAGTGGGAGATATGATCACGGAGGCAGACGGCAATTCGCTCTCCGGAGACACGCTCGATCAGTTGCGAGCTTTGCTGCGCGAAGCGGACACGTCACACACGCTGACTCTGTTGCGAAACGGCAAAAAACTGAGTGTGAAACTGAATCTCAAGCCGCTGGTGTGATGCGAAGTCGAAGTTCGTCTTTTTCAGATCTGCTTGGCCGCGCTGAAGCTGCTGCTGAAGAACGAACTTAATCCCGATGAACCTCGCGGGGCGCTGCTGCGGCGCCGAGTCTCGATTCCGAGCCGCTTGATTTTCTGATTCAAAGTGGAAAGAGGAATCTGGAAACGCTCGGCGGCTTCCGTCTGATTCCAACTGCAGTGCTCGAGCATGTCGAGAATGAGGCGGCGTTCGACTTCCTCCAGGATATCGGTGAGAGAGTGCAATTCTGCGGCATGCTCGCCGGTCTCGCCGGGCATCGGCGGCAGGAATTCGCCGAGATGCAGATTCATGCCCCGGGCGATTTCGCGATGGCGCACCGAGTCAGGAAGAAGGTCCACATCCATGCTTTCCTGAACGGAAAGAACAATGGCGCGCTCGACGACGTTTTCGAGTTCGCGCACATTGCCTGGCCAGTCATAGTCCATCAACATGCGCATGGCTGCGAGCGAAAAGCGCCGTGGCGGTTTGCTATTCTCTTTGGCAAACCGTTCGAGAAATCTCTCGACCAGGAGCGGAATATCTTCTTTGCGGTCGCGAAGCGGCGGTAAGGAAACAGCGATTACATTGAGACGGTGAAAAAGGTCTTCGCGGAAGCGCCCTTCGCGCACCAAGGATTGCAGATTTTCGTTGGAAGCGGCGAGTATGCGGACGTCCACTTTGATTGTTTCGGTGCCGCCGAGGCGCATGAACTCGCGCTCTTGAATGACGCGGAGGAGTTTGGCCTGCGTTTCCGGGCTGATGGTGCTGATTTCGTCGAAGAAAATAGTTCCCTGGTCGGCGACTTCAAAGAGGCCCTTCTTGGAGGCAACGGCGCTTGTAAAGGCGCCCTTCACGTGGCCAAAAAGCTGCGATTCGAGCAGGTCCACGGGAATCGAGCCGGTGTTCACAGGTATGAAGGGTTTGTCGGCGCGTGTTGAGGCGGAATGGATGGCCTTGGCGATGACTTCTTTTCCAGTGCCGCTTTCTCCGTGAATCAAAACAGTGGAGCGCGAGGGACCGACCTGCGTGACCAGGTCGAGCACCTTCAGCATCTTTTCGCTTTTGCCGACGATATTCGGGAAATTGTAACGCTCTTTCAGGGCGCGCTTGAGCTGGCGGTTCTCTTCGCGCAAGCGCGTATCTTCGATTGCCACGGAAACCTGCACCAGCAATTCGTCATTGGACCACGGCTTGGTGATGTAATCCTGCGCGCCATTTTTGAAGGCGGCGCGCGCCATGTCAATCGAGCCAAAGGCGGTGATGAGGATGATTGCAAGGTAGGGGTCGCGGCGATGGATTTCCTTGAGGAGTTCCAGGCCATTTCGATCCGGCAGACTGACATCAAGGAGCAGAAGATCGAATGGCTGCTCCTCCAGCTGTGCGAGACCCTCTTCGGCTGTGCTCGCGCCGGTGACGCCGTATCCCTCCGATGACAGGAGCGCTTCCAGCCCCTCGCGAATTTCGAGCTCGTCATCAATGACGAGGATGGTTCCGTTAGGCATGAACAGCCTTTCTGGCTACAGGAAATTCAACGCGGAAGGACGTTCCCTTGTCCAGCGTGGAGCGCACTTCCATCTTCCCAGCGTGCTCTTTGACGATTCCATAGCTTACCGAGAGGCCAAGTCCGGTGCCGCGCCCGGAAGCCTTGGTGGTGAAAAACGGGTCGAAAACGCGGTTCAGATTTTCGGGACGAATGCCCGTGCCCGTGTCGGTAACTTCCACCTCCACAGAGCCATTTCGTGCATAGGTGCGGACCTCGAGCATGCCGCCGGAGGGCATGGCATCGCGCGCGTTCATGAAAAGGTTAAGGAACACCTGCTGCAGTTTGGTGCTTGAACCGAGCACACGCGGGAGATTCTCTCCGAAATTCCGAATGACGGCGACGCGGCCTGTCTTGAACGGATGCTGCACGAGACTCAAAGTTTCATCGAGGATGGAGTTCAGATTGAGCTCGACGAACTCGGCGGCGCCGGTGCGGGAGAAGTTCAAAAGATTATTGACGATTTCGCTGGCGCGGAACGTTTGCTTCACAATCTTCTCGATTGTCTTCTGACGCTCATCTTCTCTGGGAAGTTGCTTCGAGAGCATCTGAATGTAGTTGGAGATGACGGCGAGGGGCGTATTCACCTCATGGGCCACTCCGGCGGCGAGCAGCCCGAGAGAGGTCAACTTTTCGTTCTGTGACATCTGTTCTTCCATGCGGACACGCTCGGTGATGTCGTCCAGCAAAACAAGCTTGCCGCTGCGCTTTCCGTCCTTCTCCACCAGAGGAGCAAAGGAAGCGTTAATCACAAAGGATTCGCCGCGGCGCGAGCGGAGCCTGAACTTATAGACGCTGGTAGGGTGGTCTGCGTGAGCACGGGAGACAATTTCTGCTACCAGGTCAGGCGGCAGGAGATCGCCCAGAGGCTGGCCAATCGCTTCGTTGCGCCGGATCCCAAGCAACCTCTCCATTTGGGGATTGCAGGAGTCAATGCAGTCGTCCAAATCGGCCGTGAGCACGCCGATACTCAGAGACTGGATGATGTTTTCGTGAAATTCCTTGAGGTGCTCGATCTGCGAGGCTTTTTGCTCGAGGGACTGATAGAGGCGGGCGTTTTCAACGGCGATGGCCAGATAGCCGCCGATGGTGTCCAGAAGCTCCATGTCTTCGCTGGTCAGGTAGTCGCCATCCACCGTTTTGCCGAGACCCAGAATCGCTACAGGATGCTCGCGGAAGCGGCAGGGAACAAAATAGTTGAGATCGAGCTTCTCCAACGTTTGGCGAACGGATTCTCTTTCGGAGGCGCCGCGAACGGACTCGAAAAACAGCCCGGTCTCGGCAAGCGCGGGCCGTAGCGAGGTGTTCAGGAAGCTGAGATCCAGCGGCGGCTGGGCCTGAACTCCGAGCGAGCGAACCAGCTCAAAACGTCCAGGCTGGCCCGGCTCTTCAAGAAAAACAGCGAGGCGATCAACCAGCAGAGCCTGCGAAATGCGGTCGAGCACCGAGCCGAGGAGCGGCAGGAGACGAACTTCGTTGGTGAGAGTTCGGCCAAATTCGATGAGCGTGCGACGGTAATTCAAACGGTCGCGATAAAAGAAATGATCCAGGCGGCTTTGCATCCAATCGCGCAACGGCTGGAACAAGAACGCGGCGACAATGATTGCGACGACAGTTCCCACCGAACCCGCGGAACTGGTGGAATGGAACAGCAGCCCGACAGTGGCGACAATCGCGAAGTAGACGGCGATGACAGAGGCGGTCGCAAGCGTGTACACGATGCCGCGCTTGAAGATTACATCCACATCCATCAGGCGGTAGCGAATGATGGCGTAGCCGAAGCAGAGCGGAATCAGCGCCAGAGAGAATACCGATGCGACCATCCAGCCGTTCGGCAGTTTCCCGGCGATGAAGGGAAGCACATAAAGACAAAAAAATGGAACGGTGCCCGCGAAGGTGCCGAATGTAACCCACTTGAGCTGCTGGCGAAGAAGGCCGCTGGAAGCGTGACGATAGCTGAACAGGAAAACGAACGCGGCGATCAAGAAATACAGTCCGGAGTACCCGAATTCCAACTGATCGAGGAAGACGCGGCTGCTGATGGACGGCATCAAATCGAGCGCCGCAGTGGCCACACTGATGTGCAGCAGTAGCAGCGCAGAGGGAACTGCATAGGTCAAACCTATCCAGAATCGCAAATTGCGAATGCGGCGGTTCGGAAACACCAGCGCAAAATGGACAAGCAATGCGGCTTGCAGGAGCAGAGCGACTACATTCGACCAGTAAATCGTCCAGTCGAAGGAATTCAGTTTCCCGCTGTAGTGGAAAGCGTAATAGATGAACGAAACGAGGCAGAAGACGTAGAAATGCACCGCTCGGGAGGCGGTCCAGCGCTTTGCAAAGATAAAGAGGCCAATCAGGAGATACAAAACCGCAAGCACGCCGAAACAATTCCAGATGACATTTGGCTGGCGAAAAGGAGTGGTGACAACTTGCGCCTCGAAAGTGACCCCGCCGCGATTCAGTTCGTATCGAACCCGCGACCAAATACCGGCATGCCACAGTTCCTGGGAGACTTGAGGAGCGCGGGAGATGTGGTCGCCATTGATTTCAAGGACGATGTCGCCAGGTTTGACGCCGGCTTTTGCTGCAGGGGAAGCCGGCTGCACCCGCCAAGCTTGCACTCCGGACGAAGTATCAAGCCAAGTCACTCCATCATCCGGCAGGGCAAATTGATTGCGCTGACGAAAATTGAGGAGTCCAAAAACAACAGCTGCAATTGTCAAGAAGCCGAGGAGAGCGGCGGTCAACCGAGTTTGCAGAGAGTTCTTCATCTTCGCCAGGGTGTTCGCGCGAGCGACACTCCCCCGCTTAAATCAGTGCACGTTGGCTTCCAGACGAGGCGCGAAGGGGATGGCATAAGTGCCCTGAAATCTGTTGACTAGTCGGTCTCCGGCGATGCGGTCAGTGCGGGTTCCATGTTTTGGAATGCGGATTCCATTTTACATATGCCGCTGTCCTACAGAAACATAGGCTTAGAATTGCACGCTAATTCCGCCGCGGAACGTCCGATACGCGGACACTAGTATGACGCTTCCGTCTGCGGTGGTCAGCGGAACATAACCCTGGGCCAACAGATTACCGAAATCCGCCACGGCTTCCATGTGATGGACGCAAGGAATCGGTTGATGGATAACAAGATTGAAGTAAGGATCTATGCCGTAAAACGCCTCGCCGAACTCGTCCTGACGCGAGACAACTGTGCCATTGATCCACTTGTATCCCGTGGTTACGCGGGTCTTGGTATAGGGGACTTTGGCGGAGACGGTCCCGGCAACGCTGTGGCGATATCGAGTTGCGAGAGCATCCCGAAGGCTCGCGCTGGTCGCGGTCTGCGTCAGCGGCGCGAGAGCGCCCGCATACGCGTAAACGACAGTGGCCATGAAGCCCTCGCGAATTTTCTGCTGATAGACGGCGCGGGCGCCCATCGAGTCAGAGCTGCCCGAATCGTAGGCGAATCCATTGGAGAAAAAATCCTGCAGATAATCCGGATTATTGCTAACGGCATTGCCCTCGCCAAAGATAGCCATATCGCGCGCGCCATCGTGGAATCCGGCGAGAATAATGCGGCCATGGTGTTGCAGAAGATGCTCGACGGCGAGTTCCTCGTGCCAGCCGCTCTCGAGAATGGGCCGCCCGTCGCGGAAGAGCACGGTGGGCAGAGCATCCAGCGAATCCATCGCTGATTCCAAGGGAGCCGTTGCTTCCGGGCTAGCGTCAGGCCACGGACGGGACGCCAGCAGCGCCGAGGCTTGCCAGCCGGAGGAAATACGCATGGCTAATTCCGCGCGCGGCCGCACGCCGGCTGTTGTGGCAGCCCCAAGCCCCGCAAGGATGTATTCAGCTCCGTACCGCAAGGTGATGTTGTCGGTTAAGGGGAGCGCGCCTTGCTGGTCTACGCGCATGGCCCGAACCGTGGGCCCGCCTAGCCCCAGCCGAGACTGCCGGACAACCACGCTGGTCGAGGGCCCGTCGCGCCGATTGCCGGAAGGGAGCCAGATGGCTGCGAATCCGCCATTTGTGGTCTGGCTTTCGTAGCTTACCTGGCCGGCAAGCAAGAGTTCGCCGGATGCGCCGACATTCTCCTGATAGGCTACGGAGGTGGCCGGCGAATCGGAGAAGCTATTCGCCGAACCCGGACGGGCTCCGGAGGTAACATCAATACGGCTATGTGTTTGACGATTATCGAGTGCTATTTCCGTGAAGGCAGGCAAGCTTGAACTGCTGCTGCCTCTGCGCCAACGCAATATGGGACGAGTGGCCGAGGCTGAGCGCAAAACCCAGCTCCATTCTCCACTCTCGGGCGGCTGATTCGGCCTCTGGCGGAGGTTTGCAAGCCCCGTGAAAATCGAACCCATGGAAATCTGCACATTGGTTGTTCGGTGGCTGCTCACCACGATATCGGGCCGCAATGCCGGAAGAAATCCAGCGAGACTCACGCGCACTATGTAGGATCCGGGCAAAAGCGCCGAGGAGGTGAAGCGGCCCTCGGCATTCGTGAGTAAATGCATCGGAGCGGCGGAAGAGAGCGAATCCGGTGAAATCATCACAGCGGCGCCCATCTGCGGGACGCCGGAATCATCGAGGACGAGGCCTGAAATCTTGCCGGTGCGCGAGGCAGCCGCAAGGGGGGACACCGCCGCGGCAAGGAGCCCGAGAATCGAAACTAGGTCACGAATTGTTCGAAAGCTCACTGCCGTTACCTCCCGCCATCATTTCGATGAGGCCTGGGCCGTCGTGGGAGCCTGGATTATGGTGAAATCCGCCGCTGGCGATGTTTTTTGCTGGTCGTTGTTATCGGTAATTTGAATCTTGAGCTTGTAATGCCCCGGTGGAAGCGATTTGAGATCCAGAGCCTTTTCGATCCATATCTCTTCGCCGTGTTGGTTGTACTGTTGCGAGTTCTCGCTCAGGGTCAAAACGGGCTGCGGATCGGCTTCATGATACACCTGATAATCAATCGTGGCGTTTCCTTGATGGGTCTTTGGATCAACCTTCAGATTATAGACCTGAAGAAAAATTCCCATATTGCCGGCCTGATCGAAGGTGGCATCGAGTTTTGGACGAACTTTCAGGTCCCCGAGAACAAACTGACCCATGCCAATGTCCTTGGAAGAGACTTTGCGAATCTCGTCGGCCAAGATGAGAGAGCTTGTGCCCAATGTATCGTCCTGATAGCGGGGTACAGCCAGCCGCGTGTTTATGACTCCGAGATTGCTGCTGTTGATGTCTTTCAAAACCACATCGAGCCGGTAAAGCCCCGGGCTCAGCGGCACTGCTTTTTGGTAGATGCTGTTGGACTTTAGATACTGCTGCATCAGCGAATCAGGAGTTTCGGCAGTTATCGTATCTTCGAACGTGTTGACAACGCGCCCGCTCACGCTGGTGATTCGCGCGAAGAGATGCATGGTGGCAATCTGCACGCCGTTCTTGTCCTGAAAGGACATTTCGTGGTTCGGAATTTGAATGGTAATCGGCACCAGGTCCGTGTCGTCAGTAATGCGCAGAAAATCGGGATGGCACTGGAACTGAATCTGGTTGGCGGTGAGGCGCGAATCTACAACGGCTTCAAGATCTTTGAACTTGACGGGAGGAGGCGCCTGGATTTTCGCATATAGATCCAGGCGAGCGAATTCGTTATATGACTGCGGCTGGCCTCCCTGCGCTTCAGCCATGTGGGTTCCATCGGTGTTTTTGAAGCGGTCAGTTTTGGAGGCCATACCCATGGCTTCCATATCGGTGAGGCCTGCGCCGGGAACGTAAGTCAGCGCGTCCTTCTCGCTGGGATCCATGGTGAGGTGGTACTCGCCGCTGCCGGTGGGATCCACGAATTCAATTTCGACATTTTCGCCGATCCCCTCGAGATAGCGATAGCGCCAATCTTCAAAAGGATAGGTGGAGGTTTCTCCGCCACCTTCCGCGGCTGGCCGCTCATATGGCCCGCCGGCGGGATGGGAATCCACTTCATCGGGTTTGCCCCACATCAGGTAAATGCGACCGCGATCTGTTTTCCAGCCAGGTATACCCGACGAGTAGTGTTCGTTCGCGTAGGCAATGCGGCGGTAGTACTCTTCTTTATAGGTATTTTCTGGCGAACCTGGGTCAGGATTGCGGCGTTCCCAAAACGACTCAATGAAATTTTCGCGCTCTTGATTCGTCTGCAAATGTAAAAACGCGGAACGCTCTTCGGGAGTGATGATGTAAGAAACGGGGCCGTTCAGCCATTCTTTATAGACCGGCTGTAATTCTTTGTAGAGGTCCCGTTCTTTCTTTTTCTTTGCTTTAGCTTTTGCCTGGGCGTCCTGTGTCTGCTGGTCGGTGTCCTGATCCTGCGCATGGGCAAGGGGGGGAATAATCAATGTGAATGCCAAAATGGCGAGGAACGGCACAACCGAGCGGTGATTCATAGCTGGACTCCCCCGGACACTGAAATTCTATGCTCCATCCGAACACGCGTCAATGTTAACCTGCACTCCTGCTAAACCTTACCGGGTCGGATTCCCTTCGGAACGGTTAGGTTGCCCCACGCGTTGTGGGATTGCGTCAGCTCACGCAATTCACGAATATTGTGGCCTCGGGCGGCTATTTTCCGCGTTTTGGCGTCTAACAATCGGTTTTCGGAACAGATTCGCACAATTTTTACCAACGGTACCTTGTAGAATGGCTGGTGTGCTTTCTGCCTATTAGATGCACAGTGTGCATTTTGACGCCATCTTAAAACCAGGAAAGAAACTTTTCGGATAGCCGGTTCGTATAATCAGAAGGGTAGGCGATTCAGGTCCGCCCTCATTTGAAAATCAGGGACAACACGTAAATGACTGCTCGGAAGAAGCTTCTCATTGCCGGGGCTGTGCTGGTGCTCGTGATCATCGTTGTCGTGAGCGTCTTGCAAGCCAACAAGAATATGGTCACGGTGCAGACCGGGACGGCCGTGAAGCAGGGTATTACTTCACTCGTCACGGCATCCGGAGAGATTCGGCCGCAGAACTACACGAACGTTCTGGGGCAGGGTTTCGGAAAAATCACAGATATCGACGTCAGAGAAGGCGACGTGGTGAAAAAAAATGACGTCTTGCTTCGCGTTGAGAGTATCCAACCTGCCGCAGACGTCAAGGCACAGCAGGCCAGCCTCGACGCGATGGATGCGGCCATTCAATCCGCAACCGCCAATGACGCTTCATCGCAAGCAGAAGTTCAACAATCTCAGGCCAGCATGGAAAAAGCGCTCAACGATTGGAACCGCGGCCAGGGGCTTTATAAGGAAGGCCTGATTGCCAAATCGGATTACGACACATACAAGTCGAGTTATTTGGCAGCGGTGGCTGCGCTGGCCGGCTCCGAAGCGCGCGCCAAGCAAGCTCACGCGCAACTGGCTCAAGCGCAATTCAATCAGGCGCAGGCTGCTGCCAGCCTTGTGCATTTGCGCGATGTGCTGAAGAAGACGACTTACGATGCGCCTATCGGCGGCGTAGTGACTTTCATTCCCGTCAAAGTGGGAGAAAACGTCGTGCCCGGCATTCAAAACGCCGAGGGCAGCTATCTGCTCACGATTTCAGACATGTCTACGGTAGACGCTGAAGTGATGGTGGACGAAACGGACATTCCCAACGTGAAGCCAGGGCAAAAAGCCGAAGTTTCGATTGATGCGTATCCAGGCCGCACATTCACTGGACACGTTGCCGACGTGGGAGAAGAGGCCATTCTGCGTACTTCGGGACTTGCGACGACACAACAGACTTCGGCGAACAGCCAGGAGGCTCGCGATTTCAAGGTTCACGTCCGGCTCGATGAACCGCCGAAGAGCATTCGGCCCGGATTATCGTGTACGGCAAAGATACAGACTGCGCACCATTCTGACGTAGTGACGATTCCAATTCAGGCCCTGGCCATCCGCACCAAGGATGAGCTTAAGGCCGACGAAGAGCGGCAAAAGGGCCACTCGAGCGTGACGCTTGCGGCAGCCCGGCCGGCGGTTAATCCCGATGGAACGGTCGCGAACGACGATGTTCAAGGAGTGTTCGTCGTACGTAATCGGAAAGCGGTTTTTGTTCCGGTTCAAACAGGAATCAGCGGGGTTACGGACATTGAGGTCACCAGCGGGCTTAAGCCAGGAGACGTCATCGTAACGGGAAGCTATCAGACGCTGCGTTCGTTGCACTCCGGCGCGTCGGTGAAAATTGATAATACCGTGCCGATTTTGGCAAACCAATCCACCTCCTAGCTGCAAGAGACGCGGAATTTCAGTTAACATCAGCGTGGGAAAACGAGAGGCCGAATGGCAGTCGAAGAAGTTGCGTCCCAGGCGTTCCGGCAAGATTTGATTGATTCCGGAATCGTCATCTGCACCGAAGATCTCTGGAAGACTTATGAAATGGGCTCGCAGCAGGTGCATGCGCTGCGCGGCGTCTCGCTCGAAATTCGCAAAGGCGAATACGCGGCCATCATGGGCCCGTCCGGCTCGGGCAAATCCACATTGATGAATTTGATCGGGTGCCTGGATACACCCACCAAGGGTTTCTATTGGCTTGCAGCACGGCTTGTGAGCGAACTCGATGACGACGAACTCGCTTACATCCGCAACAAGGAAATCGGATTTGTTTTTCAGACGTTTAATCTGCTGGCGCGCGCGACGGCTCTGCACAATGTGGAGTTGCCGATGATTTACAATGGCACGCCCGCTGAGGAGCGACAGGAACGAGCGCGCGACGCCCTAAGGCAGGTGGAGTTGGGCGAACGCATGTTGCATCGGCCCAACGAACTCTCCGGAGGGCAGCGGCAGCGCGTGGCTATCGCTCGCGCTCTAGTGAATCGTCCCTCGATTTTGCTGGCCGATGAACCGACGGGAAATCTTGATTCGCAAACCGG
>DASUAV010000105.1:0-8776 GCA_035763605.1 Candidatus Acidiferrales bacterium
CCCTCCAGGTAGGTCCGCGCCTCATCGTCATGTGCGGAAGCCATCAGTGCTTGCGCGAGGCGAAACTGTATGCGAGAGTCTTCCGGCTCGTACATCAGCGCATTGCGTAAGTCCGCGAGAGCAGCGCGGGCATTCCCGGCCTTCAAACTCGTCTCCGCCGCAGCAAACCATTGTCCCGCCAACGCGTGCAGTTTCTCGTGGTACGCGCGCACGATGCCGCCCGTAACAAAGAACAGCACGATTACGATCAGCGCGCTTCCGCCGAGCACCGTCTCGCGGGAGTTTAGGAAGGCTGCCCATGGTCGCTCGCAATGGGGACACCTGTCGCTTCCCGTGGGTATTAGGTTTCCGCATCGGGGGCAGGTTCGCTCGTTCGCTTGCTCAGGCATCTGTTTCTATGATGTACGACATTCTCAGGCAGTAAGTATCAAAGTACGAATAAACCGGCTGCGTGTTCCATCGCAGCAATCGGTCCCGCATGGCTAGTGCAGGTATGTCACTATGCGCTCTTTTGTGGGATACGTGCTGGCTGATTCGTTGTGCGCATCGCGCTTGGGAAAACTGAGGAAAGCGCGCGGCCAAGACTTCTGTTGAATTGGACTGCGCGGCGGAATCAGGAGAGAAAGGCGCTCAAAATTACCGATTATAATTTGGAAGTATCTGAATAGAAGAGGGTTAAGCGACTCCTTGATTTTCAAGTGGCGCTTTTGAATTCGAAGGACAGCCATCTGAGCAAGCCATCCACCGATGGGATGGACGGGACTGCACGAGAACATCCGCGCACCGTCGCGAGAAGTCTCGAAATGTGGCGATTAGAAATGAGCCGAGGCTTTGTTTTCTGTGGCTTACGGTGAATCCTAATTCTGGGGTGTTGCGATTAGAACTGCAGCGGCTACTGGCGAGTTGCCCTTCGCGGAAAACGCTCAGGGGATCAAGCGAGTGGCTAGGGGGCTGAAACGATGAGCGCCAGCAGTTCCATTTTGGGGCTTCAAGCGGGCGTGGAGGGCAGGCGAGGTTCGCCGGATGGGCGTTAGTGCAACGGGCTGAGGCCAACATCGGCTATGGATAACATGAGCGGACAAGCGCAGGCAAGAGGATTGCAGTGAAAGGCGGAAATGGCAGTCAAACGGGATACAGGAACATTGGAGTTGTTTCGCATTCTTCTGTCACGGCCGATGCGGCGAAGTTTTCGTTGTCGTTGATGACCGATGTCGAGCAAGAAAATTGCGGGGAAGTGAATGTCTGAAGACGCAGGATTTTATGCGTTGGAAGCCTCAGACTGTGTGCGGACGGGCGCCGGATTTCATTCGGTGTGTACAAAAATGGATTGATTTCTGGCCGACAAAGGCTGTAGCAAGCTCTGATTTTCAGTATGAATATTCAGCTTTGCACATTTTGATTTCGTTGGCTCGCGCGGAAAAAGGTTCTATCTCCTTCAATTCCCCTGATTTTCAGCCGGATAAAACTTGATAGCAAGTTGAGCGATGTTGGCCTCAGGCTTGCACAAAAAAGCGGCCTCCCGCCCACCTCGATCCGGTTGCAAACTTCCACTGTGAAGGAGACAGAGAATGAAATATTCCCAAACTCTATTGCAGCAACTCTGGTCAAACGGTTACACCAAACCCTGCCTGCACATCGCTTCTTGCACTTTGATGTTCCTGGCTGTATCACTGGCCGGAGCCAGCGCTTCGGCCCAACAGCTCGGCCCCAACCAAACAAGCGCCTTCGGCAATGGAAAACTGATCACGTTCACCTACTTGCAGAATTTTGACTGCGTAGATCAGCCGACCTTGGACCTGGATTTCAACGCGAAGCTCGCGGAATCCGATCCCAACGAAATGCAAATCCCGATTTGCCAGCCGGTCACCGAACCGACGCAGGACCCCACCGGAGGGGACATCAAGCATACGGCACACCTGTACGTGCTCGTTCCCATGTTCTCGGTGGATAACGATCGGAATCCCAATGATGCAATGCCGTGCCCGAATGGCGGGCGGCCGCATGAACTTTGCGGTCCTGCTCTGGGCGCGGAGCTAATCAAGCTGTTCGGTGTTATACCAGAGGCGTGGAAGGCAAAGGTGAATCCCGCCATCACCACGCAGTGCCCCGATCCCAATAATCCGGTACCGGGTACTTGCACCATGCATGCCTCGTCCGTGGACTTGTCGCAGACCCTATTTGCACTCAAGAAAGCCGGGCCGCCCACGGCTCCCATTTTCGTTCCCACGCCGAATCATGATCACGTGGTTGACAACAGCCGCGTGAATACCACCCCGATCTGGTGGGAAGTACGCCCCGTGCTCGTGATGTTCCAGAGCGACTGGCCCACCGCGGATGGAACCAGCGGTATTACGTCTTCTAAAGTGATGGACGATGCCGAAGCGGCAGGACGGGCAATCGAGGTGGGTTCCAATTTCTTCCTGTTCTTTAGCTCAAAAATGGATGCTATGGGCGGAATGGCGAAGATGAATTCGATGGAAGGCGGAATGAAAATGACAGGGAAACGTTAGCAGATTCGAATTGATCTCCTGGTGAGTGAATGGTGCGGTTTTCGTTCCCGTTCACTCGCAGGAGGAAATACGAACAGCTCCCTATTCAGTGTTGAACGTGTGTAAATCCCTTTCTCGGCCCGCTTTATGCCTTCCGCGCCCCGGCAATTATTACGACGGCGGCGATGGTGGCGATGGGGATGCTGCACCACAGCGGCACGTGGAAGACTTTGCGCGTTTCAAACAGGACTTTTTGCGGGCCAATCTGGGCGTAGTGGTGTGCGAAGCTGTAGCTAAACTGCGGATGGAATACCGCGACGAGTGCAGTGATTAGAATTGCCGCGCCAAAGACAACTGCGGGCCAATTCCGCGTCGCTTGCCGCGTCTGCGGTTTGGAAGGCATTTGGCTCCTATTGTGATGAACGGTGCTTGTTGAACCAGTCTTCGACGTAGAGGACTTTGGCGATTTGGTGGCTGGGACGGACGCTCACTCCGTGCGGCTCGCCCGGGACGCGCACCAGAACGGCTTCGATTTTCCTGAGCTTCAACGCTGAGTAATACTGCTCCGCCTCGGAAATTGGCGTGCGGTAATCCGCCTCGCCGGTCATCAGCATGGTGGGAGTTTGCACTTTGCCGACGAGGGAAATCACGGAACGCTTCATGTATTGGTCGGGATATTGCCAGGGCGGCCCGGGGAACCAATATTGGCTGCCCAGAATGGGAATATCGGTGGTGAGCGTCCAGCTGTACCAGTTGATGACGGGATAGAGCGAGGCGGCCGCGCGGAAGCGAGTGGTGCGGTCAATCATCCAGCAGGTGAGCACGCCGCCACCGCTGCCTCCGGTAACGAAAAGATTGTTCGAGTCAACGTAGCCCTTGGCGATTACAGCGTCTACGCCGGAATTCAAATCGTAAAAATCGTCGCCGGGATATGCGTGATTAATTAGATTGCCGAATTCTTCTCCGTAGCTGGTGCTGCCGCGCGGATTGATGTAGAGGACGACGAAACCGGCGGAGGCCCAGATCTGCTTTTCGATGTCGAAGCGATTGCCGTAATTCGCGAATGGGCCCCCGTGAATTTCGAGGAGCAGAGGATATTTTTTCGCAGGATCGAAATCGGGCGGCTTGATGATCCAGCCTTCGACTTTTCGCTTATCCACGGAGGAGTTGAACCAGAATTCTTCGACGGCACCCGGTTTTTTCTGCGCGAGCAATTCGCGATTGAGTGCGGTGATGGTTTTTTCGGCGGAATCCGTTCCGCTGGCGGCGGCAATGTCCCCGGGATCGCTGCCCGTGCCATAGGTCGTGGCAAACGCGCCGTTGCGGGCCAGGCTGAAGGATGCTCCGGAACTGTAGGTCGAGCCGCCGCTGGCGATGTCTTTCGCGACGGTCTTTATTTTTCCGCCGGGCGTGACGAAGCCGAGTTTGGTGTTGCCCTGGTCGTCGTAGAGGAAATAAATTCCGCTGCCGTCAGGCGCCCATTGTGGAGATTCCGTGTCGCGGTCGAGAGTCGAAAGTAATTCGTGCGGATTGCCGCCGTCGCGATCCATCAGGTAAAGGTGAGTGACCTGATAGCCTTGGGAGTGGTCGTCGTAACCCGTGTAGGCGATCGTTTTTCCGTCGGGCGAAATCGCGGGGGAATTGTTCGGGCCTTTGCGGTGCGTGAGCTGCCTCATCGAGCCGTCGGCGAGTGAAAATTCGTAGACCTGCGTTTCGTTGAAAAAGTATTCGTAATCGGGTGCCATGTGGCCGGATTCGAGGAAGTGTTGGCCGTCGGGCGTCCAGGCGACTTGGCCATCGTGCGGGAAATTGCCTGTTGAAATTTGGCGGGGCGCACCGCCGTCGGCGGCAACGACGAAAAGTTGAGTGAATCCGGAGGGCAGATAGCCGCGGCCATTGAAGCGGTAAATCAGCCGGTTGTAAACGTGCGGCGGCTCGGCCCATTTGGCTCCTTCGGGAGGCTGCGGCAGAGCGCCGATTTCGAACTTGGGAACGAGCACGAGCGAGGAGAAAGCAATCTGCCTTCCGTCGGGCGACCACACGGGATTCATCGGCGGAAATCCGAGGTCGGTGATTTTTGCGGTCTGGCCGGTGTCCATCCAGCGAACGTAAATTTGCGGCTTGCCGTCGCGGTCGGAGACGTAGGCGAGGCGCGTGCCGTCGGGCGACCACTTCGGCGAATCGTCGGAATAATTGCCGGTGGTCAGCGGACGATTTTCGGTGCCATCGGCATTGACGATCCAGAGGTTCGAGTCGCGCTTGTCGGACATGATGTCGGCGAAGCGGCGGACGTAAACGATTTTCGAGCCGTCGGGAGAGATCTGCGGGTCGAGGGCGTACTGGAAATGAAAAATGTCCATCGCGGAGATGCGATTCGCGGGTGATTCTTGAGCGGGAAGCTGCTGCGCGAGGGCAGGGCACATTGAAATTGCGAGAGCCGCCAAAGTCAGAAGGGTGTTTTGAATTGTGGCACGCATTGTTTTCCTCCTCGGCAATTGGCTGGACATGGTGCGGGATCGAGCGCGCTGCCGTGGCGTAATTTGCGGAACGCAGCATATTCCCGGCAAAGCTGCGCGACAAGAGTTTTCGTTGGAGAGCAGGGGCGGCTTGCGTCAGAGTGAGTGCTATACTCCGCACATGTACGCGCAGAAATTTCGTGTGGAATTGGTAACAGGCGAGCAGCGGGGGCCAGCGCCACTCGACTGGCTCGATGCGTTTTGCATGCGGAATTTTACGGGTTCGGCGGAATTTGACGACACGCTGCCGGTGGCCGAGGGCGAAATCGAGGCGAGTTTGAAGGTGAATCCGGAGAGATTCGCGGCCGCGTTTGGCGAATGGCTGAAAAAACGCGGGAAGGTCAGCGGGGAGCGGGCGTTTAGGGTAGAAGTGCGGCCATTGGAAATGGAAGCATCGAAGAAAAAACCTGCGACGCCGTGACACGGATTTTTAGTCGGGAGTGAGCGGGGTTTTCGGCGCGTTGGCAACATCTTCGGCGGCGAGGGCAGTCGCTGCGGTGGCGGGGAGCTGAATGGTCTGCTCGCGTTCGCCGCGAGCGCCGAGGATTGGGCGCTTCAGCAGTTCGCGAATTTCGGGCAGGGCTGCTTTTGCCGCGGCGATGCCGGCTTCGACGAGCTGCGGCGTCTTCTGAAAATCGTCCCAGCGAATGTCTTTCACCACTGGCTCCAAAATAATGTCGGCGAAGCGCAGCCAGCGCGGCGGCGTTTGCTCCTGAACGATGGAGAAAGCGCGGCCGATGACTTCGATGGTGTTCTTCGGTTTTTGCGCGGGCTGGCCGGGGTCCAGATGCACGGCGATAATCACGTCGGCGCCCATGTGGCGAAGAGATTCAGTGGGAACGTGCTCGGTGAGGAAGCCGTCGACAAGCATGTGGCCTTGGTGTTCCACAGGAATAAAGAGGCCGGGATAAGCGCAGGAGGCGCGCAGCGGCGGGCCCACGGGACCTTTGGTGAAGCAGACGGTCTGACCGGTGACAATGTCTGTGGCGACGATGCCGAAAGGAATTTTCATTTCTTCGAATGTGGTGACACTCGTGAATCGCCGCAAAAAACCTTCGAGACGTTCGTTCGTGGCCATGCCCATACGCGAAATCGTCCAGCGGCCAAAATCGCGGAAATGGGTGACGATGCCCTGGCGCTCGAGTTCATCGAGAGTGGCGCCTGCGGCGTAAGCGGCTCCGACGAGCGCGCCAATGCTCGTGCCGGCCATCAAATCAATGGGAATTTCGTTTTCTTCGAGGACGCGGAGGACGCCGAGGTGAGCGATGCCGCGCGCGAAGCCTCCGCCGAGCGCGACACCGACGATGGGGCGTCCCGCGGGCACGCGATAGCCGAACGACCGTATCCCTTTGACAGCCGAGCCGAGCCACTGCAGAACTTTGCTCACACGTTGCCTCTCTTTATATAGAACATTTTAACGCGTACAAAGTTGCGCGCCGATTCCGGTTGACCGAGCTATGCACGTTTCTGTAACCTCCGAATCGCCCCTATTCACATGGCCATTCGCATCGAAAAAGCACTGATTTTGGGAGCCGGGACGATGGGCGCGCGCATCGCGGCGCATCTGGCGAACGCGGGCGTGCCGTGCGATTTGCTGGATATGGTTCCGCGCGAACTCACGGCTGAGGAAACGCGAAAGGGCGTTTCGCGCGAATCGGCGGAATTTCGCAACCGGCTGGCGATTGCGGGAATCGAAGCGGCGAAAAAAGCGCGGCCCGCGGCTTTTTTTGTTGCGGATTTTGGACGGCTGATTCGTCCGGGAAATTTCGAAGACAATCTGGATTGGTGCAAAGGCGCGGACTGGATTATCGAGGCCGTGGTCGAGGATTTGGAAATCAAGCGGAGTTTACTGGAGCGCGTGGAAAAGCACCGGCGGCCGGGAACGATTGTCAGCACGAACACTTCGGGTCTGCCGATTCATCTGGTGGCGAATGGACGCTCGGAAGATTTTCAAGCGCACTGGGCAGGGACGCATTTTTTCAATCCGCCGCGGTACATGAAATTGGTGGAGCTGATCGCCGGGCCGAAAACGAAGCCGGAAGTTCTGGCGGCGCTGGACGAATTTTGCGACCGGCGGCTGGGCAAAGGCGTGGTGGCGGCGAAGGACACGCCGAATTTCATTGCCAACCGCATCGGAACTTTTTCGATGCTGAACGCGCTGCGGCTGATGGGCGAGCTGGAGATGACCGTTGAAGAAGTGGATGCGTGCACCGGGCCGGCGATTGGCCAGCCGAAGTCGGCGACATTTCGCGCGGCGGATCTGGTGGGGCTCGATGTGCTGGCGCACGTAGTGGAGAACATTTACGAAGGCGTGCGCGACGACGAATCACGAGAAATCTACAAATTGCCTCCGCTGATTGATGAAATGATGCAGCGCGGCTGGCTTGGCGAAAAAACGGGCAGCGGATTTTACAAGCGTGTAAAGAATGCGGCGGGCGAGTCGGAAATTCTGACACTGGATGTGAAGACGATGGAGTACCGTCCGAGGCAAAAGGCAAAATTTGCGCCCATCGAAGCCGGAAAAATGATCGAGGACACGCGCGAGCGGCTGCGCGCATTCGTGAATCCGATCCTCGACGGAAAAGTAGTGGACAAAGCGGCGCGATTCATCTGGGGCGCGCTTTCGGAGACGTGTTTGTACGCGGCGCGACGCGTGCCGGAAATTGCGGACCGCATTGTGGAAGTGGACCGCGCGATGCGCTGGGGATTTGGCTGGGAGCTTGGGCCGTTCGAGATTTGGGACACGATTGGCGCGGAGCGAATGGCGCAGAAGTTGAAGCTGATGGGCAAAACGATGCCGCCGGTGGTGAATGCACTGCTCGCTTCAGGGAAGAAGAGTTTTTACGAAACGGCGCGCGGGGAAACGAGCTATTTTGATCTGGCGTCGGCTTCGCATAAGCCGCTGGAGCAGCCGCCGGGCGTCATCGTTCTAAAATCGCTGCGCGAGCAATCGAAAATCGTGGAGTCGAATCCGGGCGCGAGCCTTGTGGATTTGGGCGATGGCGTGGTTTGCTGCGAATTCCACGCGAAGATGAACGCGATTGGCGCGGATATTGTCGCCATGCTGCACGCGGGATTGAAGCGGCTGCGGACGGACTTCGACGCGATGGTGATTGCAAATCAGGCGCAGAATTTTTCCGTAGGCGCGAATCTGATGCTCTTGCTGGTGAGCGCGCAGGAGCAGGAGTGGGACGACATTCATGACGCGGTGCGGCAATTTCAGAATGTGAACATGGCGGTGAAATACGCGCCGCGTCCGGTGGTGGCTGCGCCGCAGGGACTGGCGCTCGGCGGCGGCTGCGAAATCAGTTTGCATGCGGCGCGCATTCATGCTGCGGCGGAGGCATACATTGGCCTCGTGGAAACGGGCGTGGGGCTGATTCCGGCGGGCGGCGGGTCAAAGGAGATGATGATTCGCGCGAACGAGCACGCAAATTTGGCGGGCGGCCCCAGTCCGTCGCAGACGGACGTGGCGGAAAAAGATTTGGATTTGTTCCACGCGATGAAGCCGGTGTTCGAAAACATCGCCATGGCGAAAGTGGGAACGAGCGCCGAAGAGTGCCGCGCGCTAGGCTATTTGCGTCCGTCGGATTTGGTTTCGATGAATCGCGACCGGCTGGTGGCGGACGCGAAGGAGACGGCGCTGGCGATGGCGCGCGCGGGATACCATCCGCCGGCTCCGGCGCAGATTCGCGTGTTGGGAGAAGAGATGCTGGCCGCAGCGAAGCTGGCGATCCATCAGATGCTGCGCGGCGCGTACATTTCGGAGTA
>DASUAV010000106.1:0-3806 GCA_035763605.1 Candidatus Acidiferrales bacterium
CTGAAGGAAGAAACTGCGGAAGCCCCGGGCGCACCGGTATTGCGTCCGTTTTCCCATGAGATTGATTTCGACGAAGTGGGCTTCGCGTACGAAAGCGGCCCGACCATTCTGCACAACATCAATCTGCGCGTTCCGGCAGGCAGCGTGATTGCGATTGTCGGTTCGAGCGGCGCGGGAAAAACGACGCTGGTGAATTTGCTGCCGCGCTTTCACAATCCGGTGACGGGAAGAGTTTCCATTGACGGGCAGGATATCTGCGAAGTGAGCCTGAAATCGCTGCGCGAGCAGATGGCTATCGTCACGCAGGAGACAATTCTTTTTAATGACACGGTGTGGAACAATTTGTGCTACGGGCGGCCGGATTTGCCGGAAGGCCGCGTGGCTGCGGCGGCCAAAGCCGCGCTGGCGCACGAGTTCATCACGCAATTGCCGCAGGGGTATCAGACGCGCATCGGCGACCGCGGCCAGCGACTCTCGGGAGGCCAGCGGCAGCGGCTGGCGATTGCGCGCGCGTTGCTGAAGGACGCGCCGATATTGATTCTCGACGAAGCGACTTCGGAGCTCGATTCGGAGTCCGAGATGCTGGTTCAACGCGCGCTGAATAATCTGATGGAGAATCGCACCGTTTTTGTGATTGCGCACCGGCTATCCACGGTGCGGCGCGCGGATTTGATTGTAGTGCTCGAAGAAGGAACGATTCGCGAGCGCGGCACGCATGAGGAATTGCTGACGCGCAACGGCGCGTACGCGCGGCTGTACAATCTGCAATTTCAGGAAATCGAGCCGCCGATGCCCGCAGGACCCGTGTAGAATGTCTGCCCCTGGAATGTCCGCCGCTCCGCTGAAATCGATGACCGGATACGCGCAGGCGCGCGCGGAGAAAAATGGCTGGGCCGTGCAACTGAGCTTGAAAAGCGTGAATCACCGCTTTTTGGACATGCGCGTGCGGCTGCCGGAGGGATGGGAGTTGCTGGAGGCGGAAATTCGCAAGGGCGTGCAGGAGCGTTTCCGTCGCGGGCACGTGGAAGTGACTGTTCAGGTGCAAGCGGCGAAGAATCACGACGTGTCCATCAATCGCGAAGTGGCGGCGTCATATCTGAAGGCGGCCAAGTCACTCAGCGAAGAATTCAGATTGAAAACGGAATTGGATGTTGCCACGATTCTGCGTTTGCCGGGAGTAGCGTCTACCGCTCCCGCGCAGGAAGAGATGGAAAGTCTCGCGGATGCGCTTCGCACGGGCTTGGTGCGCGCCATCGAGCAGCTTGATGAAATGCGCCGCGCGGAAGGGCAGGCGCTGCGCGAGGAGCTGACGCGGCGATTGAATGCCGTAGAGCACGCGACGGCTCAAGCGGAGATTCTGGCAGAGCGCGTTCGCCCAGCGTACGCGAAGAAGCTCGAAGCCCGCGCAAAAGAGCTGATGCAAAATTATGAGCTGGACCCGGCCAGAATCGCGCAAGAGGCGGCGCTTATGGCCGAACGCAGCGACGCGACCGAGGAACTGGCGCGTTTGCGGAGCCACGTGAAGCAATTTCGCGCGCTTGTCGCCGGCGGCGGCGAAGCCGGCAAGAAACTGGATTTCCTCTTGCAGGAAATGCAGCGCGAGTCGAATACGCTGCTCTCGAAAGCGAGCGGCGCGGAAGAAGGCCTGCAAATCACCCAACTGGGGCTGGAATTGAAGTCGGAGATCGAGAAATTGCGGGAGCAGGTGCAAAACGTCGAATAGCCAATGGCCGATTCCTTCGAACCGATCATATTCATCATTTCAGGCCCGTCCGGCTCGGGAAAGTCCACGCTGGTGAAAAAACTTTTGGAATTGCCGGGAACCATGCTTTCGATTTCCGCAACCACGCGTCCGCCGAGGGCGAAGGAAAGCGAGGGCAAGTGGTATCATTTTGTATCGGACGAGGAGTTCCGCGGAATGGCGGAGCGCGGGGAATTTCTCGAGCACGCCTGCGTTTTCGGGAAGCATAGTTACGGCACGCCGAAAAAGTCGCTGGAGGAAGCGCGCGCGCGGGGCCTGGACTTAGTTCTCGAAATTGATGTGCAGGGCGCGGAGCAGGTGCGGCGGAAACTGCCGGAATCGGTGGCGATTTTCATCGTGCCGCCGTCGCGCGAGGAATTGGAAAAGCGCATCCGAGCGCGGAATCAAGACCGCCAGGACGAAATCACCCGGCGGCTCGAACAGGCTCGCATCGAGATGGAACGCTATGTACAATACGATTATGTAATCATCAACGAGGATGTGGACCGCGCGGGAGAGGCGGTCCGGGCCATTGCGCAATGCGCGCGGTGCGAAACGAAACGCAATCGCCAGCGCGTCCATCAGATATTGAAATCCTTCGGAGGATAATGCACTCATGGCGGTTTCGAACCAGCCACCAGACAGTAAGTTTGCGTACGTAGTACTCGTCGCGCGGCGCGCTCGGCAGCTTATGGCCGGAGGGCGTCCGCTCGTTGATAACCCGAAGAATCACAAATACACGCGCGTCGCCGAGGAAGAGTTGCGAAAGGGCTTGCTCGAATTCGAGCAGCCGGAAAAAGACGCGGACGAAAACCAGGACGGAAAGCGCAGGAAGTAGCGCGCCAGCGTTCGTGCCGTTGGTGTTGGACTGAGGACGAGAAATGCGCGTCGCGTTGGGAGTTTCGGGAGGCGTTGCGGCCTACAAGGCGGCTGAACTGGTGCGCCGCTTGCAGCAGGAGAAGCTCGCCGTTCAAGTAATAATGACGCGAGCCGCGCAGGAGTTCGTTACGCCGCTTACGTTTGCTGCGCTCACGGGCGAGAAAGTCATCACCGGGCTTTTTGGCGATGCGGAGAGAGCCGCGAATCTCGAAAGCGCCATCGAGCACATCGCCGTGGCGCAGCGAATTGATCTGCTGCTCATTGCGCCGGCGACGGCTGATATTCTCGCGAAACTGGCCAACGGAATCGCCGATGATTTTCTGACTACGCTTTATTTGGCAACCAAAGCTCCCGTCATTGTCGCGCCGGCGATGAACGTCAACATGTGGGAGCATCCCGCGACGCAAAAGAATCTGGAGGCGCTGCGTGCACGCGGCGTGCGCATCGTGCAGCCGGATGAAGGTTATCTGGCGTGCGGAATGACTGGCGCGGGGCGGCTTGCCGGAAACGAGGCGATTGCCGGCGCCGTTTGCGAAGCGCTCGGATTGCGCCACGATTTTGACGGGATGCACGTGGTGATTACCGCCGGGCCGACGGTTGAGGATATTGACCCGGTGCGCGTGCTGACCAATCGTTCGTCGGGAAAAATGGGCTACGCGCTGGTGGATGCGGCGGCGCGTCGCGGCGCGCATGTGACGCTCATCAGCGGGCCCACCGAGTTGCGCGCGCCGAACGAAGTGGACTGGATTCCGGTGCGCTCGACGGAGGAGATGCATCGCGCTGTTCAGGAGCACGCGCGCGGCGCGGATGCAGTTATCATGGCGGCTGCGGTTGCGGATTACCGTCCGGCGACGGCGGGAGTGCAAAAAATTAAGCGGGCGGAAGGCCCGTTGAGTTTGGACTTGGAGCCGACAGCAGACATTCTGGCGGAATTGGGGCGCGAGAAAAGCGCGAAGGTTCTCGTGGGATTTGCGGCGGAGACCGAACACGTCGCGGAAAACGCGCGGCGAAAATTGGCGTCAAAAGGCGCTGATATGATTGTCGCCAACGACGTGACGCAAGAAGGCGCGGGATTCGACACCGATACAAATATCGTTACTCTGTTTTTGCGCGATGGGCGCGAGATTCCGCTGCCGAAAATGTCGAAATTCGACGTGGCCAATCGCATTCTCGATCAGATTGCCGA
>DASUAV010000107.1:0-20773 GCA_035763605.1 Candidatus Acidiferrales bacterium
CTATGACGCAAATGTATGGCGCGCCGAAGGATCTGAATGATTATGAGAGAAAAGCGCAGGCGATGACGTACGAGGGCGAGCGGGCGATGTTCGAGGCGTACGCGCGCAACAAATACAACGCGACTGGCGTGATCCAGTGGATGCTGAATAATGCGTGGCCTTCTTTGTTCTGGCACCTTTACGATTATTATTTGCAGCCCGCGGGTGGCTACTTTGGGGCGAAAAAAGCGAATGAGATGCTGCACGTGCAGTATTCGTATGACGATCGCAGCGTGGTGGTGGTGAACGGCTTTTATCATCCGGTCGCCGGATTGCAGGCGGAAGCGACGGTTTGCGATTTTCAGTTGAATACGATTTTTTCGCGTAGCGTGCATCTGGATGCGGGCGCAAATTCCAGCCAGCGCGTGCTGACGATTCCGCCCTTCCCAAATACGCCGGGACCGCGCGTGTATTTTGTGAAGTTGAGATTGCTCAATCAGGAGGGAAAGGTTCTCAACTCGAACTTTTACTGGCTTTCGAGCCAGCCGGCAGCTTTTGCGTGGGAACAAAGCACGGACGCGGGCACGCAAGTGACTTCCTATGAAAATTTGCGGATGCTTGAGCAACTGCCGGGCGTGAAACTGAATGCTACTGCCGAGCGGAAATCAGGAAAAGAAGATGAAGTGCAGCTGAGATTGCAAAACGCGAGCAGCCATCTGGCTTTTCAGATAACGCTGGCTATTAGAGATGCGAATGGCAACGAAATACTGCCGGTTTTCTGGAGCGACAATTATTTGGAATTGCTGCCGGGCGAGAGCCGAACAGTTTCAGCGCGCTTTCCTGCATGGATGAAGCTGAAAAGCGGCGCGCATGCCGAGATTGCGGGCTGGAATATCGAACCCGAAACAGTGCAGCTTTTCCGCGAAGAATCTCATTCTGCAAGGCGCATCTCGCCCGATGCGGGCACAATCCACTGATGCACATTGAGTGCGCGTCCGAGCGGACACAGGCACGCTGATGCCCGGCGAACCATCACGCGTGACGGCCAACGCCCCCGGTTTGCGGCGGACGCTTGGGCTGTGGGACCTGATTCTCTACGGAATCGTCATCATTCAGCCTGTGGCGCCGATGCCTTCATTTGGCGTTGTCAGCACGGCGGCGCGCGGGCACGTCGTCAGCGCGATTCTCATCGCCATGGTAGCGATGCTTTTCACGGCCATCAGCTACGGACGCATGGCGCGGGTCTATCCGAGCGCGGGCTCGGCATTCACGTACGTGGGACGCGAGCTTCATCCGGCGCTGGGCTACATCACCGGGTGGAGCATGGCCATGGATTACATTTTGAATCCGTTGATCTGCACGATCTGGTGCAGCAAAGCCGCGCAGAATTTCTTTCCGCAGATGCCGTACTTCCTGTGGGCGATTTTTTTCGCGCTGCTTTTCACGTGGCTGAATCTGCGCGGAGTGGAAACTTCTGCGCGCATCAATCGCTTCCTTGCGGGTGGAATGGGCGTTGTCATCGTGATTTTCGTATTTGAGACCATTCGGTACATTTATCGCTTACCGGCCTATGGTCCGGGATTTTTCACGCATCCGTTTTACAATCCGCAGACGTTTTCTTCGTCGGCGCTTTTTCGCGGCACATCCATCGCCGTGCTCACCTATATTGGATTCGACGGAATTTCCACTCTTTCCGAAGAAGTGAAAAATCCGCGAAGGAACGTGTTGCTGGCTACCGTGCTGGTCTGCGTGATTACCGGCGCTCTGGCATCCGTGGAAGTTTATCTGGCGCAGCTTGTCTGGCCCGCTTCGCAGGCGTTTCCGGATATTGATACCGCGTTCGTGCACATTTCGGGACGAGTCGGCGGCATTTTCCTGTTTGGTCTCGTGAATCTCACACTGCTCGTGGCCAACATCGGCTCAGGGATGAGCTCGCACCTCGGTGCCGCGCGGCTTTTGTATGGAATGGGGCGCAGCAATGCGTTGCCGCGCTCTTTTTTTGGCGCGATTGACGCCAAGAATCACATTCCGCGGAACAATGTGCTGCTGGTTGGCGCGATCGCTCTTGTGGGAGCGTTCATGATGAGCTACGCGATGGGTGCGGAGCTGCTCAATTTCGGAGCGCTCATCGCTTTCATGGGCGTGAACGCCTCCGCGTTTGTGCACTACTACTGGCGCGAGCCTCGGAAACGCTTGGTCAATTTTGCGCCGCCGGTGCTCGGTTTCGCGATTTGCGGCTTTATCTGGCTGCACTTGGGATGGCAGGCCCAGCTCGCTGGAGGCATCTGGATGGCCTCGGGAATTTTCTTTGGCGCGATTAAGACCAGAGGATTCCGCAGCGGTTTGGTAGAATTCGACTTCCCGGCGGAAGGCGCATGAGCCATTTTCCGACTCCGCTTTTTTTTGAATATGTAACCTGAATCGCGTTTCGTACGTCCGTATTCGGTTCATACGAATTTCCACAAGTTGTAAGGTGCTTATTCCGGCCGGCTCTGTTCGTCAATTCGCGATGATTATGGATTACCTTTCTATCGGCATGGAATTTCTTTCTCACACTCATAATTTCCAAAATTCTAAAGGAGGAAAGTGATGGCAAAGTTCCGCATTTTTTACGCCGGAGTGTTCGCGCTGGCATTGTTGATTCTGCCTGCTGCGCTTGGTGCACAGGAGCAATCACAAGAGCAATCTGCTTCGGAGTCGAAAACACATGACGTTCTGGCGCATCTTGAATTTCGCGACTTGGGCCCGGCAACGGCGGGCGGACGCGTCGCGGCAGTCGCGGGCGTGCCCGGAAATCCGAACGTCTATTACGTTGGTGCGGGCGGCGGAGGCGTTTGGAAAAGCGTTGACGGAGGCATGACGTGGAAAGCGATTTTCGAGCACGAAAAGACGGCCTCCATCGGCGCAATCGCCGTAGCCGCTTCGAATCCCAATGATGTATGGGTGGGCACCGGCGAAGGAAATATCCGCAACGACGTGATTGACGGCGACGGCGTTTATTTTTCCGGCGACGGCGGGAATTCATGGAAGTTCATGGGCCTCGGTGATTCGCAGCACATCACCTCCATAAAGATCGACCCGCAGGATCCGAACACGGTTTTCGTGGCCGCGCTTGGACACGCTTGGGGGCCGAACGCGGAGCGCGGCGTTTTCAAAACGACAGACGGCGGCAAAACGTGGAAGAAAGTTCTCTACGTGAACGACACAACGGGCGCCGCGGATTTGGCGATGGCTGCGAGCAATCCCAACGAGCTGTTTGCGTGCATGTGGGAATTCCGGCGATATCCATGGACCATCGAGGATGGCGGCCCGAACAGCGCCATTTATCGTTCGACGGATGGCGGCGAGACCTGGCAGAAAGTGAGCAAAGGCTTGCCGGAAGGCCCCTGGGGACGCAGCGCGGTGGCGGTTGCGCCGACGAATCCGAATCACGTGTACGCGCTGATTGCGGCGAAGCGCGGAATGCTCTGGCAGTCGGAAGACATGGGCAACTCGTGGACGGCGGTGAGCGACAGCCACGCGCTGGACGTGCGCGCGTTTTACTTTTCCAAAGTGATTGTCTCGCCGGAGAACGAAAACAAAGTGTACTTCATGTCGTTCAACATGATGCAGTCGTCGGATAACGGAAAAACGGCGACTGTCGCGGACCGCGGCGTGCATTCTGATCACCACACTTTGTGGATTGATCCAAAAAATCCCGATCGCATGATTCTCGGCACCGATGGAGGCGTCTTTCTTTCAACTGACGACGCGAAGACTTGGCGTTTTCTCGATACGTTGCCCATCGAACAGTTCTACATGGTCGCCGCAGACAACAAGCAGCCGCCGGATCTGTGCGGCGGCTTGCAGGACAACAGCGCGTGGTGCGGCCCGTCGTCGGATTTAGGCAATAATCGCGCGGTGAGCAGCAGTTGGTTCACGGTAACAGGCGGCGACGGCGAATATGCCGTGCCCGCTCCGAGCGATCCGAACATTGTGTACAGCGATTCGCAGAATGCGTCTGTCAACCGGCTCGACTTGAAAACGCATATCAGCCGCTCCATTCGTCCATATCTGCCCGGCGTGGAAGAAATGAAACCGTCGGATTTGAAATACCGGTTCAACTGGACTTCGCCTATTGCCGTTTCGCGCACGGACGCGAACGAGGTTTACCTCGGCGGAAACGTGCTGTTCAAAACCACTGATGGCGGAAAAACGTGGACGCCGATTAGCGGCGACCTCACGCGAAATGACAAGAGCAAGCAGGAGATTTCCGGCGGGCCGGTGCAGCACGACATCAGCGGTGCGGAAACCTACGGCACGATACTGTGCATCACGCTCGCGCCGACGGATCCCAAAGTGATTTGGGTGGGCACCGATGACGGATTGGTGCAGGTGACGCGCGACGGCGGAAAAACGTGGACGAACGTCACGAAAAATATTTCCGGTGCGCCGGAATGGGCGCGCGTATATCAGGTCGGCGTGTCGCCGTTCAATGCGGGAACCGCGTACATTACCTACGATGCGCACATGCTGGATAATCGCGGCGTTTTTGTCTATCGCACCGATGATTACGGCGCAACGTGGAAGAAAATCACGGACGGGCTTCCAGATGGCTCGCCGGCGCACGTGGTTCGCGAAGATCCCAACCAGCGCGGCTTCCTCGTTGCAGGAACGGATACCGGTCTCTACTACTCGCGGGATGGCGGCGACCATTGGCAGCCGCTGAAATCGAATTTCCCGACGGCTCCGGTCTTTGACTTGAAATTCGTAAAGAACTCGCACGACTTGCTCGTCGCCACGCACGGGCGGGGGATTCTCGTGCTGGACGATATCCGTCCGCTCGAAGAACTCACGCCGGAAGTGGAGTCGAGCGCGTTTCATCTGTTCACGCCCGCCCCGGGAATCATGTGGCACACGTGGCGGACGGGCGAGGGACAAGGCAATGGCTACTCGGCGCCGAATGCCCCATCGGGAGCGCTGATTGACTACTACCTGAAATCGGAAATCAAACCAAATGCGGAACAGCGCCGCGAGCATGAAGGGCCGGTAAAAATCGTGGTGAGCGACGCCCAAGGAAATACCGTTGCGACCGAATACGGACCTGGTGAAGCGGGCGTGAATCGCTACGTCTGGAGCATGTCCGCCGATGGAGCTACGCCGCTCGCCGGCGAATCTTCACCGCGCGGCGGAGGCGGCTTCTTCAACTTCAATCGCGGGCCGCGCGTCGCGCCGGGGACGTACAAAATTTCCGTCACCGCGAATGGAGAAACCCAAACGCAAAACGTGACCGTGGAAGCGGACCCCAATCTCCACGTGGATCCGGCAATTTTCCGCGAACAGGAGCGGAGCGGCCTCGAAGCACGCAACCAGATCAGCGCGTTAAACGAAATGCTCAACCGCATCAACGGCATCGAAAAGGAGCTTGGCGATTTTCGTTCTGCCGTGGAGAACAGCAAGGATCCCCAAGAGCAGGCCAAGTACCGCGCGATTCTGGGCCGCGGGCGCAAGCTTGAGAAAA
The DNA here is from genome assembly GCA_035763605.1 of Candidatus Acidiferrales bacterium. Lineage (GTDB taxonomy): Bacteria > Acidobacteriota > Terriglobia > Acidiferrales > UBA7541 > DAHUXN01. The sequence continues at coordinate 5,480 of DASUAV010000107.1, forward strand.
AGCTGAATGAAATCAAGGACAGCGTCTACAGCCCGAGCGTGCAGCACAACGTTTCGGAAGATGACATTCACGAACTCACCGACTTCCACAGCCAGCTTCAGCGCACGATGTTTGCGGGAGGAGGAGGCTCATATGGCGAGCCAACTTCGCCGCTGGTGCGGGCGCAGATGGAAGAGATGTTCCGGAAGAACGGAGAGTTCATCAGCCGGTTCAACGAAGCGCTGAAGACGGACGTGGCCGAGTACAATCGCGCCGCTCAGTCAGCGGGCGCTCCGACGGTGTTTGGAGGAAGCCCAATCACAGTAAAACCCGTGAAATAGCTCGCAACATCCTGCGAACCCTCCGGCTCTGTCGTTGATCTCGTGCGGCAGAGCCGGATTTTTTTGCTCGCGCAATTTTAACTTGCACGCGAGAGTACGATGATCGCCAAAATCAGCACGGCAACTCCGCTGTACATAACTTGCAGCGGACGCTTCCCTGTACCGCGCCATTCGCCGGTCAATACGCCCCAAATGCTCGCGGTGATAACAATCAATGACATAAAAAGCGGCCAGCCGACGACGGTGCCAAGCGAGCCCATTTTTCCGGCAGCGATTCCGTAGAGCAGCGTGCTGCCGAACCAAAAAACTCCCATGACTGCGGCCAGAAGAGCGTATCCGCCGGTGCGCGGACGTGAAAAGCGATTCGCTGTGCGGTTTTTTCGAATCAGGTAGATGCAATAGAGCAAGTTGGGAATTCCGCCGGCCAGCATCAGCGGCAGCCAAATCGCATTTGGTGCCCATTGCTTCGCTGCGCCGGCGCGTTCCGCGGCATTCGCGAGTTGCGAGCCTGATGTGAACCCTATATTTACAAGCGCCGAGCCTACGCCGCTGATGATGCAAAAAATCACTCCGCGCATCATGGACGCCTTATTTGGATCCACCGCCTGGCCCAGCGCGGCCTCGCGTTTGCGCCCGGCTTTCGCGCAGATTGCCACGCCCACGATCACCAGCGCCACGCCGGCCAGCACGTAGAGTCCGCTCGGCGTGAAGATTTGGTCGGCATGAAAACGGATCAGCGGGAATAATGCTCCCACGGCGGCGGCAATTCCCAGAATGATCGAAAACGCCAGAGCGATGCCGACCGAATCAACGGCCAGCCCGAAGAAAACCTGCGAGATTCCCCATCCCGCGCCGCACCCGGCCACAATCAGAGTGGTCATCACGGGAACCGTCGAATAAATTCCATGCAGGTGAGGAACGGTGAGCAGCGTCATGAGCGGCGGAAAAATCACCAGCGCCCAGATAGTCCACACGAGCCATGTATTTTCCCAGGCCCACTCGCGAGTGAATTTCATCGGAAGCGTGAAGCTGCCGTTCATGATTCCCGCAACCACCAGCAGCAAAACTCCGGCAATGGCGCTGTTCATGGCGTCGTCCCCTTATGAATAATGGATGGATACTGAATGCCTGAGCGAATCCGAGCGGCGAAACTATACACGTTTAGCGCGGCTCGCGCTATCATGCCCGCGCGCAGGAGGCGGGACAAGCAAATGCCGTCAGAAGGCAGAATCTATTTAGGTGTGGACGTCGGCGGAACGAAAGTCGCCGCCGGGCTTGTGGACGCGCGCGGAAAAATCTTATGCAAAACGCGCGTGCCGATGTCCAGCAATGGCAGCGAGACAGAAGGACTGGCATCCGTCGAGAAGGCAATCGAGGCGGCGCTGAAAATGAAACCGCGCCTGCAAAACTCGGTTGCAGCAATAGGGATCAGCAGTCCTGGGCCTCTTGATCCCCGCGCCGGCATCATCATCAATCCGCCAAACCTGCCGTGCTGGCGAAATCTGCACATTACAAAAAAGCTGAAGACCTGGCGAAAATTGCCCATTCGTCTGGACAACGACGCGAATGCCGCCGGACTCGCCGAAGCGCTGTGGGGCGCAGGCAAAGGATACGACTCAGTTTTCTACGCGACGCTCGGCACAGGCATCGGAACTGGCGTCATTTTCGGCGGGCGAATTTATCATGGCCGCACTGGATGCGCCGCGGAGGGCGGCCACGTGTCCATCGATTTTCATGGGCCGAAATGCGCGTGCGGCAAGTTGGGTTGCATCGAAGCGCTGGCAGCAGGCCCGGCCGTCGCGAAACGAGCGCGGGAGAAATTAGCGAATGGCGGCGCGGCGGCGGAAAGGCTGCTTACTCGTGCAAACGGCAAAGCCGAAAACGTCACTGCGGAAGTTGTCGCCGAGGCTTGGCGCGCCGGAGACGCGCTGGCCGCATCCATTTTGCAGCAGACCGCCGATCTGCTCGCGATTTGGCTAGGGAATATCATTGATTTGCTCGAGCCCGACGTGATTATCTTCGGCGGCGGAATGGGCGCGCTCATGTCCGAATGGTTTGAGCACATCCGCAAGCGCCTGCCGGACTGGAGCATCAATTCGCGATGCGCGGAGATTCCCATGCTGCGCGCGCATTATGGAGAGGACTCCGGAATTGCCGGCGCCGCAGCCTTGTGCATTCCAAAACGTCCGAATTAGCGCAGAGTTAGAGGGACAGCTTCAACGGCGTGCCATGCTGTTGATTGACTTGCTCGGTTGCAGCAGCGTCAAGTTCGGCGATTGGGAATGAATTGCGAGCGCCATCGCTCGTGACGTACACGATGGAATCGTTCTGCCGAGTGAAAGCCACCGCTTTGATCTGCTTGCCGCTTCGCAGCACTAAAACAAATTCGCCTACCGGCGGCAAAGCCGGCTCCTCGGGCGCGGCGGAAGATGAAGCTGCGGGAGGAGTGGCTTCTTCCGCGGACTGCACTTGTTGAGCTGGCTGTTGCAGCACGATGATCTGAGGAGGCTGCTGATACGCAACCGGCTCGGAATAATCTGCTCCGCCAAAAAATGGAACAAACGCCGAGGTCGTTGCGACGCCGCGCTGGCTGTTCAGCAACTGTTCGGTGAGCGCCAGTTCATGCTGCGTCACCGGATCAATAATCGCGCGCACGCCCAGATCGTGATTCAACGCCGCGAGATGCGGAAAATCGAAACCGAGGCCCGGTGTGCTGGTGTTCAAAAACGGGCCTAGATTGTTCAGGTCCGTAAATGAGCCGGCGGGAAAAACGGTGCTCGGAATCACTGTCACGTTGGATTCACCTGAGGACGCCGGTTGCAAGAAAGTCGAAGATGTTCCGCGATGCTGCGCAGGCGGCGCAGGCATGCGCACAAAGATTGGCCGAGGATGCGCGGCAGTTGAGCTGCGAAATGAATTCCGGATCGGGGCGCGAAATGCAGGAGCTTGATTTATCGGCATACGCGGCGGATTCGCGGGTACATGGCGCAATTGACTCTGCGCGAAAACTCCCGGCAAACAAATGAGCAGTCCGGATACAAGAAGCAGGCACTTCTTCGCATAGTTGACCATGGCGTACTCCGGCTAACCGCTTCTCTATTCAAACTGATGCTATCCCGAATGCGACGGTTGCACACATAGGATCGCACGAATTCATGGCCTCATTTACTGCGAAACCGAATGGTCCGTCGGTGCAGTAAACGCTCGGCCGAGGGCAAATACAATACCAACGCTGAATTTGGCGCTCGATGGAAGCTTTTCCACGCCGGATATGCTATAACCTTTGGGCCGAAGCGCATGAAAGATGCGGCCAAATCGCCGGCTCTAAAGTCATGCGCACGGGAAAGCGCGGCGGGGAATGCAACGCCCGAGGCTCCGAATGCGTCGGTGTATTGCCCGGTCTGCTTTCGTCGTTTGGAGCAGCATAAGTGCAAGCTGATTTGCGCGGCCTGCGGGTATTATATGTCCTGTTCGGATTATTACTGATATTCACGGCCATCAGTTTCCTAAAGGGAATTTCAAGAGCACGGGCTCAAGCAGATGAATTCGAATTTGCCAGGAGGCGAATAACGTGGCGTTGAGAATGACGGATCGAGAGGTAAGCGGAGTCACCGTCGTGGATTTGGATGGACGGATTGTGCTGGGCGAGGAGAGCAACTCGTTCCGCGAAAGAGTGAAAGGGCTGCTGTCGAGCAATCACAAAAAAATCGTGCTGAACATGTCCAACGTGACCTACATTGATAGCGCGGGCCTCGGGACATTAGTGGCCACGTTCCATAGCGCGCGTTCGCAGGGCGGCACGCTGAAACTTTGCAACCTGGGGTCGAAATTCCGCGAGGTGCTGCAAGTCACCAAGCTGATGACGGTTTTCGACGTGTACGACAACGAAACCGCGGCCATCCAGAGCTTCGGCAAGTAAGCCGCACATTCCAAGAAGGGTGGCTCCGGGGGACGCGCGCCTCTCCGGAGCCAGGTGGCTCCCCGTTCGAACGTTCCCCCATTGTGCCTTCATTGGCCCCATCCAAACGCGATGCCGATGATAGGTGGCTCCCCGTTCGAACGTTCCCCCATTGTGCCGGTCTGCGGCTTCGTGTACGATTTATATGGTATATCCTTCGATTCCGCCCTTGCGAAGGTGAATCGGTGAGTGCCATTTGGGACTTGATACGACAGGCCATGGACGAGCAAATCGCTGAACGGCGCCGCAGCTCGCGACAGAGCGTTTACGTGCCCCTGTTTGTCTATGGACATACCTCCAGCGATGAGCCATTCCATGAGGAGACAAACACGCTGGAAGTGAATGCCAATGGCGGCTTGCTGCATCTGGACGAGGCGGCAAACGTCCGCCGCGGGCAGAAGCTGCTGGTCATGAACCGGCTCACCAAAGAGGAGCAGGAGTGTTACGTGGTGACGCTGAAGAAACGGCCCAAGCGCGCCGATTTGCGCGTGGGAGTCGCATTCGCGAAAGCCGCGCCGGAATTCTGGACGCGGCGCAGAGCCAAATCCGCCTGAATCTTCCTTAAGCTCGATCAATTCCTTATAAGCGGCAAACGCAATCTCGCTTCGCAACCCCGGCCAAAGCGTGCATTCTCCAGGCTGAGAGTGCCGCCGTGGGCCTCAGCGATTTGACGGCTGAGCACGAGGCCGATCCCAGAGCCTCCCGGCTTCGTAGTAAAAAATGGCACAAAAAGATTCCCCGCGCTGGGAATTCCCGGGCCTTCGTCGCGAATCCAAACCTCGAGAAAACTGTCTTCGGTGCTCCAACCAACATGCACTCCGCCGCCCGTTTCGCTGGCGGCATCCACGGCGTTTTTCACCAGGTTAATCAGCACTTGGTCCAGTTGGTCAGGATCGGCCTGGATGGTGATCTCCGGGCCGTGTTCAATGGGAATGCGCATTCGCGGATCCAGACTCGAGGCGCGCTGTACCCAGGCTCCGACAGCCACTGGCTGGAGCTGCGGTGCGGGAAGACGCGCTAAACGGGCGTATGCGTTCATGAAACGTGCCAAGCCATCAGTGCGATTGGCAATCACCGCGAGGCCGCGGCTCATGTCATCTTCCCAATCCGAAGGTTTATCGGAGCGCGACATTATGCCGGAAAGGCTCTCCGCAACCGACTTGATGGGCGCAAGAGAATTGTTGAGTTCGTGTCCAATCACGCGAATCAGCCGCTGCCACGCGAGCCGCTCTTCTTCACGGAGAGCATGGCTCAAATCGGAGATCAAGACCAGCTGATGCGGCTTGCCGCCTTCGCGAAAACTGCCGCGATGGATTTCCCAGCGTCCCATTTTCCCAGGAAACGCGATTTGCGCGACGTGCGGAGTCTCAACAGTAAGGCAAAGCTCCACGCCAAGCTCCTGCGCGGTGCGGCCGATTGCGCGCTCGGCGGGCCGGTTAAGGATGCGCTCTCCGGCGCGATTAATCAGCCGCAGGCGATCAGAAGAGTCGAACGCGAACACGGCAATGTCAATTTCCTCCATCACTTTGCGCAGAAGCGCCGTGGCTTCCACCGCTCCCAGCCGCTGCTGGCGCAGCGTTTCGCCGAGCGCATTGACTTCGCGCATCACTTCGCCGAGAGCATCGTTGTGCAGCGCGCCGCGCGAGCGGATGGAGAAGTCGCCCTCATGAAGCGCGGCGAGCATGTTGGAAAGCGTGCGCAGAGGGAAAGTGATGCGATTTTGCGCGCTGAAGGCGAATCCCAGCCACGCCACGACGATGATGATGGTCAGCGTCCACGCGGTTTTTGCGTCATGCTGGCCCGTCCAGAGAAGAATGATTGCAGTAGCAGACCCAATCAGGCCCGCAAGGAGCGCGCGGACGAGAATGCGACGTTCGTACGCAAGAGGCTTCACAACCCGTATTTTTGCAGCCGCCGGTAAAGCGCGCTGCGGCTCAAGCCGAGCGTCTTGCTGGCATGGCTGACGTTCCCTCCGTAGCGGCCCATGGCTTTCTGTATCAGCGCGCGCTCGACGTCTTCCAGGCTCATGTCTTCAATGCGCATATTCGCTTCGCGCACCTGGCGCAAACCCAGATCGCTCGCGCGCACTTCCATTCCCTCAGACAGCAAAACAGCGCGTTCCACGGAATGGTCGAGTTCGCGAACGTTCCCGGGCCACGGATGTTCCGAGAGAAGTTTCATCGCTGCGGGCTCGAAACCAGTTAGATTTTTGCGATAGCGTTGAGCGGATTGCCGGAGGAAATGCATCGCCAGCAGCGGAATGTCCTCTTTCCGTTCACGCAACGGCGGGAGGTGGATTTCGATGGTGTTGAGGCGGAAAAGCAAATCTTCGCGGAAACGGCCTCCTTCCACCTCGGCCTGGATGTTTGCGTTCGTCGCGGAAAGAATGCGCACGTCCACCCGGCGCGTGCTCGATGAGCCGACCCGTTCGAGCTCGCCGGTTTCCAGCGCGCGGAGGAGCTTGGCCTGGAGATTCAGTGGGACGTTAGCGATTTCGTCGAGAAATAGCGTGCCGCCATCGGCGAGTTCGAAACGGCCTACGCGATCCGTCTTCGCATCGGTAAAAGCGCCTTTTACATGCCCGAAAAGTTCGCTCTCGAAGACGCCTTCCGGCAATCCGCCGGCATTCACGGTGACAAATGGTTTTCCGGAGCGCGTGGAAAGCGCTTGCAGCGTGCGCGAAACTACTTCCTTTCCTGTGCCGTGCTCGCCGGTGATTAAAACGTTCGCATCCGACGGGCCGACGCGCGAAATCAAATCCAGCACCGGACGCATGACCGCTGATTCGGCAATGAACATCGGGCGGCCGTCCGCGCGAAGCAGGCGGTTCTCCGCTTCGAGACGCACGCTTTGCCGAATCGCGTGCGCCAGCTCGATTTGCGTGCGCAAAATCGCCAGCAGGCGCGCGTTTTCCCACGGCTTCTGGATGAAATCCTTTGCGCCGCGCCGCATGGCCTCGACCGCCAGATTCAGGCTGCCCCACGCGGTCATCACGATAACCGGCAAGCTGCTGTCGCGGCTGCGAATTTCGGTGAGCAAGTCGAGACCTTCCTGGCCGGAAGTGGTGTCGCGGGCGTAATTCAAATCCATCAGGACCGCGTCGAATTCGCGCGTATCGAGTGAAGCCAGCAGCGCGGACGGAGACGCCACTGTATCAATCTCAAATCCCTCCGCCTTCAGCAGCAGGCGCAGAGCCTCGCGCACGTCCGGTTGATCGTCGGCAACCAGTACGCGCCAGCGGTGTGAATTGTTTGAACCTGTCATAAATCGTGGATCCCTTATCCGTGCCGAAAAATTTTCAGATTATTCATAGCGCAGCGCCACCAGCGGATCCGCGTGCGAGGCGCGGCGCGCTGGAATATAACTGGCGATCAAAGCAATCAGGACGAGCGTCGCGGCAACTGCGGCAAGCACCGCCGGATCGGACGGTTTAACGCCATAAAGCTGTGATGCCAGAAATCCGGTCGTCCCCAGCGCTCCGGCAATTCCAATGCCCACTCCGATTCCTGCAAGCCTCATTCCCTGACGAACCACCATGCGAAGCACATCGCGAGGGTGCGCGCCCAACGCCATGCGAATGCCGATCTCATGCGTGCGCTGCGTTACAGAATACGCGATTACGCCATAAATTCCCAAAGTGGCGAGAATCAGCGCGAGTCCGGCAAAAATGCTCATCAGCGTCATGGTGAATCTTTGAAATGAAAGCGATGTTGAGAGAATCTGCTCCATGGATTCGACATGGCCTATGGGTAGTTCAGGTTCAGCGCTGTGGATTGCGTTCTCAACCGCGCGGCTTATGGAGAGCGGCGGCAAAGACGTACGCACGACGATGTAAACGGGCAAACCGTAATGCTGAAATTCCTGAATTTCGCCGGTGTCCTGCGCGAGCGGAATAAAAACGGTGGCAGGAACAGGGAATCCGCTGCTCACGTCCGTGCCATAGATTGAGGATTTTACGTCGCCCACGACGCCAACGATCTGCCGCGGTGTTCCATTCACATTTAGAAGCCGCCCGATCGGATTCCGCTTCGAAAACTTCTCGCGCGCGAATTCCTGATTGATAAGAGCGACTTTCGCGGCATCTGGAGAATCGGATTTAGCGAAGAGCCTGCCTTGCAGGAGCGGAATGCTCAAAGTGCGGAAATAGTCCGAGCTAATGGAACGGAAATCCGCGGAAAGCCCTTGTGCCTCGCCTTCGGATGGCAGCCAAACGTAGACATTACCGCCACCGGCCAGCGGCAGACCGCCTCCGACAACCGCAACGCTTTGAACTCCGGGCGCGGACCGAATCTGGTCAAGGATACCTTGATAGAAATTGGAAATCTGCGTTGGGTTCATCACCTCGCCAAAGAAATTGGCCTTCGAGGGAGTTGCGGTGAATTTTTGCCCGGTGGTCCACGTCTGCAAAGTGAGAATAGGATGAGGATCGAATCCCGCGTTCGTATTCAGCAGATTCGCAAATGTCTTCACAAGGAGCGTGGCGCCGGCCAGCAGCACAAGCGAAAGCGCAATCTCCGCAACAGCCAGCGCGCTTCGCAAGCGGCTCCGAGAAACCCCCACAGTGGCGCGGCCAACCGATTCTTTGAGCGAATTGTTGATGTCCGTCTTAGAGGATTGAAACGCCGGTGCGATGCCGAAGAGCACGCCAGTAAGCAAAGAAACCAGCGCGGTAAATGCCAGCGCCCAGCCATCAAGCGAAATGGCGCTCGCGCGCGGCAAATCCGTGGGCGCCAGCGCAAGAAGGAGTTTCAGTCCCCAATTTGCGACAAGAAGTCCCAGCGCCCCGCCGAGCACTGCGAGCACCAGACTCTCGGTGAGCAGTTGGCGAAAGAGCCGCGCACGACTCGCGCCCAGCGCCGTGCGAATAGCCATTTCCCGGCTGCGCGAAGCCGCACGCGACATCAGCAAATTTGCCACGTTCGCGCAGGCAATGAGCAGCACAAATCCAATCGCGCCAAACAGCACCAGCAGCTTTGTGCGGTAGCCGAATGAAGCCATGCGAATCAACGGTTCGGCGCTGAATGCCGCGTGATTGCGAGGCGAGAATCTCTGCGAAGGAAATTCTTTTGCGAATTCTTTCAGGGCGATGGCGAGATAACTATTGGCCTGCTGTGTCGCAACACCATTTCTCAGCCGCGCGATGATCGTGTAATTGATGCCGTTGCCGATGGTGTGCGCCACCTGCCCAATCGTTGTCCATAGCTCGATGCCAATATCGGAATCACCGCGCAAGCCCACGTTTTGAAATCCCGCCGGCATGATTGCAACGACTGTGTAGGGCGTGCCATCGAGCGAAATGGGTTTTCCTACGAGAGCGGCATCTCCGCCGAATTCGGATTTCCAAAGTCCATAGCCTAGAATGGCGACATTCGGCCCGTTGACGCTGTCCTCGTCACGACTGAATTCGCGGCCGAGCGCCGGCTGCACGCCCATCACGCGGAAATAATCTTTCGACACGCGAAGCGCGTGGACGCGCAATGGTTGGTTGCCGCTGGAAAGATTGAAGCCAACGCCGGTTGTAGCCGCTACGAACGCGAACGGCTGGCTGTGCGTCCGCCAGAAATCGAATTCGCGCGCATCGAACCCGGAATAATCGAGCTGTCCGTTGTAGCTGATGGAAATTTGTGTAATGCGGTCCGGCTGAGGATACGGCAGCGGTCTCAGGAGCACACCGTAAACCACGCTGAAAATCGCCGTGTTCGCGCCAATACCCAAGGCGAGCGTGAGAATGATTATCGCAGCGAATCCCGGCTGTCGGATGAGCGCCCGGGAGCCGAAACGAATGTCTTGCCAGAGGTTTTTCATGGTAATCCCCTGTGAGGAAAAACCAACGGGCACGTTACCTGCCGCAATAGTGCGCTCGTAAGCCCCTTGTTTGTATACAGTAACCACAGGGACCGCGAATCCATTGCGAGTCTAAGTGTCCGGAAACGGACAGTCCCTTCCTAGAATGAACACTCCGCAAATGCGGAAGGGAAGCCTATTCGTAGCGGAGAGAATTGAGCGGGTCTACGCGAGTTGCGCGGCGTGCGGGAACGTAGCATGCAAGGAGCGCGAAGATTACCAAAATGGCGATTCCGAGGAGAATCGAGGGGAGGTCAATGGATTTAACGCCGAAGAGAAAACCGGCCAGGACGTTTGTCAACGCATACGCGCCGGCCAAACCCAGCGCTATGCCCACCAAAATGAGCCGGAAACCTTCACGAACAATCAGCCGAACAACGTCGCTCGGGCGCGCGCCAAGCGCCATGCGAATGCCAATTTCATGCGTGCGCTGCTCCACGCCATAAGAGATCACGCCGTAAATCCCGATGGCGGCAAGCGCCAGCGCCAGCAGCGCAAAAAATGTCAGCAATTTTGCGTTCAGCTCCTCGCGAGAAACTGTTTCGGAGCGGAGTTCGTGCAAGGATTTCATTTCGGTGACGGGCTGATTTTTATCCAAAGAGAACACCGCCTGCCGCGCGGAAGCAGCCAGCGAATCCGGCGGAACAGACGTGCGCAATACAAACCGCATGATGCGCGAGGGCACTTGCGCGCTGGGAAAGTAGATGAGCGGAAGCTGATGTTCGATGAATTCGCGCTCTTGCAAATTCGAAACCACGCCGACGATGGTTGTCCAATCGCTGCTGACCGCCGGACGGTAGGGAGCTGCTTTGGACTGCTGCAAGTGGAGGCGGATCTGCTGGCCGACAGGATTTTCATTTGGCCAGTACTTTTTTGCCAGCGCCTCACTGATGATGACCACCGGCTGCGCGTTTTCGCCGTCGGCGGCGGAAAAATCGCGCCCCTTCAGCAGCGGCATTTGCATGGTGCTGAAGTAGCCGGGATCAATCACGCGGTAATGGGCGACAAATTCCTCCTTCGGAGGAGGCGAGGGCCGTCCGGAAATATCAAAATTCGAAAGGTCTGTCCAGCCGGTTAGCGGCAAGAAATTAATCGCGCCAGCGGATTTGACGCCCGGAATGGCGCGCATTTTAGCGATGGCCTGATTGAAAAATCCGCGCACGCCAGAGGCCGTCGCGTAATGCGAATCGGGAAGCCATACTTGAAACGAGAGGACATTTTCGGGATTGAATCCGAGGTTGGCATTGAGGAGCGCGCTCAACCCGCGCAGGAGCGTTCCCGCGCCGACGAGAAGCACCAGAGACATTCCAATCTCGACGACGACCAGGGAATTTCTCGTTGAACGGCTCTGCCTGCCCGCGCTCGATCCGCGGCCACTTTCCTTGAGCGATTCGGTTAATTCTGTTCGCGAAGATTGGAACGCTGGCGCGAGCCCGAAGATGATTCCGGTCAGAATCGCGACGACAAATGTAAACGCGAGCACGGGCAGATTGATCCCGAGTCCGTTGGCGTGCGGAATTTCACCGATGCTTCCTGTGGCCGGCAGCAGAAGTGGCAGCAGCCGTATGGCGCCGTACGCGAAGAGCAGGCCCAGCGCGCCGCCGAGCAAACCCAGGAGAATGCTTTCGGTGAGCAACTGACGCATCAATCGCGTGCGCCGGGCACCGAGCGCCGAACGGATGGCGATTTCGCGCTGGCGTCCAGCGGAACGGGTAAGCATCAGGTTGGCCACATTGGAGCAGGCGATGAGCAGCACCACTCCGGCAGCGGCCAGCAGGATGAGCAGGGCGTCTCCGATGGTTTTTCCAAATTCAGTTTGCAGCAGCGCTACGTGCGCGCCGGTCGACTGATTCGTGTCGGGATATTCCGCAGCGAGCCGGCGAGCGATCGCGCTCATGTCCGCATTTGCTTGCGCGAGCGTCACGCCATCTTTGAGGCGCGCAAAAATGACCAGAGAAGCATTGTCTCTACGAATTTCGGCAGGAGGAAACGCCAGCGGCATCCACAAATCCGGCGAACGATTCAGTCCGAAGAGACTGAAATGCGGAGGCAGCACGCCTGCAACTTTGTACGGCTTACCGTCAATGAGGATTGTGCGCGCGGTGATGTTCGGATCGGACCCAAAATTATCTTCCCAGACGTTGTGGCTAAGAATCACCACCTGATCATGGCCCGGCTGCTCCTCATCGGGGCGAAAACCGCCGCCGACCGACATCTTCACGCCCAGCATGGAAAACATAGATGGCGAAACGTGCGCGCCCCAGAGCTGCTCAGGTTCGCTGCCGCCGGTGATGGTAGACATCCAGAGTTCATACGCAGCCATTCCCTGGAAAACTTGGTTTTGCGAACGCCAATCGAGGAAATCAGCAGGTGGTGCCGTGCCGCGCGTGATTTTGCGGTTCGCGTCAGTTTCCCACACAATCACGAGCTGCTGAGATTTGGGAAAAGGCATCGGCCGCAGCACCACGGCGTTGACGAGGCTGAAAAGCGCGCTGTTCGCGCCAATGCCGAGCGCCAGTGTGATCATGGCAATCAGCGTGAATGCCGGGCTCTTCCACAGCATGCGCGCGCCGTATTGCAGGTCCTGCCAGAATTTTCCCATATGCGGTGACGCCCTGAGCCGCCGGAGATGTGACAGTTCGCGGGTAAACTGCGGCGCAGCAGGTACCGTTATACATCATTGTCGTTACCGTTTCACTACCCACGTTTCGAGGGTGTGGAAATCCATAACGTCGAAGTTTCCCGTGCAGGTAATAATACGGCGGCAGCTTATTCCAAAGCGGCTATTCGTAGCGCAACGCGACCATGGGATCCACGTTCATAGCGCGGCGAGCGGGAACGTAGCACGCGGCAATCGCCACCAGCAGAAAGATGAACGGCACCGCAACAAACGTAACCGGATCGCGCGCCGTGACTTGATACAGTTCCGACGCGAGCAGGCCAGTGGCTCCCAGGGCGGCAATCACTCCCACGACGATTCCAATGAGCGTGAGTTTCAACGCCTGCGCCACAATTAACCGCATTACGGCCGCCGGCGCGGCGCCGAGCGCCATGCGAATGCCAATTTCATGCGTGCGTTGCGCGACGGTATGCGCCATCACGCCGTAGATTCCAATCGCGCAGAGAAACAACGCCAGCAGGCCGAAGAAAACCATCAGCTTCGTGAGCACGCGGTTGCCCGCCTCGGTCGAAGCCATCAAGGTACTCAAATCGGATATGGAAACGGGCTGGCTCGAGTCAATGCGCCAGATCGCGCTTCGCATCGCATCTCCGGTACCAGCAGTATTTCCGGACAGGCGAGCCACAAATCCGAGCGCGTGCGACGCAAATTGCGCCAACGGTACGTACATCTGCCGTTCCGGCCGGCCGCGCAGGTTATACATCTTGATGTCGTTCACTACCCCGATGACCGTGCAGGCGATGTGTTTTGGACCGAACGTTAGTTTTTTCCCTATCGGATCTTCGTTTGACCAGAAACTTTTTGCGAGCGTCTGGTCAATCACAGCGACGTTTGGCGCGCCCGCAGCATCGGCGGAGCTAAATCCGCGTCCTTTGAGCAGCGGCATCTGCATCGCGGCGAAGTAATCCGGAGAAACGGCGGCCCAGCGCGCGCCGATCTGTTCGCCCGGACGCGGCGCCGGTTTTCCTACGGCCTCCACTTCATAGCTATGCCCCGAGCCGCCGAACGGAATCGCGCTAGCCACCCCTGCGGATATGACTCCGGGCAGGGAATGAATTCGCGCAAGCGTTTCATCGCCGAAATTTCGAGCGAGCGCGTCTGTCGGATATTTATCGTTTGGAAGTATGACTTGGGCTGTCATCAAGTTCGCGGGATTAAAGCCGGGGCTCGCTGTCGCTGAAATGATGAAACTTTTAACCAGCAGCGTAGTGCAAATTAGCACCACCACCGAAAGCGCGATTTCGCCCGCGACGAAGACTTTGCGCATTCGCGCGCCGCGGCTGCTGTGCGAGACCTGTCCGGAGGCTTCCTTGAGCGCCCGGTTCAAATCCACGCCGGAGCTCTCGAATGCGGGAGCCAGGCCGAAAATCAATCCGCAGAGCAGCGCCACTCCGAACGTGAAGGCAAGCGTTGCGCCGTCCAGATTCACTTGACCATAATTCACCAAATAGCCGCGCACCCTCCCGGGAATCATGGATTCGATCCACCTCATTCCCCATAACCCAAATAGCACGCCCGCGCCCCCGCCGAATGTGAACAAGAGCAGGGATTCAGTAAGCAGTTGCCTGATGACTCGCGTCTTTGTCGCGCCCAGAGCGCCTCGAACGGCCATTTCTTTCGTTCGCTGCGTCGCCCGCGCCAGCATCAGGTTAGCGACATTCGCGCAGGCGATCAGCAGCACGAGCCCGACAATCCAGACGCAGATGATCACTTCCGGCACGCCTTCCTCTTGCGTAATCTCGTGGACCATCGGGCTGAGCAGCATGGTAATGTTCGTGTTGGTCTTCGGGTATAACTTTTCCAGACGCGAGAAGATTGCAGTGGTTTCTGCCGCGGCCTGCGCTTGAGTAACGCCCGGTTTGAGCCTGCCAAATGAATCGAACCGGGCGCTATTGCGTTCCGCGCGCTCTGCATCCGTAAGAGCCAGCGGCGTCCAGATATTGCTGATTCCCAGCAACGGAAATTGGAATTTGCCGGGCATCACGCCGACTACGGTATACGCTTCGTCGCTGATGTAAATGCTGCGACCGATGATGTGCGCATCCTGGCCGTAACGGCTCTTCCACAGCCCTTCGCTAATGATGGTGACGTGCGGCGCGCCGGGCGCGTCTTCGCTCGCATGGAAGGTTCGGCCAAGCAGCGGTTTCGCGCCAAGAGTGTCAAAAAAATCCGAGCTCACACGCGCGCCGTCCACGAGTTCCGGAGCGCCATCGCCGGTGAGATTGAAACTCCAGGAATCCCATGCCGCCGTACTTTGGAACGCAGTCGTCTGTTTTTGAAAATCGAAAAAATCCGCCGTGGAGGTCACGGCATTTTGTGTCCAGCCCTTTTTCGTATTATGCGCGAGAAGTACCATGAGCTGGGCGGGATGGGGATACTGGATCGGTTTGATGATCCACGTGTCCACGAAGCTGAAAATGGCGGTGTTCGCGCCGATGCCGAGACCCAGCGTCAATATGGCGATCGTGGTGAATGCCGGCGCTCTGCGCAAA
>DASUAV010000108.1:0-11073 GCA_035763605.1 Candidatus Acidiferrales bacterium
CTCGGACATCACCGGCGCGTAGCTTAAAATGTTTTCGCGGCGGAACGCGGGCTGAAGCATCTTGCGCTGCGCGCGCCACTCCTCGCCTTCGCTGGTGAGCAGACCGTGGCCGAGGACTTTCGAGAGCGCGCGATAGTCGCGAGATTTGTGAACGTTCGCGGGATCGGTGAGCAGCACGGATTCGATGTCATCGGGATGCACGAGCATGGTCATGGGGACGTGAAGGAATTGGAAATAGACCACGTCGCCGAAATTACGCGCGGCGCGCTCGAAGCCCGCGAGCCAGTCGCCGCCAGGAAGTGGCACGTTACCGAACACAAACCATCCGCGCGGTCCGGGAGGCAAATTCCGGCGAGAGGATTTACGGGCCGGCACAGTCGTTGTTGTCGCATTCATCGTGTTGATTTTAGCAGGTCGCGATGGATATTGCGGCGCGAGGATGGCGCTCATTGGCACCCGTCGCATTTGGCTGCAAAAAGGAAACTGCATCGGATTGCAACAGAAAAGCAACATTCTGGCCAGAGACGTTGGTATGGTAAGCAGCGACTAACCGAAGAGAGTGCCGGCCGCGAGGCCAAGGCCTCCGAAAAGCGAGCCGAGTGATGCGCCGCCCTTGGCGGACTGTTCCTGCACATTGAGCAGTTCCGGCGGAACGCCCATGGCGCGCCCGAGAAGATTCGTGTCGATATTGTACGTATTGCCGAGCGCGTTGAGACCCGCAAGTTGCTCGCCAATTTTCTCGTTGGCGAACTGAATTTGATTTTCGCGGGCCTGCTCGGCGAGATTTTGCGCTTCTTCGCGGCCAAGCTGCGAGTCGAGGGCGTTGAATCCCGCGGCGTTGTTGGTGCGCGCGACGCGATTTGCGGCGGATTCGCGCAAGGCGTCATAAGCGGTGCGCGCGGCGCCCATCCCCTGCTGTTCGATGGCGGATTGCTCTGCGGGCGTGTAGCCGGGAGCGTTCAAGAGATGCTCGATATTCGGGAGGAGCGCCGAACGGTCCTGCTGGCCCTGCTGATTGGCCTGCGAGATGAGCTGATTTTGCGACGCGAGCTGCTGCTGCGTCAGTTGCTGCGTTTTCTGCTGTGCGGCACGACTCATAGATATTTCCCTTTCGTGAGCTTACATTTGGTGGTCAGTTCTGGAACGGCGCATGGATACCCACGCGAGTTGGAGTCCACACTCAGGATCGTTCTCTGCTAATCGTGACAGTACGTCTCTGATGAGTTATAATACGTGACGACAGTGCAACGAGGATTTGCCCGTCCTTCGTAGGGCGTGCGCTTCCGCGAGCTGGTTGCTCGATGGGCCCGTAGCTCAACGGATAGAGCGCTCACCCGCTAAGTGAGGGATGCGGATTCGAATCCCGCCGGGCCCGCTGTCATTGTGGTAAATGCGCTTGACAAAGACTCGCCCCTGCGTTAGTGTTTGAGAAGCGGGTGAGTGCTTTATTCAGTTCAGGGCGGCAGAAATGCCGCCTTTTTGTTTGCACCACAACGCTTCCGCCCGAATTAGCGGAGGCGGAGGCAGTACGGGGTCCATTCGTTGTCGCGAAGCCACCCTAGCGATTCGAGGCGGCGACCGAAACGCGCGGCGATGCGCGGCGGGAGCCACGCGTGGGCGTCAGCGAGTCCGCGAGCGCGCAAATCGGCGGCGCCGGCGCGATGGAGTTCAAGCAAACGCGCGTAACGCTGGCGCGGCGTTCCGGCGCGCGGATCAGCGAGCAAGTAAATTTCGCACGTCAGCCGCGCCAGCGCAGCCATCACAATTTTTCCTTCCGAATTGCGGTCCAGTCCCCCGGTTACTTGGCTGTGCGAATCGGCCAATCCATCGTCGCAGACGACAAGTTTGCTGACAAACAACGGGTCGCGCAAATGGGGAAACGGATACTCGAATCCCTGTGCGCGATGCATGGCGAGAAGCGCGTCGAGATCCGCGTCCTTGTATTCACGAATGACCATCAGAAAACTCTATGCTTCAAGAGCGGATGAATACGCGCGAGTTTTTCCGCGGCGGTGAACGTGTCATCGCCTTGCATTACTCCAAAACGCGCGAGTGCGGCGGCAGCGCGTTCAGAAATGGGCGCGCGAGAGAGCGGATGCGGCAGAGCTTCCACTTCAGGATCATTTTCGAGGGCGATGTGCGCGGCTTCATCGGCGGTGACGAGGACGAAGATCATCTTTGATACCGTCGCCAGGTCGCCCGCCGAGCTGGTGTGTAGCGGGAGCGTGTCAAATTTTCCACTCGGACGAGTAGTGTTCCCACCATCGTTTCCACATTCATTCTCGTTGTCGAGTACGATGTAGTGAGCCTCGACGCAGCGCGTGGCGTGGCGGTACCAAGCGGCCGAGCTCGATAAGAAGTAGCGTTTTCCTGTCATGTAAGTCGCTCAATTAGCGTGGATTAAGCTCGATTCCGGCCTGATGAAACTGCCGGGCATAAGAAAACTCAATTTTGTGATTGACAATCTTAATCTACTAGTGGCAAATATCAATTTATAGGGGGTTACGAATGGATATTTCAAAGGCATCCTGTCCTAATTGCAAGCAGGCGATGAAGCTGTGCAAGGCCGTTTGTTCATCCTGTGGGCTGGCCATGGACGGCGATTTCGAGGTCTCCCCGCTCGGAAAACTGTCGCTTGAAGATCAGGCGTTCGTGATGGCATTTGTGCGGCATCACGGCTCGCTCAAGAAGATGGAGAGCCTGTTCGATATCAGCTATCCCACGGTCAAGAACCGGCTAAACGCGATCGCCGCGGCGCTCGACAAGAGTTTCGAGGCGCCCACGCCGAATGCTTACGTGTTGGAGCAATTGGCGCGAGGAGAATTGACTGTAGATGAGGCGCTGGAACGCCTCGCTTGAAACTCGCTATCCAAAAAACCGATAAGGAGCTGCACATGTCCAATGAAACAAAGAAAGTGCTGGAAATGCTGGCCGCAGGAAAGATTTCGCAAGAAGACGCGGAACGGCTGCTCGATAGGCTGTCAGGCGCAGGCTCTGCGAGCGCCAAGCAGCCGCCGAATGTTCAACCGACCGCTGGCGCGAAGAACGCTTCCGAAACGCCGAGACCGCGATTCTTGCGCATTCAAGTGGAGCGGCCCGGGCGCGATGACGTCAATGTGCGCGTGCCGCTGAGTTTGGCGCGTGGCGGACGCCATTGGATGGCATTTTTGCCTACCGGCGTGGCGGATCGGCTAAACGAATACGGCGTTCATTTTGGCCGGCTTGAGGAAATGGGCGATGAAGACCTTCAAGCCGCGTTGAACCGAATCAACGTCGACATTACGAAAGGCAACGGCAAGCGCGTACGCATTTACGCGGAATAGATTTTTCGGATTTCAGGCCCCCACATGTGAGAAAGGACTGCTTCATGAAGCCAGGTGTTTTTGATTATGTGTTGGTGGGTCTGATTGTGGTCAGGGAGATTGTCGAGTGGCGGCGCTGGCCGCATATTGTCCGCGCGGTTCGCGCCGGCGTCACTGGCGCGCGAACAAAAATGTACCGAGACACGTTCGTCTTCCTATGGATTGCGACGCTGTACGTTTTGGCGCTCTGGATTATGCAAGGACGTTCGTGGAGCGCGCTCTGGCTTGGTTCTGTTATCCCATGGCGATTGGCCATCGGAGTTTCAGCCGCCGCAATCGCTGTCGTCTTTTTTGTGTTGCAAGGACGGAAAGTTCAGAAAGCATTGGCAAGGCCGAAAGCGGTGGCGGCCCTGCGCAAACAGCTTGAATTTGCCAATTGCCTCGCACCTGAGACGGGCAGCGAAAGACGTGGGTTCTGGCTGCTATCGCTCACCGCAGGGATCTGCGAGGAGATTCTCTTTCGCGGCTTCCTGATGTGGCTCATCGCCGCGTGGACAAATCTCCTGGTCGCTGTGATCCTCAGTTCTCTTCTTTTCGGCTGCGTGCATATTTATCTGGGTGCGGCGTACGTTCCCAAGGCCGCTATTGTTGGATTGATCTTTGCATTTGTTGTTGTGGCTTCAGGCTCCCTGTGGCCCGCGATAGTGATTCACGCGGCGATGGACCTGAGCTCGGGCGAGATTGCTTTTCGCGTCGCGCAAGCTTCGTTGGGGAACACAAGCGAGCCTGTGGCTGCGGCACCCGCTATGAGCTGAAATTGTAATTGTGCGTAAGGATGCACGCGTCGTTGCGGCCAGCGAAGAATTCGTGGTCCGGCTCGCAGGTGACGATGACTTTCGTGCTTTCCTCGACAAGCACTTCGATTTTCTTCAACGTCAGCCAGCCGAAGCGCCCGACGAGAATGTCCCCCAGGCACAATCGCTCCGCGCGCACGGGCGAGTCATCGGCCAGCGTGAAAACATGATGGGGCGTGACGTCGAGCGTGTCTCCGTTCGACAACGTGAGGCGCACGAAAGTCTCCGCGAGATGAATTTCGTGGCGGACAATTTGCGTCCACGATTCGCGCCCGCGAATATGGTCGCCGACGCGCACGCGATGAATCGGCACCAGGCCCCGATGCTTTGTGAGCACGAGCATGTTGCCGCGTACGCACGATCCGGAGCCGCCTCCCGAGCCGCCGCCAGTGCCGGAAGAAGTTGTTGCCGCGGACATCCCGCCTGCGGACAGCGGAATCCGTCCTTGCAACGCCTGCTGCTGGGCGGCGGAAATAGTTTTCGCGGTGAATGCGTTCGGCGGATTCCCTGCCCCGCCGGGCAAACCTGTTCCGCCGAGAACGAACTCGAGTGCCGGCTGCGTGTCGTCGAAGTAGGGATAGAAAAAATATGCTGTCGCGGGCATGAGGCCGCTGACGGCCAGCGAGCCATCAGCGACTTGCGTTTGCGTTCCGTCGGCGCGGAGAATGGTGAGGCCAGTCCACGACCACGTGATACTCGAAGTGGTGCTCGCGTAGGTGAACGCGCCGGACCACGTTGGCGGCACGGAGCCGCGCATCAGGACGCCGGACTTCGCGGGATCTATTCTGTTTTGCGTGAGCGCGTCGGCGGAAACGCGTGCGAAGTCAGCGCCGTCGGTGATGCCGGAGTCGAGCGAGAGCTTGAGATTGTTCACGCCGGACACCACGCGCTTGAGCGATTCGTAGAGATGCGTGTTGATGCGCTTTAATGCTTCGATTTGGAGAATGCTTAACATCGGTGATCAGTGCTCAGTGCTCAGTGGTCAGTGGTCAGCGAAAGAGAACTGTACGGCCGACTCGAGAATGTTTCGCTGAATGCTTGTTACATTCCTCAGAATGACAGCCGCGCTTTGCAAAACAGTGTGAGATGTTAAGATGCAACGCGAACGACAGCGTGAATCACAGGCTGAAGCCTGTGCCACTTGCGGCGGGGTCATGGGCGCATCAGAAAAAATCGTTTCAGAAGCAAAAAACGATCGAGGCGCGTCATTTCTGCGTGAAATGTTGTCGCGCGAAGCGATGAAAATTGTTTTGCTGCCGGTGCTCGCAGCGATTGCGTATGGTCTCGTGATGGATCAAATCACGATTCGCGTCTCCCCGGAATACTTCACGATTGCGCATCCGCGCATTTTGAACACCGGCTCCCTGACTCTGCTGGCGTTCGCCTGGGGTGTGATTGCCACGTGGTGGGCGGGCGCGATTGCGGGCGTAGCGTTTGCGATTGCCGCACGCGCGGGCAAATTGCCCAAGGTAACGTGGCGGCGATTCGCGCGTCCGCTGGCGGTGCTTGCGCTGGTGATGGCGCTCTGCACTGTAGCTGCGGCATTCGTCGGCGCGTGGATGGTCAATAGCGGAAGCATTCCCGCGGTGCAAGCCTGGGCGCTGGCGCTGCCTCTCGACAAGCAAGCGGCATTCATGGCCGACGCGTTCGCGCACGTAGCCAGCTATTTGGTTGGTGCGCTGGGCTGCCTGACCATCGCCGTGAGCGTCGCGTGGAAACGCTACGCCTGACGCTTAGTTGTGTCCGCGGATGAGGGCAAATGGCGCAGCTTTGCACCACGGGACGAGCTTCGTCAGCGAAAACCAGGAGCCAGCCGCATTCACGCCGAATTGATACGAGGCGCGCTCGGCGGTGAAATTGCTCATCAATTCGAGATCCTGCGGCGCGGGCGATGCCAGCGCGAGAGCGCCGAGAGAAATTTCCGAGACGTTGCCAGGAGTGAAAGCACTCATGTTCAGCGTGCCGGAGCCCTGCGCGTATAGCGTTAGATAACCAAAGAGATCGCGGCCCGTTGCGCCGGTGCGCGAGAGAAATGCCGTCGAGTAATAGGAATTGATGGCCGCGCCATCGTCGGAAAACGCTCCGTCCGTGAGCTGACAGATTTTCCCGTTCGCGGAATTATTGCCGAGGAAAAACGCGGCTGTGCCGTTCGCGCGTTCGATGAGCGCGCCGCAATTCGCGGAGATGAACCAGGGCGCCCATTTGCGCGATGCACCCGTGCCGTCGGCGAGCAGCGGATCGCCAAAGCCTTCTGAATAATCGAGCGTGAGAATTTCATTCGGCGAAGTCGCCGCGCCCATCGGCACGCCGACGTAAATGCGTTTGTGCTGCGTGTCCACCGTGACCCAAATCGTGCTGCCGTACTGCCAGTTGATGGCGTCCCAGGTGGGCTGAATTTCCTGTGAAAGTTTCTGCGGCTCGCCGCCCGCGAAGAGGTACAGTCCGGTGCGCGAGGCAATAACCACCCAATCTTCTCCGATGCCGACGCCGTGAACCGAAGGCGTGCCGACGGAATTGGAAACTTCTTCAACGTCCCAAAATGCCGGCTCGCTCGTGCCGTTGTCCGTGGTGACGTACAGGCTGCGCTCCTTCACAAAATACAAATTGTTGCGAATGACGAACGCGGAGCGGATCGCTTGACCGTTATTCGGTGCAACCTCGATGAGGCCCTGCACTCCGTCGTAGGCTTCGGGATCGGAATTCCGCGAAGCGCGCACGACCGAAGGATTCTGCGCGGCATTGGTCGGAAAAATCTCGATGCAATCCAAGAAGAAAGATTCGCCGGATGGAGAAGGCGTGCCATCGGCGTACACTTGCAACACAAGATCGTCTGGCAGCGAAAGCTCGAACGGAAGAAGCGGGGCGGTGAATTCCTGATAGCCGCTAGTCGCCTGGAGCGCGCTGACGGCGAGGCCGCTGCCAAGAAATCCCTGCGTAGGACTGAAGCAATTGATGCGCAGCGTGCCCTGCGTAAGTCCAACGCTTCGCGCGACGCGAGCGCGAACGGAATACTCCGTATTCGATTGCAAGAGCGGAAGGCCGTTCACATCGATCAGCGCGTTTTGTTGAATGTGCCCGCGCTCGATGGTTGCACCATCAGCCGTGATGCGATAGGCATCGCCCCATACGGAATTCGACGACTCGCGCGCACCGCCCGCGAAAAAAGTTGCGCCAAGCTGCCAGCCGAGCGGCCGTCCATTGCCCGAAGCATCCCACCCTCCGTCGAAGCTCAGATTGCGCCAGTTGGGCATGGCAGCGCGTTCGCCCCACCAAAAGAGCCTATCGGAATAGGCGATGACGCCAAGCTGCGCAGGCAATTCGATATTGGCGAAGAGATTGTCCACGCTCGCGCCCGCGAGAAGAATGTCGTCGGCGAAGTCCACTTCGAGGGACGTCGTCACGTTATCGTTGATGGTCATCGTAGCGGGAACGTGGAAAAAGCTCGCGCCGCCGGCGCCGGTGAATGCAAGCAGGCGTTGAATTACGTTCGATGGGCCGGTCGGGATATTCATGACGCTGACTTTTTTGCTACCGGCAGCGGTCCAGGTGACTGGCGGCGAGGGCGCGGTCTGGAATCCCTGGCGCGTGACGAAAATCACCGCGCATTGATGCGCCCCCGGCGAAATGCTGCCTGCGGTTGCGGAATCCGCGACGGTCGGACCCTCTGCGGGGCCGATTTGGCTGACGCGATCGAAAAAAGTGTCGTCGTACTGCCTCGGCAGATCGCCGCCGAACAATCCATTCGAGAGCGCCATGTATTCGCGGCCAAAGTAAGTGGCCGACGCGAGGAAAAGCCCCGGAGAAATCACGCCGGAAACGAACGAGAGCACGCCCGGAGAAGTTTCCTTGTGCAGCACGCCGATTGAATCGAGCACCAGCAATCGTTGAACGAGATTTGTGGTGATATAGGTTTTCATTCCAGTGATGGACGGCAGGCCGCCAAGCGCGGGAAACACTGAAACGAGGCCCGGACGCGTACGCACGCCGCCCGGGAAGAATTCCACGTCCCGCGCATCGGGCGACATTCCCGGAGGCAAGTCAGAGGGATCGAGCAGCGTCATCCAGGTGCCAAATTTCGTAAGTTGGAGCGGCGCAAATGTTTCGACGGACATGGGAACCCCAGTGTTCAGTGATTCAGGAACAAACAAGCGTGACAAGCAAGGGCAAGGTATGAATCAAAATCGGCGGCGATTGCCTATCGAAACCGAAAATTCCTTGGTTACTTCGCCCAGATTTTGATGGTCAGCATCAAGGGCAAATCGTGCCGCGAGTGTTAAGCTAAACGCATGAAATGGCGCGACGGCAAAGGGCGCGACGATGAACGGAGCTCGGTGCTTGGGCTCGGTGCGCCTTCGACGGGCAGCAAACTTTCCCAGTGGTGTCCGAGCAAAGCGGGAAAAATACACGCACAGCCGAGTTTGCCTCAGCCGGAGAAGCCCGCCAGCGATCAAAATGCGTCAGCGCAAAGCGGAGCTGCGGTTCAAAGCGATTCAGCCGTGAACCCGGAATCTAATGTGCCGCGCGATGCGGGCGACAGCGTGCGCGCGAATTCCGAAATCTCGTGGCGACCGAGCGAAGCGGTAAAGGAGCGCCTCAGTTCGCTCGCTCCGGTGCGGCGAAGAACGCGATTCGCGTTGCCGCGCAGCATGAGGCTCGTGGCCAGCGCGGTCCTGTTCCTTATTGGGATTTATGCGTTCGTAAAATTGTGGACCATCCCAACGGGAATGGATTTGCATCCAGCTCTCGCGGTTTTTGGCATTGCGCTGGTGCTGCTGCTCATTGCGGCGATCGTAAATGTGGTGCACCGCCGGCATCGCGCGCGCGAAGACGAGAAAAGCACGCTGCGATTGTGAGCTGCCTATCGAGAGGTTGAATCCAAACCACACTGCCGCTAGTCAGCATTAAACCAAAACTTGTCACACCCTCCATCTCTCAGCGGCGCGGATTATTTTGGCCGGAAGAATGGATTAGGAAGCTCGGGGCCGCGCGCAAATCCGAAAATGCTGCCGACGCCCACATGTCTCGCGGAGCGCACCACAGTAGGCCTTGGCGCAGGCTCAGGATCACGCTCGGCTTCGGGCTCAGGCTCGGCAGCCTCCATGCGTTCAATGGGAAGCTGCGGCGTTGGTTCGCGCAGAATTTCATCCGACGTGAATACAGGCACTTCGTCGCGCGCCGCAATTCGTTCGAGAGCGGAAGCGATGCGATGAAGCTGAAGAACGAATGCCTCGCTTTCATTCGAGGGCCGCAGAATGACGTAGCGTTTGCGCGAAGCCGTGGCCCATAGCAAAGCAAGAATTACGAGAACTGCGGCGGCGCTAATGACCAGCGCATCGCGATGCTGCAAAGCGACGGCTTCGAGCGCACGCAAATGTTGGAGCATGTCCTCTCCTCGGGCCGGTGTGGACGAGGGCGGAGCTAACACTTTGATGCGCCGACCAGCGTTCGAGGAACAGACTCGGCCTGTTCTAAGCGGTCTACTTGATAGGGCTAACGCAAGCGCGGGAAGATGCCGTAAAAAGTCACGGTATCGGCGGTGATGGCCGCCGGATAGGCTCCCGCAGCCAGTTCGGCGAACGCGCCGGCGGCGCTTCCCTGCTGGAAGATTTTAACCTTGCCCGAATTGAAGGCCGCTCCAGGAGCAAAAACGTAATCGTAACCGGCGAGACCGTCCATCCATGCAGTACCGGCGATGGGCGATTTCGTCGTCGGGACGCCGAGCGATTCGAGCGGCGCGAGATCCAGCGTGTCGCCGCCCGTGGCATAATTTCCCGATGCCGCGATGGTCCCGGCGACGTGGATGCGGCGTCCGTCGTCCCAGGAATCAACAAGCGTGAATGCGAGTGCCAATGCAAACCTCCAGTGGTGAGTGAAATGAAGTGGTCAGCGATCAGCGAAAAACAGTGCCGATGGCGAGTGACATGCAGTTAAGCGGCAAACAAGTCGTGCAGCGGACACATACTCTCAATTATGAAAAAGCCTGTACAGTTCGTTCG
Source organism: Candidatus Acidiferrales bacterium (assembly GCA_035763605.1). Classification (GTDB taxonomy): domain Bacteria; phylum Acidobacteriota; class Terriglobia; order Acidiferrales; family UBA7541; genus DAHUXN01. The sequence continues at coordinate 10,153 of DASUAV010000108.1, forward strand.
GAGGGCTCCACTATAAATAGCCCGCCGCAAACCATCCTGGGGCCATGCAACCTGACTGCGCCGAAGCACATCGCAAGTGCCGTGCCGCTGGCGCGGCACCGGTGAAAGCATCAGGAAATAAGTCTTTTAGATAAGGCCGCAAAGGCGTGCGATTCGCGACGTGAGCGATTTTGGCGCGTGTGTTATGATTTGTGGCTTCGCGTAAATCCAAATTGCTTGTGAAAATGCGAGGAGAAACTTGCGCCGAGCAGTTCTTTACTTCTTGACGGCGGTTGCGCTCGTTGCGGTCGTGTGCGCCAGCGGCAAATTTGAGCGCGCCAGTGCACAGGAGCCCGCGCCGGCAAGTCGCTTGCAAGTTTACGTGAAGACCCAATCGCCGCCGAAAGATGCTTTGGTAATCGCGAGCGGCGCGAAATTCGCGAACGTGCGCGGCTTGGCGGCGAACGCGTCCAGCGGATTGTACATCTCCCTTTCCGAAACGCCTGCGCCGCAGGATTGCGTTAGCTCGGCAATCAGCGTTCCGCAACTCGCTCAGGATCATGCCGCCGATTCGGAGTCCGCTACGAACGCGTCGGAGATAAGGTCCGCTTCGACGAACCGAAATGCTGGCGTGCGAAAAATCCCGCTGACGATTTTTTCGAATTGTACGGTCGCGCGCAACGAGGATCCTTCGGGAATCGCGGTTGGCCCCGGCGGCAGCGTTTTTCTGGCAAACCGCGCTCAGAGTTCCATTCGCCTGCTGGACATGATTACCGGAAAAGTCTCGCCAATTCCTGTTGGAACGAACGGTAGTTTTTCCTCGCGCGGCGCGTCGAGCAACTTGGGCCCGAACGGGCCCGCAGGGCTTGCAGCCGACCGCGATGGAAACCTGTACGTTGCGGATCGCGGCAATGGCCGCGTTCTCGCCCTGCACGAAGGCGC
>DASUAV010000109.1:0-12194 GCA_035763605.1 Candidatus Acidiferrales bacterium
GGGACATGCTGGAATCGCGTAAGAGGCGATGGGCATGGTTCTGGCTATGGCGGTGCTGTTCTTGCAGTTTCCTGCTGCTACAACTCTCGTGAATGCCGGCGGCAGCGCTTTTAACGATATCCGGCTCACGCGTGAGGCTCCGGCTGCGACTCGCGCGAAAGGCGCGGATCGTTCATCCGGAGCCGCGCCAGCATTTTCTGCCGCTCTGGAAGCGGCAAATGGCGCCAGCGGCTCAATTAGCGGCCCGCGCGTGAAACTCGGAACTGAGGCGACATCTTTGCCTCATATTTTGGCGTCGGGGGCGAATGCTGAAGCGGGGTTGCCGCCCAAGCAACCGGACACGCTACCAACGCCCAGTCAGCCGTCCGCGCTGAAAGACGAGAACGCGTCCGCGGAGCCGATCATTCATTCTTCGCAGCCGCCGATAGGCTCAATCGCGCCACTGACCGGACCATCATTTAGCGAAGCTATCCTCCCGCCGCCGGCATTCCGTCCGCCTTTCGAACTGCCGGCCGCACATCGCCGCCTGTGGCTATTCCTGAGCACAGCGGAGCACAGCGCAGCGACGTACGACGCGTGGTCTACGCGACGCGCGCTCGCTGCCGGGCGCGTCGAGGCCGACCCGCTGATGCGTCCATTTGCGGGCTCTGCCGCGCTCTATCCTGCGATGCAGTTGGTTCCTTTTGGATTGGACTACCTGGCGCGCCGCCTGCAGCGCAGTTCCGGCTGGGCGCACCGCATTTGGTGGGTGCCGCAATCGGCGGCAACGGTGACGTTCCTCTTCAGCGGTTCTTACAACGTCGCGCACACGAACTAGGTTTTCGAGTCGCGCCCGCGGCTTCGCATCGCGCTATCGAGCGGATTCTTCTCCTGAACTGACAAGGCGCGGCTCGCGCCTTTCGCCAACCCGCCCAGCTGCAAGGGGCCGATGGCTACGCGGACAAGACGCAGCGTCTCTATGCCCATCGCTTCGAGCATCCGGCGGATCTGGCGATTTTTGCCTTCATCCAGGAGAATTTCGAGCCAGGAGTTTCGTTCTCCCTGGCGCAGCACGCTCACGCTCTTAGCGCGCAACATCTCGCCATTTTCCACGCGCACGCCGCGCATGATGCGCTGCAAGTCTGCTGAATTGCAAAGCCGATTGACCTGCACGTGGTAGGTTTTGTCGAGATGCGTTTCCGGCGCGGTGATTCGCGCTGCCCATTCGGAATCGTTAGTTAGGAGCAGAAGCCCCTCGCTGGCTTTGTCGAGACGCCCAACTGGCGCGAGCCAGGGCAGATCCCGAGGCAGCAGATCGTAAACCGTTGCGCGCCCTTTTTCGTCGGATGCCGTAGTGACGACACCGCGCGGCTTGTTCAGCATCCAGTATTGCTTGCGTGCAGCGCGCGCGGGCTGACCGTCCACTTCAATGCGATCGCGCCCAAGCGCAACGGGCGTTTCCGAATCGCATTGTATTTTCCCATTCAGCCGGACGCGTCCAGCGCGAACAAGCTCTGCCGCGCGAGAACGGGAACAATAGCCCAGCTTCGATAGCGCGCGCGCCAGCCCGGCACGGCGCGTTCGCACTGGATCAGCATCGGTCACTTTTTCGCTGCATCTTCAAGCATCTGGTGCACGGCCATTTTCCATTCTGCGCACTTCTTCTGCGCATCCGGAATGGAATCTTCTTCGTGGATTAGGCCGATTGGCGTGCCGCCGCCCGCGGTTTCGGCATTGTGGCTTGTTACAGCTATCGTGCCGCGAAAACTTCCGAGCGACTTTGACCAGTATCGCTTGTGCGAGGGCCCATATTCTGCGTAAGCCTGCACCAACCAAAGTGTGTAGTCGTTTGCTGCCGTTGTCGGCTGTTCCGTGAAAATGCAGGCATATTTGCTGATGGGCTCGTTATGAGAAACGGCAGGAGGCATGGGCAGGGGTTTTGGTTTTTTGTCGGCGCCGGCGAAGCAGGGAACGAGAAGCAGTAAAGCGAGCCATCCGTACTTCTTCATTGAAGGTCTCCTTTTGGCAAGACGAATGAAGGAATGCCTTTATGAGGCCAAATATGAAGGAGACGCGATATTTATAGTTCAACGCAGTGATAACGGCAAGTAGCTATTCAACAAATGTTCGGCAAACGTTACTTTTGCCGCACGCCTTCGCCCTGGTCAATCGCATCCCAATGTGTACCATCTTTCGATGTTTCGATGGCCACCTTTACGTGGCCAGGAGGGCCCCAGTTGTACACAATGCGCTCGCCGCTTTGTTTTCCGGGAATCACGTCGCGCCCATGTTCGATCCACGTATCGCCGTTGACTTCCATGCGCGAGACGAACGGCTTATCGCCCTTCTCGCCGCTTGCGTAAAATTCATAGTGCCAGTAGCTCTTGTCCGCAGTGTTGTAAGTGTCCGCCACGAGCGATTCGACGGGCCGGCCTGACCACACGTTGCTGAATGTGCACTCCAGAAACAAATGGTTCGGCGACCAGCGGCAATCCTCGTTCCACGTGAATGTGCCGGCCTTCCCGGAGCGGTCCTTCGTCGTCCCGTGGAACACCCATTTGCCCAGCGAGACATCCAGTTTCTGCAATTCGGACGAGGCTCCCGCGCTTTGCGCCTTTGCTCCTTGCGTCTCGACATTCGCCGCAACGGGAAAAAGCAACGCGCCCACTAATGCAATTGCACCGACGCACATCAGTGCCAAAAACGCCATGCGTTTCATCACGCCCTCCCCTGGACACTTGAAGCCAAGCTGCGAAACTATACACCACGAGGACGTGATTGTGTTGGCTTGCGCGAAATGATGTTAGAGCAGCTTGTAACCGAGGAAGAAAAGCGTTCCTGCAAGAATTGGGCGGATGATTTTTGCCGGCAGAACCATGGTCAACTTACTTCCGATCCACACACCGGGCACTGAACCCAGCAGTAAGCCCAACAGAAGAGGCACGTTGATGCTGCCCATATCCATGTGTCCGAGAGCGGAAACGCCGACGAGCAGGACAGCGTGAACAATGTCAGAGCCCACAATTTTGTTCAGAGGAGTATAGGGACGGATCACCACAAGCGTCGCCACAATTAGGCTTCCGCTGCCGACGGAAGTCAAGCTCACTAAGAATCCCACAACGAATCCGAGCGCCGGCGTGAGCCATTTCGGTCCGCGCACATGCTGTTTATCGGCTGAAGCTTGCAGAGGAGCGTGGTGCAACGATTTGAGCACGAGCGAGAACGCAACAATCACCAGAGTAACGCCGAGCATGCGAACGACCAGCTTATCCGCCGCGCTTCCGCCTTCGTGGTGCAGGTGAGCGAGTAGCGCAAGCCCGAGAAGAGCGCCCGGAATGCTGCCGATGGCGAGAAGCTTGACGATCTGAAAGTCTACAGTGCGTTGACGGTAATGAACGACGCCGCCAACCATTTTCGTCAGCGTATTCCAGACCAGATCCGTTCCGACGGCCATCATGGGCTTCGCCCAGCCGAAGAGAATGAGCAGCGGCGTCATCAGCGCGCCGCCTCCCATTCCGGTGAGGCCGACCATGACGCCGACCGCGAATCCTATGATCGCTATCCTGAAATCCATTCTCGTTCTCCCTTGAGCTGGTGGCCGGACAAGTTCAAAACTTGAATTGCAACTGCGAAAGAAAAACGTTGCGCAACCTGCTTTGCCGGCTCTGCGTTCCTTCGTTCAGTTGCCACTTCAAATGCGTGGCGAAGTACCAGTTGAATCCAGCGATATACGTGCTTGTTATATTTCCAGTCTTGGAGCGATCAGGATTGAATGCGTCCGCGCGGAAAACGCCTTCCCAAACTTTCGAGAAGTGCCACGCGGCCAGTCCGTACCATCCCTGCTCATGGATCGCGCCGTCGCGTCCCCAGATGAATTCTCCTCGCAGTAAGAGGGGCCGATAGGTGTAGGCAATCTCCGCATCTTGGCGATCGCGCACCAGTTCTGCTGTCCCGGCAGCACCGCTGTAATAATCACCAGCCAAAGACAATCCCTGGAAAGAGCGGATTGCGAGCCGTGCGGCGAAGTCTTTGCGGTTGTTGTTGTCCTTGCGGCCGATTCCTGCACCATTGAAAACGCCGAATGCGTAATCCATGCTCGAAGAATGTGAGGCGCTATACGAACCGCTGAAGTCTGCTCCAATATCGCGGCCATTCGATCCGATGTCGCGCCCCGGAGCCAGGCTGTTGACGACCTGCGAGCGTTCGATGGTGAGCAGGTCGCTGCTCGAAATCACGTTCTCCTGGCTGAAAGGAATTTTGAATTGGCCGAAGGTTAAATTCGCGAAGCTAGCGGGCTTGAGTTGAAGATACGCATCGAGCAGTGCGGGCATGTTGAGCGCCTCGACCTGAATTGTGTAGTTCGCGATTTTGTGAATGTCACCATCGAGGCTGATCCGTCCGCGGCGAAGCTGAAACGTGCTACCCGCACCGGGCAGACTGTTCCATTGAATCTGTCCGTAGCCGCTAATTGTGAACGGCAGCTTCGGATAGGTTTCCGATCTCGAGTCGTCGCGATGCCCTGAGTCGCTCGGCAGGATAACTGGCGTTCGCCTGAGAGCCGCACGTTCCTTCGCTGGCTTTTCGTCTGCGCTTTTCAGTTCTACTCGCACGCTTGCCGCTTCGTCTGCGCTCAGCACATGCTTTTCCACGAGGATTAGCAGCAGCTTGTCCACTTCGGAATCCGCCGCCGTAGCAGTGCAGGATGATGCCGCACCTTGTGAGACGGTATTTGCGTCCGTGCTCCAAAGCGCAGGCGTCTTCGCTGGCGTGGGCTTCGGACCATCTGCCGCAAACGACCGTGAGTTATATCCAATAAACATGAGCAACAGCCCCGCTGTGATTTGGTTTTTCAGCCGCATAAACCATCTCCGGAAACTTCTTCGCTTAAATGCCTCCAGGAGACTGGTCGGCTTTTCGGGCTCTTGGAGAACCTCCCCAGGACGGGGTCGGAGTTCTTCCAATTATTGTTATTGCGGGACGCTTCTTGGCGTCAGTCGTATGCGTTTCGTTTTGTTAATTTCGACGACTCTTCCTTCATGGAACGTGAGGCTCACCGAACCATAGCGAATCGTTCTGAGAGCGTGCAGAATTTCAATAACCAGCGCGCGCTCGGACGGGGAGAGCGTTTTCAGCATTTCGGAATCTGCCTGGCAGGATTCCATAGCGTTGTCTCGCGTCTGGGTCATTTTCATCGCCTCATTTGGCACACATCGGCGAGCGACGTATGGTCCAGAATTCCCGCTGCGGCGTTTCGCACGGAAAGAAAAATGCGGAAAAGGGAACTCCTTTTCTTATCTTTCTCCACGAGCCGGCGTAGGGACTCGGCGTCCTCAAAGGGCGCAAGCGGTCCGTCAATCATGCGAATTACTTCGCCAAGGAAAATTTGCGACGGCGGCCGTTTCAGTTGGTAGCCGCCCTTTGCGCCGCGTACGCTCTGCACGATCCGTCCATGCTTCAGCTCGAGGAGAATCAGCTCCAAAAACTTCTCCGGCAGATCTTCCTCGTCGGCAATTTCGTGAATCTTGATTGAGCCATTTCCATAATGCCGCGCAAGGCACATCAGCGCTTCCAGCGCGTAAAGTCCTTTTTGAGAGACCTTCATGGGCTGAGAAGCTGTCCTCCGAACTACTGACCCGCTATACCCTAGCTAATCTACTATCTCTACTGGGTTAGTAGACTTTAGCTGTCCGTGCACGATTCTGGCCAGGTTTGGCGAGTTTTGCCGCTTTGTGTGAGCCGCCTGGTAAGTCACAGGCAAACTGTGGCTTACGGAATGCAGGCGCGCTTAGAATAGAGCAAGAGGGGCAGTTCTGCGGGCTTCTAATCTGAAAAAATTTGCGGCATTTTAGAACTTCTGCTGCTGTGTTCAAGCAGCCTAATCATTCATCGCAGGTACCTTGATAGGAGCTGGGGTCGGCTGTGACGCTGCGCGAGTGCGCCGAAAATATCTGTTCAGCGGCTCGGAAAAACACCGCGCGATCAGGGATCCAAACGCGCCCGACAGAAAAATCATCGCGACATATGAGAGCGGCGCCAAGTGCGAATGTGGATCAACTCGACGGAGAACCGCCAGCGCGGGAAAAATCACCATCATGTGCGTCAGATAGACTTCGTAACTGTTGCGTCCGAACCAGCGCAACCAGGCCCATTCCATTCTTCCGGGCTTATTTCCCTGCGTGAAGCAGATGCACATCAGCGCCACTCCCAGCGAGAGCAGAGTGACGTCGAGGCCCGCGCGATCGATTCCCATCTGCGAGACGATCTGCTTGCACATCGCGACAAAGATAGCGAGAGCCGTTCCGGTCCATAACAGCGTTGACCGAATGCCTGACGGCAGCCGAATCGCCCCGCTTAGAATTGCAGCGATGCAGCCGATGGCGATGGCGTCCATGCACGAAAGATACCCGTTCTCTTGCCACATCGGATTTTGACTGAGCACCGTACGCGCGAATGGTCCGAGCACAACAAAGATGGAGAGTGCGCCAATCAGGGCTGCGCGGCGTCGCGTAAGAAGGCAGAGGAGCGGAAAAGTGAGATAAAACAGTTCTTCGTTCGACAACGACCACAGCACATCCCAATTCCCGGGAAGATAGCCGTGCTGCGCTTCGAGCCAGTTTACGTGAAACGTGAGCGCCGCGAACAACGCGCGCGGCAGCGTGGACACTTGCGGACGAATGGTGAAATACGGCACGCCTGACAAGTGCAAGACGCTCAGCACCGCAAGCAGCGCCAGAAGCATCGGCGCAATTCGCGCGAAGCGCAGCCTGTAAAATTGCCTGAGCGAAATGTTTTCGAGACAGTTCCACCGCGTCAGGCACATTGTTGTGATCAAGAAACCGGAAATCGCGAAAAAGACGATCACTCCATACCGGCCATTCCAGCCGATATCGCTTACTACGAACGCAGGCCAGTGCTGCCCGAAAGTTTTGGCGATGCGTATTCGCAAATTGATGTGCAGGACCAAGACCGCGAGAATTGAAAGCCCACGCAGCACATCAATGCCGTCAACCCGCCCGGAAGCGTGAGAAGCACGCTTTGCTGCAGCTACTGATACGAGGAGGTTTGAATCAGGGCGCAGCATCGCGTGTTTACGGTACCATGCTCGCGCGTAGAAAATTTTCAGAGCGTTGGAAGGTGTGAGCGAATTGCGCAACGGGCAGGGAAATACTACAGAGCGCACAAATTCGTTCTTTCGGCTATAAGAATCCGCTCCGAGCCAGCCTTATCACATTTTCAGGGCTTATTGAGGCGGGCGGCGGGCCTGCGAGAAAACGGAGTGCGTCGAGGGGCGGAGTGGGTGTTTGTGTAATCGTCGAGCTCGGCGCTGGTGAGATCAAAATGGGATGCCAGGGCAAGATTCGCGCTGTTCATCAATTCGCGGCGCAACTTGGCGGAGCAAACGTCGGGTCCGTCCTGAAAACGCAAGCGATGTTCGCTGAAAGCTTCATTGGCGATGGCTACGGTAAATTCGCGAGGTTCGATGGAGGGTTCTCGGACCATGAATGTGTATTCGCGCGCGAGGGGTTTCGCGGTGAAGCCAACGAATTGCATGATGATCTCTTTGTTCATGTGGGCCTATTGTAGCGAGAGCGGCGGCTGGCGCCGAACTTATACGGCGGGAAAAGGGCGAGCCCGCATCGCGGCGGGCCCGCTTTGATACTAGAGGGCTGCGACGTTTGCGGCTTGCAGACCCTTGGGGCCTTTGGTCACGTCGAATTCCACGGCCTGACCTTCGTTCAGCGACTTGTATCCCTCAGATTGGATCGCTGAGAAATGGACGAAAACGTCCTCGCCAGACTGCCGCTGGATGAATCCAAAGCCTTTGCTGGCGTTAAACCACTTTACTGTTCCTTGTTCCTTCAACTATGTTTCTCTTTTCTGTTTGAGCTATTTGGCGCTTCTGTCCACTGCCTCCAGCCAAAAAAAAAGACCGCACGTGTGGGCGCGCGGTTCCTTTGAAGATTCTAAAGGTTTTCCTAGAGCAACAAACGCAGATTCAGTGTGACACAGTTTTACTTTGCTGTCCAATCAATTCATCCGGTGAACGTGACGACATACACTCGTCGAGCTTAGAATCTCGCCATCGAAATACGTGCGCTAAAATTGATTCCTTCATTCCCGCCACCTATAATTAAGGGTTAATTCGCGCTGAACGCAATCGATAAGGAGATTCATCATGGCATCCGAACAGCCCGTCATTTTAAGCGCCGTCCGCACTCCAATGGGCAAATTCATGGGCGGACTTTCTTCGCTGACCGCGCCGGAACTGGGCGCGAAAGTCGTCGCGGAAGCCGTGCGCCGCGCCGGCATCGATGCAAAATCCGTGGACGAATGCATTATGGGCAACGTCGTCCAGGCGGGCCTCGGACAAAATCCCGCGCGACAGGCGGCGCTCAAAGGGGGACTCGATTATTCCGTCGCTGCGATGACCATCAACAAAGTCTGCGGCTCAGGACTTAAATCTGTCGGCCTCGCTGCGCAAGCGGTGATCACAGGCGAATCGGAAATTCTCGTGGCCGGCGGCATGGAATCCATGTCCAATTGCCCGTATCTGCTCACGCAAGCGCGCACTGGCTATCGCCTCGGCAACGGGCAGCTCGTTGACTCCATGATTCACGATGGCCTCTGGGAAGCTTACGAGGACTATCACATGGGCGTCACCGCCGAACTCGTCGCCGAAAAGTATAAAATCTCGCGTCAGGAGCAGGATCAGTTCGCGCTGGAAAGCCATCAAAAGGCGGTTCGCGCGATGAAATCCTGCTTCTTCGAATCGCAAATCCTGCCCATCGAAATTCCGCAGAAAAAAGGCGAGCCGATTGTCATCCGCAAGGATGAAACGCCGCGTGAAGATACTTCGCTCGAAGCGTTGGGCAAATTGCGTCCCGCGTTCAAAAAAGACGGAACCGTCACAGCAGGAAACGCTCCGGGCACAAACGATGGCGCGGCGGCCGTGGTTGTGACCAGCGAACGCAATGCACAGCGCCTCGGCAAAAAGCCCATGGCGCGCATCATCGCGCAATCCGTCGGCGGCGTGGAACCGAAATGGGTAATGATGGCGCCGGTGGAAGCGGTGAATAAGCTGCTCAAGAAAACCGGCTGGGACCGCGACAAAGACGTTGACCTCATCGAACTGAATGAAGCGTTTGCCGTGCAGGCTATGGCAGTCACGCGCGAGTTGAAGCTCAATCCTGAAAAAATCAACGTGAATGGCGGCGCGGTCGCGCTCGGCCATCCCATCGGAGCTTCCGGCGCACGTATTCTCGTTACCCTGCTTTTTGAACTCCATCGCCGCAATCTGAAGCGCGGCATCGCGGCGCTGTGCCTCGGCGGAGGCAATGCCGTTGCTATGGCCGTGGAACGCGTTTAGCGGAGCGTTGCCATTGTCCCCAAAATGTGTAACGACAGAGCCTCGCAGAGCGAACATAGGGTCTTTCTCTATTCTCTTCTTGTCTTTGTCCTCTTCTCGACTGTATTCATTTTGCTTCGGTCGAAAGACCCGCTCGAAGTGGATGGTGCTTTCCGTTGCTTCGCCGTTTTGAGGCGGCCTGAGCTGTCCTTCGGTGAAAACAACCACGCCCTGTATCCGGCGGATGTTTTCATTTGGACGCGCTTCGCCAAATTCGCGGGATTCAATATCACTTCATTGGAGGGCTTTTTTTCTGCCGCCGAACTGATGAACTGTTTCGCCGCCGCAGGGTGCCTCGCTCTCCTTTTTCGGCTTTCTTATGCGGCCACGTTGTCGAACAAAGTCGCGCTCGGGGTCGTTTTTGGTTTTGGATTTACCAGGGCCTTTCTACTTCATGCCATGAACGCCTCAGAACCAATGCTCGGCATCTTCTGGAGCCTTCTCGCGGTCTATCTGGCATCGCGGTGCCTCAGGACGGCCTCGCCGTGGCCCGCGTTTTTCTCCGGCGTTTTCTTCGCGCTCGCTCTGGCCACTTATCAAACGGCGGTTTTGCTTGGTCCTGTCGCCGTGCTCATCCTGTGGAGGGCGGTGCAGCCTCGCGCTTCATCGCGCGGCATCGCGCCGAAGCTTCTGAAACTTTTCACTTTCTCTGTAGGCGCGCTTACTGGCTGCATAGTCATCTATGGATGCATAGTGCGATACCGTCTTCATTCCGGCGCTGCCGGAGTGACCGCCGCCTCGGCGATCCACAGTCTTTTCCAGCACCCGGATGCGCGCGCCTACTTGGGCATGACTTTTGGAAAGCCCTTTAGCCTTCCGCTCGGTTTTCTACGCAACTGCTATCCCGTGCTGGCCTATTTTGTCGGTATCCACGGATTCTTGCACGGTTCCATGCTTTCGATCGGCTTCATTTTCTCCCTTTTGGTTGTGCTTGCCGGGCTCGCCGCATATTGTGTTGTTCGCATCGCGAAACTGTGGGACGGTCTGGAATCCCGCACGCGTCTGGCAATTCTCTGTGGCCTGGCAGGGTTGGCCTTCACAGTAATCCCCCTTGTCATTTGGGATCCTCAGTATGACAAGTTCTGGATCCAGCCTCTGACCTGCCTGATTTTCCTGCTGGGGATCTGCCTCCAGGTCATCTCCGCGCGATCTACGCACCCCATTTTTTTTGCCCGGCTGGTTCCTTCCGTTCTGATGGTCGGTCTGCTTTCGAATTTTACCTGGGTTGCGCGTTCACACTCGAATTCAATCGCCGAGATGCGCGAAGCGCGGCGGCTCTCGACACTTGTGTCCGCCGGTGATCTGGTGGTCGGCAGTTGGGACGGCGTTTCCGTACTTTACGAGCACGCTTTGGCTCCATCTGGCACGCGCTTCACCTCCTTTCCTACAGATGCCGTCATTCATGGCCCTCAAGCAGTCGCCCGGCTGCGGCAATCCGTCAATGCCACTCTCGCTGCGAGTGGCCACGTGTTTTTTCTCGGCCTGCTTGATAACTCGAGGCAAAGTTGGGATTCTTTTCTTGGCGTGCACTGTGGTGTACCTTATTCCTCTTTTGATCTCTATCGCGCGCATTCGGTGCCATACGCTACTTTTGAGACTCGCTATGGCAGGGTTGCTCTCAAGCAGCTCGAATTGGGCGTTCCGAGTGAGCCTCGCTAGACTTGCTTCCTTCGTCGGCGGCGGCAACGCCGTGGCCATGGCCGTGGAACGCGTTTAACCGGCGAAATACCTCTGCATTTGCCTGAAACTCTTTGCGCCTTTCTGCGTCTCATAACCAGCAGCATTTGAGGCTTTACTTCGTAATGGAGGCCGAAAATGAGACCCACCCGGCTGCTTCTCGCCATTCCGTTATTCCTGATTTATCCGACATTGGCAACTGCACAAACCGGTCCCGGCTGCGGCCCGGGCAACGTGAAGTTCGATGTCTCGACGAGAAAGCAACTGCCTGTCGCGCCCGCTGCACAGCCAGACAAGGCGCTGGTGTATTTCCTTCAGGACGATCTGAAGTACACCACCGCGCCGCGTCCGACTACGCGCTTTGGCATAGATGGCGCATGGGTCGGCGCGACGCACGCCAATTCTTATTTCTATGTATTCGTGGATCCCGGCGAGCATCACGTTTGCGCTAACTGGCAATCCGCGCATTTTGGAACTGCGATTGGCGTGGCGAAGCGAGAGACGTCCGCGGCTCACTTCACGGCCGAAGCGGGGAAGACGTATTACTTCCGGGCTCAAGACCTCACAAAAATGGACCACACTGGCGGTGAGCACGATGTCGAGGTCCTCGAGCGAGCGGCCGTTATGCTTGAGCTTCTCGATCCCGATGAGGCGCAGGTGCTCATGAATTCCTTCTCTTTCAGTTCATCCCATCAGAAGAAATAGTTCGCGCGGGTCAGGTTTCCAAATATCCGCCGCGCATTGTAAAATTCCATTTCGCCAGCCGTCCTCATGGAGGCGTATGGAAGATGTTCTGCCCGGTGTGCAAGTACGAATTTCGGCGGGGATTCACGCACTGCAATCAGTGCGATGTGGATCTTGTAGAAACCTTGCCGGCAGAAGAAGAAGTCGACCACGCGCCTCCACCGACTGCCGCCCAAATGGATCATCCCACGCTCCTTTGGAGTGGCGCCAACGGCGGCATTTTTTCCGCGCTGACAGTTGCACTCGACGAAGCCGAAATTCCCTACAACAAAGAAGAGCTCGACGCGCGCCTGGTCTTCACTTCGCAACATGGCGACCTGGAAGTATGGGTTCCGGCCGCGAATGTGCCGCAGGCGCAGCCGCTTCTCGATTCCGTTCTTGCCAATCC
>DASUAV010000110.1:0-4363 GCA_035763605.1 Candidatus Acidiferrales bacterium
TCTTCGTCCACCGAATGCGCGCCGACGGTTTCATCGGGGACGTCGCCGACGCGACCTTTCACGCGGTCATAAACGGAATAATGCGAAACGGAGCCGAGCGCCTCGTTGTAATACGCGGGCACGTCGAGAGCGTAGCGCAGCTCTTCGTTGAATTTTCGCAGGTCAGCGAGTTCGCCGACGAGCGCAGGCAGCTTACGCCCTTCGCGCGTGATGAGGAATTTCTGATAGCCGGCGTCCCAGAGCTGCGTGAACTGGCCATTTTTCATGATGGCGGGAAGTTCGGTCATCTGATAGCGGCCGTCCGGCGCTTTGCGGAATTCGGCGCCGCAGTTGTATTTTTCGAGACGCGCCACTCCGCCGGAACTGCGCACCGTGAATCCGGCCTGCGCGAGATCGGCTTCGATTTTCTTCGAGGTGAATTTTGCGTTGACGTACCACATGGAAAGAAACAGCTTAAAGAATCGGGCGAAGAAAGGCAAGAAGAGGCGTGCCGCGCGACCAGGTCAGATTGAATTTGCTCTTTGCGCCACGATTAAGGAACCAAGACTTAAAGACTCCACATTTGCTCCCGACGCAAGCGGCGGGCATGACCGTATTTCCGAATGGGTATGCCATAATGTCGCGCGGCGAGGCACAACATGTCGGCAATGCTTTCCGTCCGTGGATTGACGGTCGAATTCGGCGCGCGCACCATCATCCAAGATTTGAGTTTTTCGGTCGAACGCGGCGAAAATCTCGCAATCATCGGCCCAAACGGCGCGGGCAAAAGCGTGCTGCTGCGCGCACTGCTCAATTTGATTCCATACCACGGCGCTATTGAGTGGGCGCCGGACGCGAAGCTGGGATACGTGCCGCAGAAAATCGCGGCGGATCGCCAGCTTCCCCTGCACGCGAAAGATCTGCTGTCCGCGAAAATGCGGCGGATGAAGTTAGCGCCGCAGGACGTGCGCACGGTCGCTGAACGAGTGGGCCTCACGCCCGAGCTGCTGGCAACGAGCGTAGGACTGCTTTCAGGCGGCGAGTTCCAAAAAGCGCTGATTGCGTTCGCGCTGCTGGGCAACCCGAACGTGCTGCTGTTCGACGAGCCGATGTCGAGCCTGGACGAACTCACCGAAGAGCACGTTTACGAGCTGCTGCGCGACTTGCAGCGCGAGCAGCAGTTGACCATGCTCACCGTTTCGCACGATTTGAGCATCGTTTATCAATCCGCGACCAATGTGCTGTGCCTCGGCAAAGGCACGCCATGTTTTGGTCCGCCGAAAGAAATCCTTACGCCTCAGATTCTCGAATCGGTTTACTCCGCACCCGTGAAATTCCATCACCATCTGGCAAGCGACAGCCGATGAACGCAGCGGGACAACTTTACGGCATCGTGCTGGCATTGCTCTTCGCGATTGCCGCGGGATTGGTCGGCAGTTTTGCGCTGATGAAGCGCATGCTGCTGGCGAGCGACGTCATTTCGCATGTAGCGCTTCCCGGCCTTGGGCTTGCCTTTCTGTTCGGATTCAATCCGCTCCTGGGCGGCGGCGCCACGCTGTTTCTTGGCACGCTGCTCATCTGGCAATTGCAAAGGAAAACCGGACTGGCCACGGAAGCGATGATTGGCGTGATTTTCGCGGCATCCGTAGCGATTGGCGCGGTGCTCACGCCCAAGGATGATCTGGTCGAGGCGCTTTTTGGAAGATTCGAAACTCTATCGCTAGGCGCATTTGTCATCGGCGTGGCGGCCGTGGCCCTGATTATCGTGGTGATTTTCCGGTTCAAAGATGAGTTGATCCTTGGGCTTTTTTCCCCGGAACTGGCTGCCGCGGGAGGCGTGAAACTCGACCGCCAGAATCTGTATTTTCTGCTCCTGTTCAGCCTCGCTGTTCTGGTGGGATTGCGATTCCTGGGCGCGCTTCTGGCGGGCGCGTTGATTATCATTCCGGCCACGACGGGACGGCGGCTGGCCAACGACTTGCCGCGTTTTCTGATGGCCTCCTGCGCCGTAAGTTTGATTTCAGTAGCAGCTGGTTTTGCGCTGGCGCATTATTTCGCGCCGGCCTACAGCCCGGGGCCGGTGGTCGTGATTGTGTCTGCGGCGCTTTTCTTGCTGAGTATGTTGAAGCGGCCAGCGCGCGCTTGAGAGAATCCAGCCACCCGTGCTATTGTGCCGCTTTCCGAGGGCACTATGAGCACACCTGCACCGAACCCGCTGAATCCCTATGCTTTGTACCTCGCCGGGAAAGATCCGGTGGAAGTGATTGGCGCAACAGCCGGCGAACTCGCCTCTTTTGTCCGCCAGCTGGGCCCCGAAGGCGCTGAGCGCAAACCCGAGCCGGGCAAATGGAACGCGCGGGAAATCATTTGCCACTTGGCGGATTGCGAAACTGTTTTCGCCTTTCGCTTGCGGCAAACGCTTTCCGAAGAGAATCACATCATTCAGCCGTTCGACCAGGACAAATGGGCCAGCGTTTACGGCGCGTACGATGCGGCTGCCGCTTTGGCGGTCTTTTCCTCGCTTCGTCGCTGGAACGTCGCCTTCATCCAGGCCGCTCCGACAAGCGCTTTTTCCAGGCGGGTGACGCATCCCGAGCGCGGAGAGATGACCTTCAAGACGCTCGTCGAAACCATGGCGGGACACGATTTGAACCACATCCGGCAATTGGACGCTATCGCTTCAAAGCGATAGAATTTCTTCTCGTCTGCGAACAGGAATCCGCTCCGTTCAACGCGCATAATTGCCATTCAGTGCCCATAAGCGCCATTCGCTGAAAATGCCGGACAATCCTGCCAAACTGCGGCATAGTTGAATACTCCGCGAGTTCCGCGCATCTAATGCCCAAGGCAAGCAATGAGGGCGAGGCTTTAGTTTTATCTGGAGCAATTGGCATGGCATCGGGCCGCATTTTTTACGGGGAGTTGCAACGCGCCGGCAAGCGCTCGGGCGGCGGTGTGGCCGCGCTCGTTGGCAACACGCCGCTCGTGCGGCTCCACAGAATCGGCGCGGACTTTCCGGATGTGGAATTCTACGCCAAAGCGGAGTGGTTCAACCCGGGCGGCTCGGTGAAAGATCGCGCTGCTCTGGCAATGATTCGCGATGGCGAACGCAGCGGAGCGCTCACGCAGGAGAAAACGATTCTTGACGCGACGAGCGGGAATACCGGAATTGCGTTCGCTATGCTCGGCGCCGCTCTGGGCTATCGCGTGAAGCTGTGCGTTCCCGATTCCGCCTCGCCGGAACGGCTGCGCACCCTCGGCGCTCTCGCGGCGGAGGTGGTGCTCACGCCCGGAGACGAAGGTTCCGACGGCGCGATTCGGCGCGCGCGCGAAATTTTCCGGCAGAATCCGTCGGAATATTTTTACGCTGACCAGTACAGCAACCCAGCGAATCCGCAGGCCCATTATGAAACCACCGCCGTTGAAATTTGCCAGCAGACACAAGGACGTGTAACGCATTTCGTCGCCGGGCTGGGGACTAGCGGAACATTCATGGGCGTGACGCGCAGGCTGAGGGAATTGAATCCCGGCATTCGCGCCATCAGTGTGCAGCCGGACGAGCCATTCCACGGACTGGAAGGTTTGAAGCACATGGCTGCCGCGATTGTACCGGCGATTTACGATCCAGGCGTTGCGGATGAAAGCATGTTTGTGCGAACCGAAGACGCCTATGAAACCACGCGGCGGCTGGCGCGCGAAGAAGGTATTCTGGCAGGAGTGAGCTCTGGAGCGGCTCTGTACGCTTGTTTGCGCATCGCAGAAGGCTTGGGGCGAGGGCTGAGAGCAGTCATCGTGACGGTTTTCCCAGACTCCGGCACACGCTACTTGAGCGAGAATTTTTGGGAGGAGCAGGAAAGCTGATGTTGCGCGTGACGCAAAAACATATCGAGGAAATTCACCAGCACGGTGCGCGCGATTATCCGAATGAGTGCTGCGGAGCGCTGCTGGGCCGCGAAGATGGCGCGGAGCGCACTGTGCTCGGCCTTGTGCCACTGGTGAATCAGCGAAACGATTCGCCGCAGAACCGCTTTTCCATCACGTCAGAGGACGTGCGTTTGGCCGAAAAGGAAGCTCGTGCAAAAGGATGCGAACTGATTGGCTGGTATCATTCCCATCCGGATTCGCCGGCGCGTCCGAGCGAATTTGATCGCGACCACGCCTGGCCCTGGTACAGCTACATTATTTTTCAGGTGGCGAACCGCGAGCCTCGCGAAATGCGCTCCTGGCGGCTCGACGACAACCGAGCCAAATATACGGAAGAAGGCATCGAATTTATAGCGGATGGCCGCCGCGATCATAGCGAAGCGCGGCCCTCGAAATTGTAAGATATTCGCAGAGCAAATCATTTCAAGGAGAGCGGAATGGCCGTGAAAGTGATTATCCC
>DASUAV010000111.1:0-7475 GCA_035763605.1 Candidatus Acidiferrales bacterium
CGCTGGTTGCGGCGCAGCGAGTTCCCAACGAAATGTACTTTTTGTATAGCGTGCTCACGGCGGTTGGCATGGCGCTGCTCGCGCCGTATTTTGCGGTCCGCGAGCTGAAGCGCGGGAAGCCGTTTGGGAATTTTCGTGAGCGGATGGGCTATTTGCCGCCGGAATTGGGACGCGGCGTGGCGGCGGGAACGGCGATTTGGGTGCACGCGGTTTCGGTCGGCGAGGTGCTGGCGGCAAAACCGCTCATTGAGGCGATGAGACGGCGCTTTCCGGGGCGGGCGATTCTCCTTTCGACGACTACAGTAACGGGGCAGCAGCTTGCGCGCGAACGGGCGGCGGCGGATGCGACATTTTATTTTCCATTTGACTGGCCGCGGCCGGTGCGAAGAGCGTTTGAGAGCATTCGGCCTGCGTTGGTGGTGATTCTGGAAACGGAAATATGGCCGAATTTTCTGCGCGAGGCGGATCGGCGGGATGTGCCGGTGGTGTTCGTGAACAGCCGAATTTCGGAGCGGTCGTTTGCGCGGTTCCGGCGCTTCGAGCCGCTCATTGGAGGATTTTTTCGGGACGCGCTGCACAAGGCGGATTTGTTTTTGGCGCAGAGCGCGGAGGATGCGCGGCGGCTGAAGAAAATGGGCGCGCCGGAGGAGAGAATCGAAGTCACGGGAAATTTGAAGTACGACCATGAGCCGCCGAAGCAGTCGGCGTTTGGGGAGTGGCTGGCGAGGGAAGTTGCGCAGCAGGAGCGATGGCCCGTGCTGGTGGCGGGCAGCATCGCGGCGGGAGAAGAGGAGGCGGTACTCGCGGCGTACGACGTGGTGCAGAGGCAATGGCGGCGCGCGTTGCTGGTTCTTGCGCCGAGGAAGCCGGACAGATTTGCAAGCGCGGCGGAAATTGCGGAGCAGGATGGTTGGACGGTGCGGCGGCGGAGCAAAATTGATGTGAATGCGGTGCTCGATGAAAATTGCGACGTGGTGATTCTCGATTCGATTGGGGAATTGGCGGGATTGTATGCGCTGGCGGATGCGACATTTGTGGGCGGGTCGCTTGTGCCTGTCGGAGGGCACAATATTTTAGAGCCGGCGTGGTTTTGCACGGCGCCGATTTTCGGGCCGTTCATGCAGAACTTTCGCGAAATGGCGGCGCGGTTTTCGAGTGCGGGAGCGGGAATCCAAGTGGCGAGCGGCGAAAAACTTGGAAAGGCGTGGTGCGAGTTGATTGCGGATCCGGCGCGGCGCGAGCGCATGGGAGAGAAGGCGCGTGCGCTGGTGGAAGCGAATCGCGGGGCGACGGCGCGTTCGGTTGAACGGATTGGCGCGGTGTTGGAAGCGCAACGAGGGGTGCTGTGAATTTACTGGGCTGGTTGCTTTGGCCGTTCTCGGCGGTATACGGCGCGAGCTCGTGGGCGCGTGCATGGGCTTATCGCGCGGGCGTGCTGCGGTCGAAGCGTTTGCGGGGAATGGTAGTCAGCGTCGGAAATATTACGGTGGGCGGCACAGGAAAAACGCCGATGACCGCTTGGGTGGCGGAGCGTTTTTTGGATAGCGGAAGAAAAGTAGCGGTGTTGGCGCGAGGGTATCGGCCGCTGGAGAAGGCGAGCGGTGAAGCGGGCGGCGGCATTGGCGTTGGATGGAATGATGAAATTGCGCTGCTCAATGAGAAATTGGGCGGGCGAGTGGAATTTGGCGTGGGAGCAGATCGGTTCGAAAAGGGCAGAGCGCTCGAAGCTGCGGGGGTGGACTGCTTCGTTTTGGACGACGGATTTCAGCACCAGCAGCTGGCGCGCGACGCGGACATCGTGATGATTGACGCGGCGAATCCTTTTGGCGGAGGGCATCTGCTGCCTGCCGGGCGGCTGCGCGAACCGCTTGCGGCGCTGCGTCGCACGAGCATTTTTGTGATACACCGGACGGAAAAAGCGCCGGCGCTTGAGGCGAAAATCCGGAGGTATTCGGCGGCTCCGATTTATTTTTCGCAGACAAAGCTCGTGGGCATCGAGGTGTTTGGCGAGACGGAAGCTACCGCTGCATCGGCGCAGCGGCAGAAGTTTTTTGCGTTCTGTGGAATTGGCAACCCGGCGGCATTTATCGCCGATCTGAAAAAATGGAACATTTCCGTGGCGGGTCAGCGATTTTTCCGCGACCATCATCGGTATACACGCGACGATTTGGGGCGGCTTGCGCAGGAGGCGATGGCGGCGGGCGCGGAAGCGCTTCTGTGCACGGAGAAAGATACGTACGATTTGCCCGCGGGCGTGGAAATGCCGATGCGCGTGTTTTTCTGCCGAATCGCGCTGCAGTTCAATGATGAAGAGGGATTGTGGCGGACGGTTTGCGCGATGGCGGAGAAGAAGGAAGAGAAAGTGGTGCGATGAAAATCCTGGTGCGCGCAACGAATTGGATTGGAGATGCGGTTATGTCCATTCCGGCGCTGTGGGCGATTCGGCGGCGCTGGCCGGATGCGGAAATTACGATTTTGGCACGGGCTGCGGTTTCGCAGCTTTATGAGGAACAGGATTTTGCGAATCGCGTGATGAGTCTCAGCGGAAATCTGAAAAATCCCATTGTTGCCGAGAAGGAGAGCCGTAAGTTGCGCAGCGAGCGATTCGACTGCGCGGTACTGTTGCAGAATGCGTTTTCGGCGGCGTGGCTGGCGTGGCGCGCGAAAATTCCAGAGCGCATCGGTTACGCGAGAGATGCGCGGGGAATGCTGCTGACGCACGCGATTGCTGTACCGAAGGCCGGAGAGATTCCGGCGCATGAATCCTATTATTACTTGGAGTTGTTGAAGAGAGTCGGATGGCTCGATGAGCTTCCAAAAGTCGAGCAGATCTCGCTGAAGGTGAATCCGGAAATGGCGGCGCGAGCGGAGGCGCGAGTACGCGAAGCTGGCGCGGGCGGCGGAAGTCGAATCGCGCTGGCGCCGGGAGCGTCGTACGGCTCGGCGAAATGCTGGTTCCCGGAACGATTCGCGGCGGTTGCGGATGCGCTCGTTGATGAGTTTCAAGCCGATGTGATACTTTTCGGCACGAGATCCGAAATTGAAATTTGCCGAAGAATTGCCGAGGGGATGCGGCATCGTCCTGTGAATCTGGCGGGCCAGACGAGCATGAGGGAATTGCCTGCGCTGTTCTCGCGCTGCCAGCTTTTTTTGGGAAACGATTCGGGAGCGATGCACGTGGCTGCGGCGGTAGGACTTCCGGTGGTGGCGGTGTTTGGCTCGACGGATCCGGAAGGCACGGCGCCGATTGCCGCGCAAAAAGTTTTGGTGCGGCATGCCGTTTCATGCAGCCCGTGCTTTCTGCGCGAATGCCCCATTGATCATCGTTGCATGACGCGCGTTCCTGTCGAAGACGTGCA
Source organism: Candidatus Acidiferrales bacterium (assembly GCA_035763605.1). Lineage (GTDB taxonomy): Bacteria > Acidobacteriota > Terriglobia > Acidiferrales > UBA7541 > DAHUXN01. The sequence goes on from DASUAV010000111.1 coordinate 3,360, forward strand.
CGGCGCCGCGGCGAAAATGCTCGAGGGGAGGCGCGTTGCGCAGTCCATCTAAGCGGCGAGCGGTTTTCCTCGACCGCGACGGCACGATTTCCGAAGAAATGGGCTATGCGAATCACCTGAGCCGTTTTTTTGTTTTTCCGTATGCCGCGGCGGCGATTCGGCGTTTGAACGAGGCTGGGCTGGCTGTGATTGTGGTGACGAATCAATCGGGAGTAGCGCGCGGCTTTTTCCCCGAGTCGCTGATCGGCGAAATTCACGGAAAGATGGAAGCGGAACTGGCGGCGGGCGGCGCGCACGTGGACGCGATTTATTATTGCCCGCACATTCGCACCGATAATTGCGAGTGCCGCAAGCCTCTTCCGGGAATGCTGGAGCGCGCGGCGCGCGAACACAATCTGGAACTGCGGGGATCGGCGCTGGTGAGCGACCGTTATGCGGATGTCGAAATGGGGCAAGCGGCGGGCTGCACGAGCATTCTTGTGCTTTCCGGTTACGGGCGGGGCGAATATGAATGGAACCGCGGGAGTTGGCATCGGCAGCCGGATTTTGTGGCAGAGGATCTTAAGGCGGCGGTGGATTTGATTCTGAAAAACGGCTGAGATGAAAACTCGAAAACCAACGAAAGCGGCGGCTGCGGGACCGGATTTGTCGCGGCTGCTGGATTTGATTGCGCTTTTTCCGCAGCAGACCATCACGGTGGTCGGCGATTTTGTGGTGGATGAGTACGTCACCGGAGAAATTTCGCGCGTGTCGCGCGAAGCGCCGGTGATTATTTTGCGGCATGAGGAGACGCGAGTCGTTCCGGGCGGCGGCGCGAATGCGGTGAACAATCTGATTGCGCTGGGCGCGCGCGTGCTGCCGGTAGGAGCGGTGGGAAACGACGCGGCGGGAGATGTGCTCGTTGCGTATTTTCGCAGCAAAGGCGTAAATATTTCCGGCATTGTATCCGCGAAGAACTGGACCACGACGACGAAAACGCGTTTCCTGGCGCGATGGTCGCACACGGCGCGGCAACAAGTGCTGCGCGTCGATCGGGAAGCTTCGGAAGCGCCTGGAGAAGGTGTGCAGAGGCAGATTCAGCGAAAAGCAGAAGCCTGCGCGGCGAAATCGAACGGAACGATTGTTTCCGATTACGGAGCGGGCGTGGTCACGCCGGAATTGGTAAAACGTCTGCGCGCGAAGGTGCTGACGCTTGATTCGCGGTATCGTTTGCTGGAATACCGCAGCGCGAATATCACCGCGGCGACGCCGAACGAGCCGGAGCTCGAAGCTGCGTATCATGCGCGAGTCGGAAAAAACGAAGCGCAATTGGAGGCGCTCGGCGAGCGGACATTGCGGGCGCTGGGTTTGCAAGCGCTGCTGGTGACGCGCGGAAGAGACGGCATGGTGCTGTTCGAGCGCGGGAAAGGGCCGCATCGAATTGCCGTGTATGGTAGCGACGACGCGGTGGACGTAACCGGCGCGGGCGACACGGTGATTGCAGTGTTCACACTGGCGCTTGCGGCGGGAGGTTCGTTCCTTGAGGCCGCGCATCTGGCGAATTTTGCGGGCGGAATTGTAGTGATGAAGCGCGGCACAGCGACTCTTTCGCGCGCGGAACTGGAAGGGGCGGTGCGCAGCGAGGCCAGCGCGAGTTCATGAACGCGCGGGCGAAGATTGTGGCGCGAGCGGAGCTGGCGCAACGCGTTGCGGAACATGAGAGCAAGGGGCAGAAAATTGTCCTCGCCAACGGGTGCTTCGATGTGCTCCATGCGGGGCACGTCCGGTATTTACAGGCTGCGAGGAATGAAGGCGATGTGCTGGTTGTGGGCATCAATTCCGATGCGAGCACACGGAAATTGAAAGGAGCGGGACGTCCCGTGATGTCAGAAGCGGATCGCGCGGAACTGGTGGGCGCGGTAGGCGCGGTGAATTACGTGGTGATTTTTGATGAGCCGGATGTTCGTGCGCTGTTGCGCGAATTGCGTCCTGATGTGCACGCCAAAGGCACGGATTACACAGCGGAAACGGTGCCGGAGCGCGATGAAGCGGCGCGGCTCGGAATTCGCGTAGCGATTGTTGGAGATCCCAAGGAACATTCGACGCGCGGGCTGATCGAGCGAGTCCGGCGTTCCAGCCATGGCTGAAAAACGCTTTCTCGTCCTGCGGATGAGCGCGCTCGGAGATATTATCCACACGCTGCCGGCGGTGCATTCTTTACGCGAGGCGTTTCCTTCGGCGCAAATTGATTGGCTCGTGGACGAAAAGTGGGCGCCGATTCTTGCGGGAAATCCGGATATCAGCAACATCATCGCGATGAATCGCGGCTCGTGGCGAAAGGTGATGAGCGCGGTGGGGTGGCTGCGGCGGGCGCGGTATGACGTGGCGATTGATTTTCAGTCGCTATACCGGTCGGCGATTATGGGATGGCTCTCGGGCGCTCGCGAGCGAATCGGGTTCGACGCGCAGTATTCGCGGGAGCGCGGGGCGGCTAGGTTTTACACGCGGCACGTGCAGCCGAAGCGCGCACACAAAATCGAGCACAACTTGGAATTAGTCGAGAGCCTCGGCGCGCGAACGGCGAACATCGCCTTCCCGTTAGCGGATGACGCGCAAGCGGCTGCTGAAGTGAAGCGCATTCTCTGTGAAAGCGGCGCGCACGAGTATTTTGTGCTGTCGCCGGGCGGCGGATGGGTCTCGAAATGCTGGCCCGCTGAGCGGTACGGCGAATTGGCTCGCACACTCGCGGAGCGTTACGGATGGACCAGCATTGTGAGCTTTGGGCCGGGCGAAGAGGGACTCGCGGAAACTGTGCGCCGTAGTGCAGGCTCGCCGGAACCGTTGGTTCAGCGATTCAGTCTCAAACAGCTTGTGCCGCTTTTGCGTGGAGCGAAATTTGCGGTTGCGGGCGACACGGGACCACTGCATCTTGCGTCCGCGCTGGGTACGGCTGTGATTGGGCTTTATGGGCCAACAGACCCATCGCGAAACGGGCCGTATTCGGCGGGCGGCGTAGTGGTCAGAAAAACGGGATACGAGACAACGTACAAACGCGGGAAGGCGTTTTCAGAAGCGATGCTGGCGATCTCTGTGGATGATGTTTTGGCGACAATCGAGCGCAGGATGGCTTGCGGGCGATGAGCGCGGGCACGAATTTCTGGATTCGCTGGCGCGTGCGCGCGGGCTATCCGGTGGCGCTCGTTTATCTGGCGCTGTCGCGTCCGAGGCCGCTGCTCATCGTGATTGGCGGCGTAATCGGAATTGCGGGACTCGTGATTCGCGCGTGGGCGGCGGGGCATTTGCGGAAGCATCAGACGCTTGCGAATGGCGGGCCGTACGCGTTTACGCGCAACCCTTTGTATTTCGGCAGCGTGATTTTGGCGGCGGGATTCATCGTGGCGGGCGGTTCGATTTGGGCGGGAATTGTGGTGGCGGCGTATCTTGCGGTGTTCTATCCCGTGGTGATGCGTCGCGAGGAACGCGAACTGAGCGCGAAGTATGGCGAAGATTTCGCGCGTTACGCGGCGGCTGTGCCGCTTTTTTGGCCGAGGCTTCGTCCAATCGCGGCGAATGGCGCGGGAAACGAGAAATTTAGCGGCGAACTTTACCGGCGAAATCGCGAATATCAGGCTGCGGTGGGATTCATTGTGGGGATTGCGATTTTGTGGGCGAGAATGCGCTGGCTGCCTTAGACGGTTCATGCGGCTGAGGGGGCGCGTTCGCGAAGGGCTTTGCGGTGATGTTGCGCCCGTCGGTTAGGATGGTCACAGCGCCATCGCGATCGGTCTCGTAGAAGCGAACTCCGAGCTGCGTGTAGCGAGCGACTGTGGCGGGATTCGGCTGGCCGTAGGGATTGTCTTCGCCGACAGAAACGACCGCGATGCGCGGATTCACCGCCTTGAGAAAATCTTCTGTAGAAGAAGTTTTGCTTCCGTGATGCGGCACTTTCAGAAAATCTGACTGGAGCGGAGCGGCATCCTGCGTAAGAACGTCTTCGACCTGGCGCTCGGCGTCGCCGGGGAGCAGGAAATGAATCGTGCCGAGTCCGACGCGCAAGACGACGGAGTCGTTGTTTGCAGCTTGAGGAGCCGCGTCGGCGGAATCCGGCCACAGAATTTCTCCTGAAGCGCCATCCCA
>DASUAV010000112.1:0-23774 GCA_035763605.1 Candidatus Acidiferrales bacterium
CCGTAGAGCAGTCCTGAAAGAAAACGTGTCAGAGCGAATGAGCCGGCAAGTCCTGCAACGAGGCCGAGGAGGATGACCAGCATCCCTTCCCGGAGAACGAGGCGGAGCAAGTCGCGGCGCTGCGCACCAAGTGCGACGCGAATGCCGATTTCGCGGGTGCGCTGCGACACGGAATAGGCGATGACGCCGGAGAGGCCGATCGCGCCGAGGAGCAGCGCCATACCGCCGGCGATGGCCAACATCACGAGCGTGAAAGAAGTGCGCGCCATAGAACTGCGGTACAGATCGCCCATGGTGCTGACGCCTGCCAAGGGCAGCTTGGCGTCCACGGACCAAACCGCCTGACGAATCTGGTTCATGAGAGCTGGCGTGCCGGCGAGCGGGCTGCGGACGACGAACGTGGCGGCGCGGATGACTTGCAAAGGCTGGCTCTGAAAATTCTTCACGATAACGGGCCAATAAACGACCGGGCGCGCGGGATGGTCCATGCCCTGGTCGCGCACGTCGCTAACGACGCCGATGATTTGACGCCAGTCGTCCACCTTCGAGATGCGGATGCGTTTGCCGAGCGCGTTCGTCGGCGAGCCCCAGTATTCCCGCGCAAAATTTTCAGAGATGAGGGCGACAGGTAATTCATTGTAAGTGTCCGTCCAGGTGAAATCGCGGCCGGCGATAATCGGCGTGCCCATGGTTTGCAAGTATCCCGGCGAAACGAAAACGAGATGGCGAAAGGGCGGCAGCTTGCCCTGGGCGTAGGTGTGGTCCTCCGCAAAGATGTTGTTCACGTTGGTATTTCCGTCGAGCGGGACGGAACTTGCAACCGCCGCTGATGAAACGCCGGGAATGGCTGAGAGTTTCGCGAGGATTTGCTGCTCGAAGCGCGGGACGAGAGTATCGTCGGCAACATCGGAATTGGGAATGGAAAGATGAAAGGTTTGAAGCTCGGCGGGCTGGGTGAATCCGGGATTCACGTGCGTGAGGACGCGGAAGGTGCGAATCATCAGGCCTGAGCAGATCAGCAGGACCAATGCAAGCGCGACTTGCACGGCGACAAGCACGCTGCGTGCGCGATGGCGCTGGCGGCTTGCGCCAACTGTCCGGCTGGTGTCCGAGAGAGCGGAGCGTGAGCCCGCGTACTTGAGCACGGGGAAAAGGCCGAAGAGCAGTCCCGTGAAAAGCGCGATGGCGAACGCGAAGGCGAGCACCGGAAGATTGATGGCGATGTCGCTCAGGCGCGGAAGGCCGGCTGGCGCAATGGCGATGAGGAGGCGCAGGCCAGCCCAGGCGAGGCCGAGGCCAAGAATTCCGCCGAGTATTCCGATGAGCAGGCTCTCGCGAAGCAACTGCGCGGCAATGCGCCGTCGGCCGGCTCCGAGCGCGGCGCGAATGGCAAGTTCCTGGCGGCGACCTTCGGTGCGCACGAGCATAAGGTTGGCAACGTTGGCGCAAGCGATGAGCAGAACCATTCCGATGCCGCCCATGAGCACCCAAAGAAAAGCGCCGACGTTGCCGACGACTTCATCCTTGAGCGGAACAATTTGAGGAGTGAGGCGAGCCTTGAAGAAAATGTCGAGCGGGTAACCGGGCTGCGTGGGAAAGCTGCGCAACGCGACGGGGATCAAGCGCGCGGCGTCGGCGGTGGCTTGCGCGATGGTCGTATTGTCGCTGAGGCGGGCCAGTCCAAAATAAAAAAAGTTGCCGATTAGCGTTTTGCTGCGATTCAACTGAAGCGGCATGATGAGCGCGAGATTCTGCTGATCGAGAAAACGGAAGGACTGCGGCAAGACGCCGATGATGCGCTGCGGATTGCCGTCCACGATGATGGTTTTGCCGATGGCGGCAGGATCGCCGCCGAACTTTCGCTGCCAGTAGCCGTAGGTCAGGACGGCAGTGAGCGGCGCGTTGGGAGTATCGTCGGCAGGGGAGAAAAGCCGTCCACGCATCGCTGGAACACCCAATGCCGTGAGCGTGTCGGATGTCACATAGAGCGCGCGCACGTGCTCTGGCTCGCCGATGCCGGTGATGTTGGCGGGGCTGCCGACGTACAGGCCGATGTTTTGGAAGCTGCGGCTTTGGTCGCGAAAAACGAAATAATCCTCTGGCGCCATGTTGTGGACGAGAGGATCGAGCGCAAGCGGGCTGAGGTTGATGGTGACAAGCTGTTCGGGATGCGGGTACGGGAGCGGCTTGAGCAGCACGCCCTCGATGACGCTGAAAATGGAGGTGTTGGCGCCGATGCCGAGAGCTAAGGTTAGGACGGCGATGGCGGTGAAGCCGGGGGATTTGCGCAACATGCGGAGGGCGAAGCGCACATCTTGCCAGAGCGTTTCGAGAAACGGCAGGCCGCGATGATCGTGGACGGATTGTTTGATCTGGTCACCGCCACCGAGGGAGATTTTCGCGGCGCGACGGGCGTCGTCGGGGGACATGCCGCGGGAGATGTTTTGTTCGATGAGCAGGGAGAGATGAGTTTGCAGTTCGGCGGCGAGGCGGGCGTCGTGTTGGCGGTTGCCGAAGAGTTCGCGCAGGCGAATGAACATTTGACGAAGCCAGCTCATGGCATTTCTCCTTGCTATGGCCCGAAACGAATTCGCGTCACTCGATTCGCTTCTTCACCGCAGCGGGCCGATGGAAAAAATCGGCCCCTACGTGCTGGAGGCCGGAGGCTGGAGGCTGGAAAAAAAACGAGCCAACCTGAGGCCGGCGCTATGACCACCGACTGAGCGCGAAAAGACCCCTCACGTCAGTTCGCAAAAGGCGCGAACGGGACGTGAGCTACAATCCCGCAACCTCGTTCAGCGGGCGTGAGATACAAGTTCGACCACCCGCGGGCCGATCCCTTTTCATTCGCACCTTTCATTCAGGCCCTTTCGGCGCCGGTGAGCAGGCGGGCAATGATGGAGGCCATGCGCGCCCAGCCTTGCTCTTCGACGGCGAGCTGCTTTTTGCCGGAGCGCGTGAGCGAATAAAAACGGGCGCGGCGATTGTTTTCGGAGACGCCCCACTTCGAGCGAATCCATCCGCGCTGTTCGAGGCGGACGAGCGCCGGATAGAGCGTGCCCTGATTGAGCAGCAGCGCGTCGTCAGAGACTTGCTGGATGCGGCGGGCGATGCCGAAGCCGTGAAGCGGGCCGAGGGTGTCGAGCGTTTTGAGGACGAGCAAGTCGAGCGTGCCCTGGAGGACTTCGGCTTTGGGAGCGGTGATCATTGTTTTTTCGGCGTCTTTCGGCGGCCTTTCCTGTTGATATTCAACAGGGACGATACGCGCGGTCATGTTGATTGTCAACAGGAATATTGCAGGACGAGTGGACGCAGATACGCGGTTTCCTTCGACGAGGCAACTACTCGGAGCGCGTTAGGGCCCGTGGCAAAGCGGCGTCGAGACGCCGCACTCCCACAAAGGCAGGCGGCGCAAATCGCCGACTTCGTTCGTGGCAAGCGTGAGCTACAAGTTCGCACCGCGGCGGGCCGATGGAAGAAAGCGGCCCCTACAAAAACAGCGCGGCGGGACGGACGACGCAAAAGGCCGCACGTCAATTACGGCAAACAAAGCGACGAAATGCAGGCGAAAAGCCTCACGTCAGTTCGCAAGGACGGCGAACGGGACGTGAGCTACAAGTTAGCAGCACAACGGGCCGATGAAAAAAATCGGCCCCTAAAACGACAAAAGCCGCAGACCTTCGAAAGGCCGAAGGTCTGCGCTACCAAGCCGGGGTTGCGGGCTAGGGCTGGACGATGACTTTGCCGACCATGCCGAGATTGTCGTGCAGGACGCATTTGTAGTTGAAGACGCCCGGCTTCATGAATGTTACGCGGAAGCGCGAGGGATTGCTTTGCGCCACGTTGGAAATGTTTGTGGCCGGATTATTCGGGTTGACGACAGGATTCTGGGGTACGCCGGGTTCGTCCTCAAGCGGCTGCGCGAGGAAGCCGGAGCTCACCTGGTCCGTCGGCAAACTGATGATGGCGTGGAGCGCGCCGTCGGCGTCAATGGTGACGTTTGGAGTGGGATCGAATTCATCCGCGGGATCGCTGTTGCCGAAACCGAACGTGATGGTATGCGGTTCGAGAGGATCGTGATTGCTCCACTCGACGGTCTCGCCGACGTGAATGGTAAGAGTGCCGTTTATAAAACGCACTTTGGACGCCGTTTGGTATCCGGCAGGCGTCGCGTTGATTTCTCCGACGCCGGCGGTGACATGCGCGGTGCGCGGAAAGACGTTCACGGTTTCTCCGTCGTCGCCGGCGCTCATCTCCATTTTCGTTTTCGCGTCAATGTCGGTCAGCAGCGCGGTGCGCTGCTTCGCCGCCTGATCGTCGTAGAATTTCTGCGAATGCGGGAGCGGCTGCCCGAGATCAAGAACGTGAACCGTTCCGGACATCACCAGGTGCACGAGGCATTCGAATTTGAAGCTGCCGGCCTTCGGAAAAGACACAGTGAAAGTCTGGCCAGTGACCATAGGCGGCGTGGTGACGCAGGCGGAGCCGTCGAAAACGGCGGGAGAAGAAGCAAATCCCGGGCATCCGGCCTGGAATGCGGGGAGCGGCTGCCCCACCGTGAGGAAGGTCAGCGTGTGAATCTCGTCGCTTTCGAATGTCCAAGTGATGCTGTCGCCGGCGTGAATCCAGATTTCGTTGGGCAGAAACGCGAGAGCCTGCTTGCCCATGTCTTTGCTCTGCGCGCCGACCTTCGCGCGCCACTGCGCGTTTGCGGCGGGCGGAAGAGCAAAAATGGCGAGAGCGAACAATCCAACAGAAACTACGGAAAACCGAAGTTGAGAAATTTTCATCGCGAGCCTCCACAGGGAAATGGGCGCAAGTTTATCACCGAGCCTCTGCTTTGTATATCGAGAAAAAGTCAGGAAAAATGGCAGGTTGTAGCAAGGTGAGTACGCGCCGGGATCGGCGACGGCAAAAAGGCGTTGTGCTACAATCGGCGCAGTTTACGGTCCGCCAATTAGAACATTAGGAAGCAACATGTCCTCGCCCGCCGGCCATGAGATCACCGCGCTGCTGCAAGCATGGAATCGCGGTGACGAGCAGGCGCTCGAAAGGCTCACTCCACTGGTTTACGAGGAATTGCGGCGCTCTGCCCGGCGTTGTTTGAGGCGGGGACGACGAGGAAACACGCTCGAAACGACGGCGCTGATCAACGAACTTTATCTCCGAGTAAACGACCTAAGCCGCGTCAACTGGCAGAACCGGGCGCATTTTTTCGCGATTTGCGCGCGTCAGATGCGCTGGATTTTGACGGACTTGTACCGTGCCAAGCAGTACAAGAAGCGCGGAGCGGGAGCTGAACGCATCTCACTCGACGAGACGCCGGTGGTAGGGCCAAAAGACAGCCGCGATGTGGCGGCGATTAGCGAGGCGCTGAAAGCTCTCGAGATTATTGATGCGCGCAAAAGCCGGGTCGTGGAGCTGAGATTTTTTGGCGGGCTGAGCGTGAAAGAAACGGCGGAAGTGCTGGACGTTTCTCCGGAGACAGTTATGCGGGACTGGAAAATGGCCAAGGCGTGGCTGTTGCGCGAGTTGAACGGAGACAATCCTGATGCAGGGTGAGCGGTGGAGACAGATCGAGGAGATTTTCCACGGCGCACTGAGGATGGAACAGACGCGGCGCGCAGCTTTCGTTGCGCAGGCTTGCGGGAGCGATGAGGCGCTGCGGCGCAGCGTGGAATCGTTGCTGGCGCAGCACGCGGACGAGAAGAGCTTCCTGGAAACGCCGGCGATGGAGCTGGCGGCGCGGGCGCTGGGAGCGGATGGCGATGCAGGGAGCGAAGCGGGGGATGCGTCGCATCCTGCAGGAAAAATCGTTTCGCACTATCGCATCAGCGGAAAGCTCGGCAGCGGGGGAATGGGTGTGGTGTACAAAGCTGAGGACACGCGGCTGCATCGCACGGTAGCGCTGAAGTTTCTTCCCCGAGGGACGGCAGATTCCGTTTCGCTGCAGCGCTTTTCGCGCGAGGCGCAGGCGGCGTCGGCGCTGAACCATCCGAACATCTGCACAATCTACGACATCGGGGAACAGGATGGCGAGCAGTTCATCGCCATGGAATTTCTCGAAGGGAAAACGCTGAAGGAGCGGATTGGGGGCAAGCCGCTGCCGTTCGACGAGACCATTGAACTCGCGATGGAAATTGCCGATGGGCTGGATGCGGCGCACAACAAAGGAATCGTTCATCGCGACATCAAGCCGGCGAATATTTTCGTGACGTCGCGGGGGCACGCCAAAATTCTGGACTTCGGGCTGGCGAAACTTTCGATTGGCGGTTTGCACATTTCTTCCATGGCGACGCGAGATGAGCTTGAGCAACTGACGCTGCGCGGGGCGGCGATGGGCACGTTCACGCATATGTCGCCGGAACAGGTGCGCGGGGAAGAGCTCGATGCGCGGACGGATCTGTTCTCGTTTGGCGTGGTGCTGTATGAAATGACCACCGGCGCGCTGCCGTTTCGCGGCGAGACTTCCGGAGTAATGGCGGAGGCGATTTTGAACCGGACGCCCCCGGCGCCGGTGCGGCTGAATGCGGCGATTCCGGCGCGACTTGAAGAGATCATTCAGAAGACGCTCGAAAAAGACCGCAAGCTGCGGTATCAGTCCGCGGCGGAGATACGGGCGGACTTGCAGCGTTTGAAGAGGGATTTGAGCAGCTCGGCGGGAACGGGAGAGCGCGATTCCGAGCCGAGCCGTGGTGCGTTCCTTGGGGAGAGCGGCGCGCGGACTGCGGGCCCGACACGATGGGTTGTGGGCGCGATTATGGTGGCGCTGGTGATCCTGGGCGCGGCCTGGATGTTCGACGCGGGCGGGCTTCGCGGCAGAATCTTCCCGATCGCGCATGCGCTGACCAACAAAGACACGATTGTGCTGGCGGATTTTGCGAATTCGACGGGCGATTCGGTGTTCGACGGGACGTTGCGGCAAGGATTATCGGTGGAACTGGAACAGTCGCCGTTCCTGAGCCTCGTTTCCGATGATCGGATCCAGCAAACGCTGCGGCAGATGGAGCAAAAGCCCGACGCAAAGCTGACGCCTGCGGTTGCGCGGGACATTTGCGAGCGCATGGGAAGCGCTGCGGTACTGGAAGGAGAGATCGCGCAGATTGGAACGCAATACCTGCTGACACTGAAGGCAGATAACTGCGCTACGGGCGAAACACTGGCGAGCGCGGAAGCACGGGCCAGCGACAAGAATCATGTGCTGGATGCGCTGAGCCAAGTCGGCTCGCAGATTCGCGGCAAGCTGGGCGAGTCGCTCAGCACGGTGCAGAAATTCAATACGCCTTTGCAACAGGCCACCACATCATCGCTCGAGGCCCTTCAGGCGTTCAGTTCCGGCATTCAGGTCTTGAGAACATCAGCAGATGCCGCAGCGATTCCGTTCCTGAAGCACGCCATCGAGCTCGACCCCAATTTCGCTACGGCCTACGCTTTTCTCGGCATCGAGTACAACGACCTCGGGGAGTCCGACCTTGCTTCGGACTACACGCGAAAAGCCTATGAACTGCGGGACCGAGCGAGCCAGCCGGAACGGTATTTCATTTCCGAGCGATACTACAACAAAGTCACCGGGAATCTCGAAAAAGCGATACAAATCTGCAATCTCTGGAGGCAATCTTATCCGCGGTCAGACGACGTTCTGGACAATCTGGCGGGCGCAATCTACCCGGAGACTGGAGAGTATGACAAAGGGGTGGAAGCGGGCGAGGAAGCTGTTCGCTTGAACCCCGGCAATCCCATCCATTACGCGCTTCTCAGTTATGATTACATCGCTCTGGATCAGTTGGATAAAGCGGAGGCGCTCTTTCAGCAAGCCTTCCAACGCAAGCTGGACCATCCGTATTTTCTGGAGGGCCGCTATCAAATCGCTCTGTTGCGCAACGATGCCGCGGAAATGGCCCGCCAAGCGGCGCGCTCCGAGGGCATCCCGGGAATCGAAGACCAGCTATTGAACTTCGAGGCCGAAACCGCGGCGTACTCAGGAAGGCTCAAGGCCGCTCAAGATTTTACCCGCCGGGCGATGGAGTCCGCAGAACGAGTGGGAGAAAAACAAACGCCGGCAACTTATCTGGCGGTGTCGGGGCTTCGCGCGGCATTGTTCGGCAATTCCAAAGAAGCGCAACAACGAGTTTCGCGCGCGCTGGGGAATTCCGCGGCTCGCGATTTGCAATATGCCAGCGCTCTGACTTACGCCCTTGCTGGAAACGACAATCGAGCGCAGGAGCTGGCCGCCGATTTGAGCAAGCAATTCCCGGAAGACACTGTGGTGCAATATAACTATTTGCCGACTCTTCGCGCGTTGTTTGCGCTCAACCGCCGCAAACCTGCCGATGCGATTGATGCCCTGCACGCCGCCTCGCCGTACGAGCTCGGGATGACCACCGAAAGCGTTTACGGCTGGACGGCGATGTATCCGGTGTATGTGCGCGGGGAGGCGTATCTGGCGGCGCATCGGGGCAGCGAAGCGGCTGGGGAGTTCCAGAAGATTTTGGACCATCCGGGAATTGTGTTGAACGAGCCGATTGCGGCGCTGGCGCATTTGCAGTTGGGGCGCGCGTATGCACTCGAAGCACAATCGCTCGAAGGCTCGAATGCGGAGGCGGCATTTGCCAAGGCGCGCAGCGCGTATCAGGATTTCCTGACGTTGTGGAAGAATGCCGATGCGAATATTCCTGTCCTGCAGCAGGCGAAGACGGAATACGCGAAGCTCAAGTAATCTTTGTCGCGGAATCGCGAAAACGTTCGTGCGAAAAATCGAGGCCGGCGTGGTTGCGATTTGCCGGCCCCGGCTCGATGAAGATCGAAACCGCCCGGCTGAAGGCGGCAGGTACGCGAAAAACGGAAACGCTTCGGTTAGGACGAATAGCGAGTTACCACGCATAGGCCGGATTGCATCAGTATCACGCAAAACATGGTCGAGGCGTGGATTCTCTCCTGTAGCAAGCCGCGCCCGAATGCGCAAAGCGGAAGGCATCACCTCGGTTGTCCGCGAATTACGAATCACTTGACCATCGCGAGGCGGTTACGTATGTTTAGGTGCAAGGCGGAGAAGACTGGCTCACTTCCGCTTACCGCACCCGCAATTTCGGCCCGTTCCCGAGAATAAAATTTCTGAGTGGAGGGATTATGGCGACGGCCGCGACAGGATCAGTCACGCGCACGGCTCCGGACAAGCGGGCGCGCACACAACGGCGATTCGAGCACCTATTTTTTTCCGGGATGGCGCTGCTAATCCTGTGGGTGGTGCTATACGGATTCCGCGCGTACTTTCTGGCAGGAGTGTTTGGCGCGCACCTGCCCAGCTTGCTGGTGCACATTCACGGGGCCGCGTTCACGCTATGGGTTTTGCTGCTGGTGACGCAGACATCGCTCGTCAGGGCGGGACGCGTGGACGTGCACCGGCGGCTCGGTATCGCGGGCTTTCTGCTGGCGTGCGTGATGGTCGTGCTGGGTATTCTGACGCCAACGGCGGCGCTTGCTCGCGGCGTGGCGCTTCCAGGCATGGACCCAGGCACGTTTTACGCCGTGCCCATGCTGGTGATACTGTTTTTTGGCACGCTGATTTTTTTCGCGTTTCGCGCGCGCTTCCAACCTGCGGCGCACAAACGAATCATTCTCATTGCTACCATCGCGTTGACATCGGCAGCGTTTACGCGCTGGCCCATCGCTCACCTGAATGCGCAAGTGGCGTTTCTGTTCACCTATATACTGCTGGCCTGTTTGGTGGTCTATGATTTATGGTCCATGCGGAGAATCCATCCGGCGACGGTTTGGGCCGGTGCGTTCATGGTTTTCGTTAACCAGATGAGTCTGATCGTCGGCAAAACCGGAGCATGGCACGCATTTGCCGGATGGGCGCAGCGGTTCGGGCATTGGTAGAGTGCGTTGGCGGGACTCCGTCTCATCCTGAATTTTCCCGTAGACAATTCGATGCGCCGTTACGGAGCGGCAGGCCGATGGAAGAAATCGGCCCCTACAAAGACGACGGCAAATATCATGCGGACGCGGATGCGCGGAAAAAGCCGCAGACCTTCGGAAAAGCGACGAAGGTCTGCGCTACAAAACCGACGACAGAGCGCCCGGCTGAGGGCGGCCGCCACGAAAAGGCGAAAAAGCCTCACGTCAGCCGCGAACGGCGCGGCGGGACGTGAGCTACAGGCGGCGCGCGCCCTCCGGTGGAGGGGTCAGCTCGCGAGGCGCATGCGGCGGAGGAGGGCGGCGAAACGAGGGTCGCTTCGCAAAGGGTCAAGCCGGGGATCCACCCCGGTGGAGGGCATTCAATCCGAACGAGCGAGAACGGCGCGATTGAGCCACTCGAAAGCCTGATCCTTTTCGCCCAACTGCGAGTAAGCGGCTGCCACGTTGAATCCGCAGACATATCCGCGCTGGGCAAGCGTCTGGCCGCGACTGATTAACGAGCGCGCGGAGTCTTTCTTCCCGGCCATGGCCAGGGCTGCGGCAATCTGAAACAAATTGGTCGGATTCGTCGTGTAAGTCAGGGCGCGGTTTGCCGCGGCCACGGCATTGTCGCGCTGGCCGAGCGCAGCGTAGGAGAGCGCGAGAACGTGGTCATCGTTGGGCATTTTTTTCGCGGTGGCGATCGAATCGTTGTAGCGCCGCGCGAGGAACTGGAACCAGGCCAAATCGCCGTGCGCGAAAGGCAGAAGAGGGTCCAAAGCATAGGCGCGCTGAAATTCCGCGATGCATTCATCGGGGCGGCCGGCGATCATCAAGAGATACTCGGCGTAATAGGCGTGAGCTTGCGGGAGGCTGGGATCGAGTTCGATGGCTTTCTGAAGTTCGCTTTGCGCGCGTGGCCAGTCCCAATCGAAAACAAATGCGACGGAGCCAAGCGCGGCATGGGCTTCAGCGATGGAATTATCGAGCTGGATGGCTTTTAGGGCAGCGGCTCTGGCCTTGGGCATCACGTCCAAGGGAGCGTTGAAGCTGGTGCTCATGTTGCGATAGGTGTCGGCTAAGCCGGCATAGGCGCGGGCGTCGTTAGGGTCCTCGGAGAGAGCCTGCTGGAAAAAGCCGATGGCGGATTGGAGAGAGCGCTGCTTGAGATTGTCGTCGGGTTCGGCGCTAAATCCGTGCATCTCGTAGAGTCCGCGCAAATAGGCCTCATGGCCTGCGGGACTGACCGGATGAGACGTGCCGAGAAGACGCTGCTCCTCGGGCGTGAGCTTGATTTCGACTTCGCGGGCGATGGCCCGAGCAACTTCGTCTTGCAAACCGAGAACATCGCGCGTATCGCGTTCATAGGAGTGCGCCCAGAGGTTGCCGCCTGACTTGCCGTCTACCAACTGCGCGGTAATGCGCACGCGATTGCCGGAACGCAAGACGGTTCCCTCAACGAGCGCGTCCACGTGGAGTTCGCTGACGATCTGCGATGCCGGAACTCGGCGGGATTTGTACTGCATGATGGAATTTCGGGAAATGACGCGCAGGAGGCGGATTTGCGCCAGATCGGAGATGAGTTCGTCGGTCATGCCTTCGGCGAAGTACTCCTGCTCGGGGTCGCGCGAAAGGTTTTCGAGGGGCAATACGGCGAGGTAGTGCATTCCTACGGGAGAGGCGCTGGCTGGTGTTCGGAGGCTGTGGCGGCTTAGGGCAAAGATGAGCGCGGCGGCGACGATAAGCGCGGAAACAGAAAGAATGGCCACACCATGCGCGGGCCGGCCCGTTGCCCGACCAGTGCCCGGGCGCTCGGCCTCTAGGCGCTCCGCCTGTTCGAGGCGCGCTCGGCCGCCATTCCACCACGCGTCAATCTCATCGCGGTAGGCATAGATTGCGGCGCGCCTTTTGTGGGCGCGGCGGTGAACGGGCAGGCCTTCGGCTTCCCATCGGCGAACGGTGCGTTCGCTGTAGTTCAGATAGGCGGCGATTTCTTTCCAGGAATCGAGGCGGTGGCGGGGCGAGCCTGGAGCAGGCTGCCGGAAAGCTGTGACTTCATCGGGCATCGCACCGCTCCACTCTAAAGTGCGCGGATTCTACTACTCCGGCGAGGCGTTTGCAACGATGATGCGCACACGCGAGATACGGTCAAATGCGGTCATTTGCTAGAGGGCCGCAATTGTCAGTTGCGAGCCATCCGCATTGCTCCTAATTTGCCGCAAGCTTCGATTCGGAAGCCAAAGATTCGAACCGGGGAAGACAAGGAGAATCGCCATGAAGATGCTAGGGGGAATCGTGCTGACGGTGTTGTTTCTGTGGGGCGGAACGGCTCGCGGGGACAGGGTATACATAACCGGGGACGGCGGAACGAATCTGTACGTCATCAATTCGAGCGATGGATCGTCCACGTTGGTCGGGAGTTTCGGGGTTGGGGGCGTTTTGACGGATGCTTTTGCCTCCAACGGCCAGCTTTACGCGATTGTGAAAGGAGGGTCGGTCAACAGCCAGCTAGCGACTGTCAACCTTTCCACTGGTGCGGCAACAACGATCGGATCGCCGACGGGAATTGCGGGGCTTGTTGCCATGGAATTCGCGCCAAATGGCACGCTTTACGCGGCGAGCCTAGGTACGAACGACCTTTACTCGATCAACCTCACTACGGGCGCGGCGACGGAAATCGGCAGCCTGGGATTTACCGAGGTGATGGATTTGGCGTGGGATCCGTTTAACGCAACGATGTATGCGATCGCTTCGAGCGGCGCGGCGGGAACGGATTCGTTCGTGTATTCGATTAATCTTGCAACTGGCGCCGGGACGCTCGTCAGCACCATTACAGGAGACGATTGCCTGATGGGATTGACGGTTGACTCAGAAGGCCAGTTTCTGTCTACCGATTTTTGCGTGGCGAATTCGCCGCTTTACGCGATTGATCTTGCGACGGGGAATCTGACGAATCTTGGCGATACAGGAATAGGAAAATCAATGGGAGGAGCGACCGCCACGCCGGAACCTGCCACGCTGCTGCTGATGGGTACGGGGCTGATGGGGCTGGGATTCCTGGGGCGGAAGAAGCTTCAGAACCAGGCGGTGTCTTAGCGGATCCTACAAAATCAACCCACGACAGAGCGCCCGCCTGAAGGCGGCCGCCACGAAAACGGAAAGGCCTCAGATCAGTTGCGGCAAACGATGCCGCAACGGGACCTGAACTACAAAGACGTGGGGCCGAGGAAATAAATCGGCCCCAACATTCCACTGAAAATTCAAATATAGAGCTAACGCTGGCGGATTTTTTCGGCCAGGAGCACTGGCTGCGTGGCGGAGTTGAAGAGCAAGCCGACGACGGAGATGGTGTCGTTCGCGGCGAGTCCGCTGAGGCCGGAGAGACCGTCCTCGAACTCGGTCGCGCTGGACGTTTGCACCTGAATCTGCGTGATGCCCGCCGAGGTGAAAAAGGACGGCAGGTTGGTCAGTGTCAGGTTGGCGCCCGCGATGCTGAGAATCGTCGCGGTGACGTGCGTGCGGCGCAAGCGAACGTGATCGGTCTCGACGGAAATCCCCGAAGTGCTGGCGCTCAAGCCGACGGGATCGATTTCGACTGACTGGCCGGCGATGACGTCATTGATGCTCAGGAATTGCAATCCTGAGGGGATGCTGAGATTGTCGGCGTCCACGTCGAACGTCGCGCCCGCGTTCACGGTGACGGTGACGACGTTTCCGAGCGACATGCCCTGAATCGCTTCGTCCTCATCGTCCACGACCATCGAGAATTGATTCGCGGCGGCGTTCACGGAAATAATTTGGCCTTCGAATTCTTTCGCAAAATGATCTTCGAGCTTTACTTCTTTCGCGACGAGCCCGGCGGATGAGGTAGTCGTCATCATCATGGAATCATCGTCGCCAGATTCATCTTCATCCATCACGCTCAAATGCACACGGACGATTTGGCCGTTCTGGAGGCACGAGAAATTATTCGCGGTGCATCCGGCATGGTCGAAATCGTCGAACTGCGTGTTGGTGGTGGTTTGAATCACGTCGGACTGGCCGCCGAGCGTCATCAACGTAAATTGATTGGTGCCGACGGCGGCGATTTGTCCGGCGAGATCGTCAATATCGTCCATTTCCTCGTTGGCGTTGATTACTTTGGTGGTGACGTTCACGGCGGGCGTGACGGACAGATCGGCCTGCACGGACGAATTGATGTCGAAATCCACGTCGAAGCTGAGGCCGGAGTTTGCGGTCAGGGTAATCGGGAACGGCGACGAATTCACCGTGAGCGACGCGGAACTGAGCGACGGTTCGAGTTCGCAGATAGCGTTTGCGGCGCAGGATGTGCCGCCGACGGTGATGGTCTGGCCGCTGCCGTTCTGAATGGTCATTTCGGGATGGGCGAAGGTGAGGCTGAGGCTGCTGTAAGTGTCCGGCGGAACGTTGGCGGTGCTGAGCAGCGCGCTTTCCACTTCGAGATGGCGCAGCTCGAATTCGGTGTCATGCGTGACGAGCGGGACGGCCGCTTTGGAAGAATCGGACGGCTGAAGAGATGCGCCGGTCACGTGGATCTCGAACGAAAGGATGGTGACGCCTGCGGGAGGCGTATCGTGAATGGCCATGCTCACGGGCACGCCGGTTCCACGCAAATTGAGATTCATGTTGCCACCGCATCCGGCGATGGCGATGGCCACGGCCGCGAAAACGACCGCAGTTGCAGCGAGAATTTGTGCACGCACTTGGAGCCTCCTGAACGCGAGATTCGGAGTGAGGTTCTGGGCTGGCGGGTTGGATGCGGAGGCGGGGAAAAAGATGTGTTTTTTGAACGCGAATTTTGGGCGAAAACGCGAAATTGTGACGAAAAACGTCAGTTTTGAATGGGGATTTCTATGCGTCAAAAAAAACGGCATGGCGACTAAGAACGTCACGAACTGAGATTATGGGTTTGCCGAGGCGGACTGTTGCAAGAGGCCGTCGAGCGTTCGCGGATCCAGTCCGTATTGCGATAAACGCTTTTGCATCTGTTTCCACTGTTTTGAACTCATCTTGGTTTTCAGCCGAGCGAGTTGCTGCAATGCATCTTTGTCATTGCGCAGCCCCAGCACTGCGTAGAACACTGCCGCGCCGGCGAGATCGGATTTTGCGCCTTCCCCAGCTTCATCAATCTGCGCGAGAGTCCTTAGGTCATTGCTCCTCATAACGGTGGGATTGCCCTGAAGATAGGCTTTGGGCGGAGAGTTCTCCCCTTTTTGCATTTCTGTCCACTGCTTCAGAGTCATTTCGTTTTTCAACCGGAGAACCTGCTGCAGCGCGTCTTTGTCACTGTTAAACATTGCGAGATGCATGTACAAGAGCGCCGCAGCGACAGGATCGGCACTTCCACCTTCACCTGACTCCTCCATCTGCGCCAGGGCTCTGAAGGAGCGTGTAACAGAATTGTTTCCCGCGCGTTCATACCAGCGCCTTGCCGCTTTCGGGTCGGCTGGAGTTCCAAGGCCGTGCTGATAGATGTAGCCCATGCAGTAATCGCCGGCGGGGTCGCCCTCCGGACCGCCTCGGCTGGCTACTTGCTTGCACCAATACAAAGCCTGAGAAAAATCCTGCGGAACGCCTTTCCCGTTGAGGAACCTGTCTGCTACGGTGATTTGCGCTTCCCGGTCATCAGCTTGAGCGGCCTTTAACCACCAGGATGCCGCCTCAGTTTTGTCCGCCGAGAGGTACTGTCCATCTTCGCAGAGCTGAGCGGTCCGTTTATACGCGGCGATGAGTTGAGGCTTTGTCAGCTCTGACTCCGCCCGAGCGACGGCTGATGGAGCATCCGAGTTCCCGTGCTCTTTTGCGAGGACAAACCAGGCGTAGGAAAGAGAGTCATCGACCGATGCGCCGTCACCGTTATAGTAGGCAGCGCCGAGATCAAACATCGCATTGGCGTTCCCCTGGCGCGCAGCCGCCAAATACCAGAGAACGGCACGGTGCCTGTCTTCCTCAACTCCGGCGCCGATGCGGTACATTACGCCTAGTTCCGTTTCTGCGTCTGCGTTGCCCTGCTCTGCAGCTTTTTTGCACCAAGCGAAGGCCTGGATCGCGTCCTGCGAAACTCCTTCGCCGCGCGCGTAGGCTAAGGCGAGTTTGTACTGGGCGGATGCGTCTCCGTTCGCAGCTGCGAGTTGCAGGCGCGAAATATCAGCGGAGGTAAGCGCGGTTCGGGATGGCACCTGGGCGGTTTGGATGGCCGGGGGCTTCGACGGTGAGGCCTGCAGGAGTGTCGCACACAACGCCAGAAGAATCGCTCGCATGCGCAGCAGCATAGCCCTAAGAGAATCTACACGCAATCGTGATAGCTGGTTGCGTTGCAAAAGGAAAATACGGAATTGGCATCGCGCAAAAGCCACAAGAAAAAGCCGCAGAGCTTCGCCGAGGCGGCGAGGTCTGCGCTGCGGATCAAACGCCGACGCAATCCATGATGAAACAAAAATGCCCCACGCTTGAAATACGAGCGTGGGGCACTCTGAAAAGGCGCACAGGCTGAAGCCTGTGCCACTCTCCCCTACTTGCAGTTGGGGAAACGGAGCGAGCCCATGTGCGTGCGCCAATTGAACGAGGACGTGGACAAATAATACTCGTTGCTGTACCAGAAGGTGCAACCATTGGGGTCGAGCTGCATGCTGCTGTAATCGCCCCAGCGGCCGCCGGTGCCGAGCTGCGAACCGCCGCCGTTGAGGATGGTATCTTCGGAGCTCATGGCGCCTTTCGTCATGCCCGGGGTACGTCCGGTGTAATGGATGGAGGGATACATGCCCGTGCCGGAGATACTGAATCCGAGAGCGATGTCGCCGACTTTATCCATGGCGATGGAACCCATCCAGCGATTGTTGGTGTTGCCGGAAGGTCCGGCGAAAGTGCCGGATTGAAACACGCTAAAAGTACTCGAGCTCTCCGAAGCGCGGAGCTCGTACCAGCGTTCAGCGATGTGGCCGTTGGGCGCCGTGACGTCATGCACCGCTACCAAGGTCTGATGGCCGCCGATATTGCGGTAAGCGAGACGGTACATCAGGCGGTCGCCGAGAGAATCCAGTTTGTAACTGGTGCCCCGTTGCGGAACGCAATTCGCATCACCCGCGCCGTTGCAGGACAGCTTGAATTGCGGCACGGTAATGGGAATGGAGCCGCTGAACCCCTTGAAAGTGGACAAGCTCGGAGTCGAGAAGTTGGCATGAAACTGATATTCGTAAATTCTCGCACCGATGCTTGAACCGTTGTCGATGCTGCCGAGATAGATTTCCGGTTCACCGGACGGCGGAAGAGCAGTGGGAGAATCAATATCCGCGGGCAACAAGCTATCGTCCCAGCTGGTGGGCGCGAGAAAGCAGATCTGCTTCGCCGTGGAATTGCCTGCGAGCATTTTGGTGCGCTCATACGCGCAGGCCTCGGCGGCGAAACCGCGCGTCCCGCCAAAAATATTGTTGCTCTGATAGTAGCCGTCGCGCCAGACGCCCCATTTCGGGTAATCCGGATCACCGGCCTTCTGCGGGAAAGCGTAGCGATAATAGCGGCCGGTCGCGTCGGACGTAACGGAGACGGCGACGCAGGTCACGTAGGGCGAAGTGAGCGTGTTCTGCGCGGCTACCCAGCGATTCGCCATTTTGTCGTAAAGGATGATGGGGTCGCCGCTGTTTACGTTTTGGCATGCACCGCCGAAGCCGCTCCAGAAATGATTTCCGGCATAAGGGCCGGCTATGACCGCGCCAGTGGACTTACTGAAAACGGCGTAGCAACGATTCACCCACTGGATGATCTGGGTGGGGCCAACCGCCAAATTGGAATCGGGAGGCGCTGACTCATCTGAGCAGTCGAGCGCTGAGCCGCCGATGCTGATGCTGGGAATGGTCATGACCCGCGAGGCGGGGACGAGGGCCTCGTCGCTCATTTGCAAAACAGGATCCTCGAATGGCAAGCCGGCAGGCATGACCGGATGCGTTTTCGGAATGTGCTCTTCGTGCATCAAATGAGGCCCTTGGCTTGAGGGGAGTTCGCGAGGCATTTCGTCCAGCGGTTGTGAAATATCGAACTGAACCGCGGCATGAGCTTCCGCTTGTGGCGCTGCTTGTGGAGGCAATTGCGGGTCCGCGCTTTGCGCGGAGAGCGATGAGTTGACAAAAATGCCCAAGGCAATCGCAACCAAAGGCAACATGGAAAGCACCAAAACACGACGGGGAGAGAAAATGCGAATGTTCCTCTTCATCCTTTCGGATTCTCCTTGCCTGGATTTCATGTGCTGACGAAACGCGTGGCTGGCAGCCGCAAGGAATCGCCAAATGAAACTGCGAGAACGAGAGGTTGAAAAAAAAACAGACAACCATTCTTCACTGCCTGAGGCCCATTGCACCGAATCGGTGCAAAACCAATATGGCCGCAACGGTGAATTGCGGCGCAGGCAGCGTCACCGTAGGAATAGTTGTCCCTGAACGTGAGCTGCGATTAAAAAATGCACATGTGAGAGCTGAGGCGCGGGGATAGTAACACGCGAGGAAAATGTGTCAACGCTGAAAAGGTACAGGTGGAGGACAAAAAGGTACAGGTGGAGGGGACAAACTACACGCTAAGTATCTCGGAGTGAATAAGAAAGAGGCGCGGAACGGATGAGAAGCAAATGCAGATTCCTCGTCGCTCCGTTCCTCGGAATGACAGTCGTTGAGTTTTGCTCGCTGCATCTTGTCGTAGTGATAGCGGCAGTGGATTAGAGGTTTGATAGAAAACAGCGGCGGAACTTAAAAAAACCATGGTCTGTGATTGCAAATGCCGTAGCGCCAAGATCGCGCAGTTCAGCCTATGCGCGGGACGAGGCGTCCGGTGCGCTGGCGGTAGATTTCGAATTCGGCGCCAAATTCGGCGGCGAGCAAGGCGTCCTCTTTGTGAGCGCGACGTTCGAAGCAGGCGATGAGGAAGGCGACGCCGAGGAGGCTATTCCAGGTGGTCGCGGCCAAAACCATGCCAAATCCGGCAAGAATAATGCCGGAGTAGAGTGGATGGCGCACGATGCGATACGGGCCGACCTGAATCAGGCGGTGCTCCTGCTTGAGCGCGACGACGCCGCTCCAATAGCGGCCGAGCCGGATGCGGGACCAGAGCGTCAGAGATAATCCCAAATAGGTGAGGACAACACCTGCGGATGCGAGTCCCGTGGTTGTGCGCATGAAATGCTGCCGGGCCGAGCCGGGAATCACCCAGAAAAGCAGGAAATAGCCGCCGATGAGCAAAATTCTATCGAGCACTCTTGCGCCGCCTGATTCGCGCCTGCGGATGCGGTTGGTGAAGAGCATGGAGGCGAGGAAATAGAGGCCGGTAATGATCCAGGCGATCTGGATGGCCGCGAAGGGCCACGATGACGGAAATCCTGTGCCCCATTCGATTTTCATCGTTGCGCTGCTCTTTCGGCGCTGCGGAGGTGAGCCCGCGTCGCGCCTGATTACTTTGGGATGCTGAAGTATAGCTGATTTGTCGCGGATGCTGCGCCAAATTAGGACACCACCAAAAGATTCGCTGACACAGTTGAAGCTTTGCGTCAGTCGCGTTTGTCGCGTTGCGCGCATCGAAAAAACCGCAGACTTTCCAACGGCGAAAGGTCTGCGCTACAAATTCGTCGACCGGCGCGGGCGCGAATGTGCTTGCGCGCTGCGAGAGCGAGGGCCATAATGACGGCGCGGAGGCGCATGTCTTTCCTGTGAGACAGGCGTGAGGCCGCGCGGCTGTTCATTATGGTCGCAGCAATAGATCAGAGCCGCAGGTGAAGGCCATCCGCTAGAAAAACCACCAGCCCGCCGAAGAGGCGGCCGCAAAGTTCCGGGGGTTGCTCATGCGCGACGCACTTCGGGCCCCTCACATCTCGCATTTCCGTTTTCGCTTTGCGTGCGCGTGCGCCGTGCTGTTTTTTGCGGCAGCGATCTTCCCTTCTCTGGCGCGCGCGCAGGGTTTCGTGGACGATTCGAAATGGGAAATTGGCGGCCATTATGCGCTGCTGCATTTGCCGTCGCAGTGCAGTTCGGCCACTTGCGAAACCATTAACAATGGGCTGGGCGCGAATCTGACTTACAATTTTTCGAGATGGCTGGGGTTCGACTCGGAGATGAATTTTTTCCAGAGCAATGGCGACGAACCCACGGCGATAACCGGCGGAAACGTCACCGAGGGGCTATTCGGTTTTCGACTGGGGCCGACGACGCGAAAATGGGGATTCTACAGCATCGTGCGTCCGGGATTTGTGAGCTTTAGCAGAGTGTTGGATATGGACGCGGCGGTGGCCGGACTTGCGCCTACCGGAGGCGCGGCGAAATTTGCGGGGACGGCCCTGCCGGGGGCGAATGCGAATCCGCTGCCCGTTAACGGAGGCGGCGTGCCGCAATTTTCGGCGACGCTGCGGTATCAGGCGGGCACGGTATCGAATCCGCTGGCGGTGATGGGATTCACCAGCGCGACGTATTTCGCGTTCAATTACGGCGAGGCCATCGAGTGGCGTCCAACGCGGCATGCGGCGCTGCGGTTCGACGTGGGCGACACAATTGTGGCGTATCCGGGCGCGACGATTGGCACGCCGCTGCATCAGCATAATTTTCAAATCTCGCAGGCGATCATTATCCGGTTCTGAGGACTCCGCTCACAAAATCAAGACAAGGAGCGCACATGAAGCGCGTCGTCATAGTTGCGTTTGGATTGCTGCTGGCGGAACAAGCGATATTGCTAAAAGCGGACGCGCAAACAGCCCGCGCGAAGCGCGAGTCGCAGGTGACATTTGTCACGGCGCAGCAGATTGACGCCGCTGCTCGCGCGGCAAAAGCAAAGCTGCGTGATGGCGTCTGGTACTCGACTTTCGACAACAACAAATTATTTTCTACGGGCGTGGTGCGCCGCACTTCGCCAACGTTCGCGGAGGAACACGCGGGCTGGACAGATGTGTGGTACGTCATCAGCGGCGAAGGTACGTTGGTGACCGGCGGCTCGCTCGTGAATCCAAAAACGGAATCGCCGGGTGAGCTGCGCGGGCGCGGAATTTCCGGCGGCGTGGAGCATCATGTTACGCCTGGGGACGTGATTACCGTTCCCGCGGGCGTGCCGCACTGGGTGAGCAAAATTTCGGGAAAAGAAATTGTCTATGTGATGGTGAAAATCGCGCCGCAGACAAGCGCGGCGTCTAGCGCAGCGTCACGTTAGCGGATTAACCGGGGAATAGCGCGAGGAGGCGGAAATGAGTTTGCGAGCGGCTGGAGCTTTGCTTGTGCTTGCGCATGGAGCGATTGGCGAATGGCATTTGATCGTCGCGGCGAAGGCGGCGCCGACGGCCGGGCCGGCGAGCTTGGCGCTGCCGCTTACGATTATTGGAATCGTACACGTGATTTTCGCGATTGTGGCGTGGATGGCGGCACCACGGGCCAGCGGATGGGTTCTGACCGTTTTTTTCGCCGCTGTGCTCGTTTTTGAATTGTACGAACACTTTTTGGGCGCGGTGCCGACGAATATCTTCCATCTCGCGCCCGGAGCGTGGGCCGCGCAGTTTCGAGTGAGCGTGTACTTGCTTCTGGCGTCGGAAATGCTCGGCCTTTGGACCGGAACGCGTCTGTTGGCGGGATCGTCCCGCAATGTCGCCATTCGTGCGCGGTGAAGCGGCCAACGAATTACCCTCGACGTTAACCTTTGGAACGAGCGTGCCACTGTAGCTCCGCCAAAAACCCAGAGGACAAAGCTGCGGAGTTCGCGATGAACGCGAGGCTCTCTGCAACGAAAGCGGGCCGATGAAAGAAATCGGCCCCTACAAACGCGCGAAGAGTCCGGTTTATTGGCTATTTGATTCTAGCGATGCGGCCGTTGGGGGAGGTGGGATATTTATTGAACTGCTCGGCATCGTGGCCGGGGATGACGCGGTCCATCGAGCCGCCGGCGAGCTGAATCATGCGCGCTTGATTTGCGATGTTCGCGGGCCAGAAATCCTTGGTGAACGTGGCGCTGGCTTTGCGCTCTGCGAGATTGCGGTAGAGATAACAATTATCTGAGGCGAGCACGAACGGTGGATTGCCTTCGATGCGCAGGTACTGCGAAGCGTACGTGTGATGGCCTCCAGTGTAGGCGCGAATGCCAGGGAAAATTTCGACGTTGTCGCCGTCAACAAAACGCACGCGGCCTTCGGTATTAAGCTTCACGAGTTCCTGTATGTCGGCAGGATCAATGCCGCCATGATGTCCGCCGGGCTGCCAGGCGTCGGCGGTGTAATAGCGATATTCGTCCTTCTGAATCCACACGGTGGCCGTGGGGAAAAGATCAATGCCGCCGAGATGGTCCCAATGCGCGTGGCTGATGATGATGTCGGTGATTTGATCAGGCTGAACGCCGGCGAGCTTCACGGCTTCGTCAGGGCGGAGATAATTGGTGGACGGAAAGTATTTTTGGAACGTGTCGCGATGATAGCCGCTGTCGAAGAGGATGTTGCGCCCGCCGCCGCGAATCAGCCAGACGACCATGGCCAGCGTGATTTTTTCTTTCGGCGCGCCCATGACCATGCTGGCGAGATTGTCGGGAGCGTCGGCATAGCGGATGGCTTGGATCGTGTACTCGGGAATGGCAGCTTGGCTGGCGCGGAGTTTTCGCGGCGTGAATAGCGGCGATAGCGCAACGGCGCTCAAAATAAAAATCACATGACGCTTTGGACGAGAAATCAAGGGCGCTCTCCGGCGCGAAGTATACATGGGTCTGGAGGTTGGAGGTTAGAAATTGGAGGTTCGAGAGAGGTTCGCAGAGTTTCTAAAAACGAAATTTCTGCGCTAGATGTTTGGTTTGCGGGCGCGGATGAAGGCGCTGGCGAATCGGCCTTCGACGTGGGGGGCGATGGCGTCGGCGTCGATGCCGGCGGAGGCGAGGAACTGGCGAGCGTCGTTGACGCTGTAAATGCGCGTGGGCTCGATTTCGATATCGGTGAATCCGGCGGCGGCGAGTTTGGCGCGATATTCGGATTCGTGCAAAGCGCCGGCGACACAGCCGATCCACAACTCCATGCTGCGGCGAATTTCGGCGGGGATTTCGTGACGGGCGTCGTCACGTACTTCGTGGCGCGCTCCACGGGGAGCGTTGTCACGGGCAAAGTCACGGACAACGTCACGAACAACTACGTCGGAAACGGCAAAGCGCCCACCGGGGCGCAGAACGCGAAAAGCTTCGCGGAGGACGCGGCTTTTGTCAGCGGAGAGATTGATGACGCAATTGGAAATGATGACGTCGACGGAATTTTCGGGCAGCGGAATGCCTTCGATTTCGCCTTTGAGGAATTCGGCGTTGGCGATGCCGGATTTGCGCTGATTTTCGCGGGCGAGGGCGAGCATTTCGTCGGTCATGTCGAGGCCGTAAGCTTTGCCGTTGGGAGCGACGCGGCGCGCGGAGAGCAGGACGTCAACGCCGCCGCCGGAGCCGAGGTCGAGAACGACTTCGCCGGGAGAAAGTTGCGCGAGGGCGGTGGGATTGCCGCAGCCGAGCGAAGCGGTGACGGCTTTTTCGGGCAGCGCGGAAGTTTGCGCGGGATCGTAGAGATTTGCGGTGATGGGGCCGCAACAGGACGCGACGGGTGCTGCGGCCGATGCTTCAGCAACGTTAGCGGAAGGCATCCCACAGCAGGATGCCGAGCCGGTGGCGACGCGGCGGGCGGCTTCGGCGTATTTGGCGCGGACTTGCTCGCGGATGGATTCGGTTGCGGCCGCGGCGTTTTCGGGATCGTTCGACATAGCATTCACCTCGATAAACAAAGAGATGTTCAAAGCCGCCCGTTCGGAGCGCAATGGAAGCTGCCCGGCGAGCCAGCGGCGGGCGCGGCATGACCGTCTGCGCCAAAGCGGCGTCGAGACGCCGCACTCCAAAAA
>DASUAV010000113.1:0-10846 GCA_035763605.1 Candidatus Acidiferrales bacterium
GCGCGGGCTGGAGCGCGGGCTGGGGCTGAAAGAGGCCCTTGCGCTGAACATGATTGACATGGTGGGAATCGGCCCGTTCATTGTGATTCCGCTGGTGATCAAGAGCATGGGCGGGCCGCAGTGTTTGCTGGCGTGGGCGGTGGGCGCTGTGCTGGCGATTATTGATGGATGCGTATGGGCTGAGTTGGGCGCAGCGATACCGGAGGCGGGCGGGAGCTACGTTTACCTGCGCGAGGCGTATGGGCCGGCGAAGTGGGGAAGGCTGCTTTCATTCTTAGTGATCTGGCAGACGATTTTTCAGGCGCCGCTGGTGATGGCCTCGGGCTCGATCGGATTCGCGGAATATTTCAGTTTTTTGCATCCGCTGGGGAAGTACGGGCAAAAAGCAGTGGCCGGCGCGGTAGTGATTGTGCTGGCGATTTTGCTGTACCGGCGGATTTCTGATGTGGGCAAAATTTCGATGCTGCTGTGGATCGGTGTGTTCGGAACGATTGCGTGGGTGATTTGGGCGGGCGCGACGCACTTTCATGCGGCGAGGGCGTTCGATTTTCCGGCAGGCGCGTGGTCTTTGAACTGGCTGTTTTTCGCGGCGCTGGGCAGCGCGACGGTGCAGACGATTTACACCTATTGGGGCTATTACAACGTTTGCTTTCTTGGCGGAGAGGTGAAAGAGCCGGAGCGCAATATCCCGCGTACGATTTTTTTGTCGATCATAGCGATTGCCATTCTGTATCTGGCGATGCAGACGTGCATTCTGGGCGTGGTGCCGTGGCGCGAGGGGCAGAATTCGAAATTCATTGTGAGTATGTTCTTTGAGCAGATTTACGGAACGGGAGTGGCGCGTTTCGCGACGGTGCTGATTTTGTGGATTGCGTTCGCATCGCTTTTTTCGCTGACGCTGGGATATTCGAGGATTCCGTACGCCGCGGCGCAGGACGGGAATTTCTTTTCTGTGTTTGGGCGCGTACATCCGACGAAGCGCTTCCCGCATGTTTCGCTCGTGGCGCTGTGCGCGGTGGCGTTTGTTTTCAGCTTGCTGTTTAGGTTGGAGACGGTGATTGCGGCGATTGCGGCGATGCGGATACTGGTGCAGTTCGTGGGGCAGGCGGTGGGAGTGATTTTGCTGCACAAAAGATGGGCGAAGGAACGGCTGCCGTTTCGCATGTGGTTTTACCCGATTCCGGCAGTCATCGCTATAATCTTGTGGCTTGGTTTGTTCGTGGCAACTGGGCGGAGAATGCTTTTTGGATTAGTGGCCATTGGCGCCGGAGTGATTGTATTCCTGGCGCGTTCGCGAGAGATGAAGCAATGGCCGTTTGCGGAGGCAGCTCGATGAAGAAAAAGTGGCTGATGGCGCTCGCGTGTGCGGGTGTTTTCGGAGTGGCACAAGGGGCGCGGGCGCAGTCGGTCGTGCAGGTGGTGGACGCGATTGATCATGCGCGCGTGAGTACGCGAATTCTGTATGTGACGGCGCATCCGGATGACGAACGCTCGAGCGTGCTGACGTACCTTTCGCGCGGATTGGGTGCGACGGTGGCGCTTTGTTCGACGACGCGCGGCGAGGGCGGGCAGAACGCGATTGGGCCGGAGCTTGGGCCCGCTTTGGAGATTCTGCGCACGAATGAGCTGTACGAGGCGACGCAGGTGTACGGGATAAAACTTTTTTTCACGCGGGCGCCGGATTTCGGATTTTCGAAAAGTCCCGAAGAAACGCTGAAGATCTGGAATGGCGTGGCGAAAGAGGATCTGGTGCGGATTTTGCGGACGTTTCGGCCGGACATTGTGATTAATCAGTGGGGCGGAGTGCATTCGGGGCACGGGCAGCATCAGGCGACGGGGATTGTGGTGCCAGAGGCGGTGGAAGCGGCAGCAGACGCGAGTGCGTATCCTGAGCAAATAAAAGAGGGATTGCGACCGTGGAAGGTGGCGCGCGTGCTGCAATTCGCGCGGCAAGGCGAGGGAAATGGCGGCGTGTCGCTACCTGTGGGAGATATTTCTCCGCTGTGGGGCGAGAGCTATGCGGATTTGGGGCTGAAAGGATTTGCGAATCATCGTTCGCAGGGAATAACGCGCGTGCTGGATTCGTCGTTTTTGCGCCGTCCCGTGAATTTGGCCGTTGTGGAAGGCGCGAAGATGACGGCTGGGGATTTTGCGCAGCCCCTGACGGCCATTGGCGGAGGGTCCGACAAGATCTCAGCGGAATTGCGCGCGGCGGATGATGGGCTCGCGCAGGCACGCGAATCGGCGCTGCGGCTGGACTGGCCCGCTACAGTGAAATCGCTGGCGGCGGCAGGTTCGGAGTTGGGTAAGGCGCTGGCCGCGGGGGCGAACGCTGAGCAAACGTGGAGGCTCCAACAGCAGAAAAAGAGAATTGACCGGGCGCTGGCGGAAGCGGCGGCGCTGCATTTGACCGCGGAGTCATCGAGCAGCGCTTTAGTGGGCGGAGAAAAATTCACCGTGCGGCTGAATTGGGAAGAACGTTCTGACGTGGGAGTGCAGCTCGAGCCGCCAAGTCTGCAGTTGCCTGCGGGGTGGTCGGCGTCGCCCGCAAAAAGCGGGGAAAGGGATGGGGATTCGGCGGCTAGTGCGATGAGCGCGTTGTTTAGCGTTCAGGTTCCGGAGGATGCAACGACGCCGTCCGATCCGGAAGACGCGATTCTGCCGTGGCATCCGCCGCTGGTGGAGGCGCAGATTGCGGGAACGGTGAATGGATATAAATTCTCGTACCGCGAGCCGGCGGTGGCGCACGAATATACCTCCACGACGGTGGAAACGATGCCGCTGGAGATTGTTCCGGCGGTGACGCTGACGATTGATCCGGATCAAATCATGCTGCCGACGGACCGGCCGAAGCGGGCTTTTGAGTTGCTGGCGCGCGTGAGTTACCACGGATCGGTGAAGGCTCATGTCGAGCCGGGCGTGGAAGCGCCGAGGGGCTGGAGCGTATCGCCGGTTGCGCCGATTGATTTTTCGGAGGCTGGAAGCCGGCTGGCGCGATTTACAATTACGCCGCCGGCCAATGCAGCCGCTGGAGCCTATGCGCTGAAGCCTTATGCGCGTTTGGGAGCGCGCACGTTTAGCACTTCGTATGAAGCGCTGCCGGATTTGCCTTCGCGGCACGTGAGCGAGCCGGCGGAGGCCAGCGCGCACATTTTGAATCTGGCGATTCCGTCGCGCCTGCGAGTCGGATACATCGCCGCGGGAATTGATCCCGTACCGCAAACGCTGACGCAACTTGGCATCAGCGTGACGATGCTCGATGAAGCGGCGCTGGAATTCGGCGATTTGAGCCGCTTCGACGCGATTGTCGTGGGCATTCGCGCCTATGAGCTTCGTCCTGATGTGATGAGCGCGAACCGGCGGCTACTCAGTTATGTGACGAATGGCGGGACTTTGCTGGTGCAATACGAACGTGATTTCTCATGGGACAAGCTGCTGCCGGCTCCTTTTCCCGCGAGAGAAAACAAACCGAACAGTGGATTTTTCACATCCGCGCCGCGCGTAACCGATGAAAATTCGCCGGTGCGATTCCTGAATCCATCGAGCCCGTTGCTCAATTATCCGAACCGAATTACGCAAACGGATTTCAAGGGCTGGATTCAGGAGCGCGGGCTGTACTTCTGGGGCCAGTGGGATCCACGATACAAAGCAGTGCTGGCGATGCACGATCCGGGAGAGCCCGATGCGCTGGGAGGCCTGGTGTGGGCGCGCGATGGCAAGGGAATTTACATCTACACCGGACTGGCGTTCTTTCGGCAGCTTCCCGCAGGGGTTCCCGGGGCATACCGGCTTTTCGTAAATCTGCTGAGTGCGTCGCGGGCGCCGGCGAAAAAATAACCGCTGTTTTTTAGCGGCATTGCCAGGGCGTCCGCCTAAGCGTTTATCGCTGCGCAACATTCCGCTTGTCTGTCGCTCCGTGAAAAATCAGGCGTGATACTTTGAGTCCGGCTGGATGAAGGCCGCCCCTGCGAAATTATTTGCGGCGCGGCCCGATGTTGACTGGGGGAAAAATGAGAAAGTTCGCAGTGCTGGTTTGTCTGATTTTGTTTGCGGGGCTGAGTGTTTCAGCGAGTGCGCAAAGCAAGCAGAAGCAAAAAAAACAGAAAAACCAGCCGGACCCATCCGACGTGGCGAGCCTTCCGGTGTCGGATCAGATTGACCATGAAATTGGCGAGATGCTGGGCGCTTGGCAGGTTGGCGACGCCGAGGCTATGCACAAATTCTATGCGGACAATGCGACGTGGGTATCCGGGGCTTACGGTCCGCCAATCGTGGGCTGGCAGAATTACGCGCAGCAGTACACGAGAGAGCGAAACGGATTTACCGGCATCCAGCTAATCCGCCGAAACACAAACGTCTTTCATTTCGAAAACACGGCGTGGGCTTGTTACCAGTGGGAGTTCCAGGGGCTGGCGCAGGGCAAACCCGTAAACGCGCGAGGGCAGACCACGCTTGTTTTCGTCAAAATGGGCGACCGCTGGCTGATCGTCCACAACCACACTTCCGAAATCTGCCCCGGAACTTGAGGCAGTTTCGTCCCGGTCTAGCCGGCAAGTTTCCGCAGAGTGTCAAAAGCTGCGAATACCTTGCCAGATCCACAAACCCGCGCTCGCCGCAGCCAGCACGATCCAACTGATCATCACTTTGCGGATAAGCGGATTGATGCGCTCAATGCGCGCGACGACCTCACGCTGTTCCGTCGCCAGACTCTGGTCGGCGAGGAACAATTGGTCGTCTTCGTGAGCTTCAATCGTTCCGCGGTAGATAATCAGAAAGAACCAAGCAGCGAGAGCTACACCTGCGGCAATCGGAAACGCAAAAGAGGTCACCTGGAACGGGTCCATGCCTACCTCCTCACCCGAGAGGTCAGGCCATGCTGGGAAGCAGACTGGCCCGTCGGGCCTTGACTTGTTGGCGGGATTATACCACCAGTCAAGCAGAAAAGAAGCCCCGGACGGGGGGCGAAAAAAGTTGCACGCGGGGAGCGTTAGCCTCATAACAGAATGCCTATGGCGAAAAGGAGAAGACATTCCGACGAGGACCGGCCGGCTGCGCGCCACGAAGAAGTGGGCGAGGCGGAATTGCTCGCTTATCTTTCGCGCGCGCAACAGTCGCAGAGCGTGCGAGAAATCGCGAGTGGGATGGAATTGCGTCACTGGGGACGGAGGGCCCTGCCAAAGCTGCTTTCTCAGTTGAAGCGGCGCGGAGACGTGGAGGAGATGCGCGGGCGTTTTCGGTTGAGCGGGCGGAAGGAGGAGCGCAAACCGGCCGCTCCGGCTGCGACTGCAGCGGGGCATTCGCGGGAACAGGAGCCGCGCCCGTCCCGGGCCGATGCGAATTTGATTGCAGGCCGCTTGGTAGCGCACCGAGATGGGTACGGATTTGTGGTCCCGGAGAAGCCGCTGGCGCACATGGAAGGGGACCTGTTCATTCCGGCGAGCGGCATGGACGACGCGATGCACGGCGACCGCGTGCTGGCACGGATTGCGCGGAGGCATCCGGACGGCAGATTCGAAGGACGCATCGAGAAAGTGGCGGCGCGGGAGAATCCGACGGTGGTCGGACTGTTTCGTTATGGCGCGCACGAGAACGTGGTGCTGCCGTATGAAACGCGGATCGCGCACGAGATCATCATTCCGCCGGGCGAGGAGTTGACGGCGGCGCTGCGGGAGAAGCTGCGAATTGTCCCCGGAGAAAATGCGCGTGCGAGCCGGCGTTTGCGCCTGCCGGAACTGGATGGAGCAGTGGTGGATGCGGAAGTGACGCGGTATCCGCGAGCCGGCGCGCCTCCAGTGGGACGCGTGGTGGAGATTCTCGGGCGGCACGGCGAAATGGGCGTGGACGTCGAGATTGTGATTCGCAAGCACCATCTGCCGCACGTGTTTGGCGAAGAAGTGATGAGAGAAGCGAGCCGGATTGCGCCGGAGGTGCGCCAAGAGGATTTGGTCGGACGGCGAGATTTCCGGCATTTGCCGATCGTGACGATTGATGGCGAGACGGCGAAAGATTTTGATGATGCGGTGCATGTGGCGCGGCGCGAGGGCGGCGGATTCGAGCTGCAAGTGCACATTGCCGATGTGGCGCATTACGTGAGGCGGGCGTCGGAGCTGGATAAGGAAGCGCGTTTGCGGGGAACGTCGGTTTATTTTCCGGATCGCGCTGTGCCGATGCTTCCGGAGGCGTTGTCGAATGGGATCTGCTCGCTCAATCCGAAAGTGGAGAGGCTGGTGATGAGCGCGGTGATGCAGTTCGACGCGAGCGGCAAGATGCTGGAGGCGGAATTCGCGCCGGGAGTGATTCGCTCGGCGGAGCGCATGACCTACACGAACGTGAACAAGGTATTGGAACGTGACCCAGAAATGATGGAGCGCTACGCGGCGCTGGCGGAGAATTTTCGGCTGATGAAAGAGCTGGCGCTGGCGCTGAATGCGCGGCGAGTGGCGCGGGGCTCGATTGATTTCGATTTGCCGGAGGCGGTGATTGAGTTCGATGAAATGGGGCGGATGACAGGGATTGTCCGCAGCGTGCGCAATATCGCGCACAGAATTATTGAGGAGTTTATGCTGGCGGCAAATGAGGCGGTGGCGGGATTTCTCGAATCGCGCGGAATCGCTTCGTTGCACCGCGTGCACGAAAAGCCGGATCCCAAGAAAGTGCTGGAATTCGAGGAATTGGCGCGTGCGTTCGGATATTCCTTTGGCGTGGAGAACCTGGCGGAGCGGCGCATCGCAGTGCGGCACGGGAGCGTGCGTCCCGCAGGACGCGAGCGGCGAAGCCGGATGCGCCAGATGAATGTGGCGATTCCTGCGGAGGACATTGACATTCGCCCGCAGCATTATCAGCGGCTGACAGCGAAGATCGCGGGCAAACCGGAGGAGCGGATTCTTTCGTATCTGATGCTGCGTTCGCTGAAGCAGGCGCGATATGCGGCGGAGGCGCTGGGGCATTTTGCGCTGGCGGCGAAGGAGTATACGCATTTCACTTCACCGATACGGCGGTATCCGGATTTGATCGTGCACCGGATTTTGAAGTGGGCGCTGGAGAATCCGGGAGCCGCAAAAGGGCCGTACCGCGAGGCGGAATTGAAGGAAATTGCGGCGGAATCGTCCGAGGCGGAGCGGCGCGCGGATGGAGCCGAGCGCGAATTGATGGACTGGAAGACGGTGCAGTACATGGAAGGGCATCTCGGGGAGGAATACGAGGCACTGATTATTTCGGTGCAGAAATTCGGATTTTTCGTGGAGCTGGTCGAGGTTTTTGTGGAGGGCCTGGTGCCGATTGATCGGTTGGAGGAGATGCTGGGCGCGCGCTTCCGATACCGCGAGAGCGATTACGCAATTGTCAGCGAAGCTCACGGAAAACGGAGAGGAACGGCGGGAAAGCGGGAATTTCATCTGGGGAACCGGCTGCGAGTGCGTGCGGAGCGGATTGATACGTTTCGGAACCGGGTGGAGTTCAGCGTGCTGAATTGATTTCCACAGGATGCTGTGATTTTCACAGGTATAACTCTAGAGATGCTCCCATTGGTACCATTGACGCGTAAACACTGCCTCTCTAACCTGTGGTTATGGCGACGTTTGAGTACCTCTTGGGAAAGCGCGTGGAAGTCTGTTACCGGGCCGGCGACGTTCACATGACGATCTCAGGAAATCTCGCTATCGATACCGGAAATAGGATCCAGTTGGAAGAGCGCTTTTCGCAGGGAGGGCGCAGCAAGACGCTGCGAATTGAAGTTCCTTACGGCTCGATCGTGCGCATCCGCGAAGTGATTGCCCAACCGCAACTTCAGCCAGCCCCGTAAACCTCGAGACATCTACATCGAAGAAGTGAATTTCTGAGGCCCATGCTCACCGGCGCGACTGTGCTCACTAGAACTGTCTCAAAAGCTCCCTTTGGACGAGCTAAGCTCCCTATTTCAGCGTGCCGACCGTTTGAGCTTATGCCCTGCCCGGCCCGTTCGGCGAACGTGTGCTGCGCTCACCAGGACGCAAACTTCGTCGCACGATTTTTAGTGATTGCGCTGCAACCACGGGCGGCTCAGCCCTGGTTTTCCGTGGCTTGCAACTGCGCGATTCCGTCACGAATTTTTTGGCCGATGACTTCCGCTTCTGAGGGGATTGCGTATTTGTGGCGAGGCCACATGAAGCCGCGTAGACCGTCGCCCTTTCGGCGCGGGACAATATGCACGTGAAAGTGTGGAACGCTCTGGCTCACGATATTGTTAATCGCGATAAAACTTCCCTCCGCATCCATCGCGTTTTGCACGGCGAGCGCAAGAATGCGCACGTTGATGAAGATGGAATTCAAGAGGGTCGCCGAAAGCTCTGCAATCGTTTGAAAATGCTGTTTTGAAATCAGCAGGCAGTGACCCGGAAAAAGCGGGCGATGATCGAGAAAGGCGAGCGTGTCTTCGTCTTCGAATACCCGCACGCAAGCCAGTTCCCCTTGCACAATTTTACAGAACGCGCATTCGTTGCTTTTCGCTTCACGAGCGTCAGCTTCAGCCGACTTACCTGAGCGCTTTCGTGTCATTCTTCTCATATGCCGAGATGCACTTTCCAACACGTCAAATCCAGTGGATAATCTCTCCGCGCAAGCCGCATTTGGCCGTTCGCGTGTTTAATCAAGATGCTTTCGCTCACCGAAATTATTCAATCGTATGATGCCCGCGCGCCGCTGGAGCGCGCGGCGACAATTCCTGCGTCATGGTACACCGATGAACGCGTGGCCGAACTGGAGCGCGCTGCGATTTTCGGCGGCACGTGGCAACTAGCCGGACGCCTCGATCAGCTTCAGCATGGCGGCGACTTTGTCACTACGGAGATTGCAGGCGAACCGATCGTCGTGGTGCGCGGTGCGGACGGCGAGCTGCGCGCGTTTTACAACGTCTGCCGGCATCACGCCGCGGCAGTGGTCGCGGAAGAGGCTGGGCACGCGGCGAATTTCCGGTGCCCATATCATGGATGGACGTACGGAATTGACGGATCTCTGAAAGGCACGCCGGATTTCGATGGCGTGTGCGGATTCGAGCGCGCGCAGAATGGGCTTGTGCCGGCGCGCGTTGGATCGTGGGAGAACTTCGCGTTCGTGAATCTGGACACGAATGCCGAGCCGCTGAATCTTTTCCTTGGGCGGTTGATCGAGCGTGTGAAACGGCTGAAGCTGGCCAGCCTGCGTTTTTTCGAGAGACGTTCTTATGAGCTGAATTGCAACTGGAAGGTGTACGTCGACAATTATTTGGACGGCGGTTACCACGTTCCGCATTTGCACAAAGGATTGAACAGCGTTCTTGAATATGCGAACTACACGATCGAGAACGAGGATCGTTATTGCCTGCAATCAAGCCCGGTAAAGACTTCAAATCCCGGCGCGGATGCTGATGCCGCGGCGACGCGGCAGGGCGATCATGCATTTTATTTCTGGCAGTATCCGAACTTCATGCTGAATTGGTATGAAGGTTATCTGGACACGAACCTTGTGGTACCGCTTTCCGTGGATCGCTGCCGCGTAATTTTCGATTTTTATTTTGCGCAGACCGGTGATGCGGCGGCAACGTACAACCGGCAGAGCATCGCCGTGAGCCATCGCGTCCAGGAAGAGGATGTGGCAATCTGCGAGGCGGTGCAGCGCGGGCTGCATTCGCGGGCGTATCAGGCGGGGAGATTGTCGGTGCGGCGCGAAGCGGGAGAGCATTTGTTTCACCGGCTGCTGCATGCGGATCTGAGCGCGGCGCTGACGCGCGGCCGCGGATATTCGACGCGGATGGTATGAGCGGCGATTCGAAGGCCGGGATTCGGGGAGCGAGATGAACGCGAAGCAAGGTTCCCAGGAACGGATCAAACAAAGCAGAGAGAAATTGCTGGCGCTGAGCCACAGAATTCATGCGCATCCGGAATTGGGATTCGAAGAAGAGAAAGCATGCGCGTGGCTGTGTGAAGAACTTTCGGATGCGGGTTTCAACGTAGAGCGGGGGATTTGCGATTTGGCTACGGCCTTTTCGGCGCGCGCCGGACACGGGTCGCTTCACGTCGCGATTTGCGCGGAATACGATTCGCTGCCGGAGATCGGACACGCTTGCGGGCACAACATGATTGCGGCGATGGCCGTGGGCGCAGGAGTGGCCGCAGCGCGAGTAGCGGATGAGGCGGGGTTGACAGTGCACGTGATCGGCACGCCCGCGGAGGAAGTGGGAAACGCGAGCGGAAAAGTTCTGCTGCTGGAGGGCGGGGCATTTGCAGGAATGCACGCGGCGATGATGGTGCATCCTGCGCCAATGGAAATGCTAGAGGCGCATCTGATCGCGGCATCCATGTTCGACGTGCACTACACGGGAAAAGAAGCACACGCCTCGGCTTTTCCAGAGATGGGAATCAATGCCGCAGACGCGCTTACGATTGCGCAGACTTCGATTGGACTGCTGCGGCAGCATTTGCGGCAGACGGACCGCGTGCATGGCATTACGACCCATGGCGGTGATGCTCCGAATGTGGTGCCCGCGCACACTTCGGCGAGGTATCTGGTGCGTGGAGAAAATCTGGCGGAGCTGGAAGAAGTTCGCGCGAAAGTTTACCGCTGCTTTGAAGCGGGCGCGATTGCGACGGGAGCGAAGTTGGAAATTCGCGGGGGCGACAAACCGTACGCGGACGTGCGCTACGATCACGAGATGAGCCAGATTTACAAGCGCAACGCGGAAGCCGTGGGTCGCAACTTTCCGGATCTGGGACCAGCAATGTCGCGCATGGCAGCCTCGACGGACATGGGAAATGTTTCTTACGCGATTCCTTCGATCCACCCAATGATTGGAATCAACTCACTGCCGGCGGCAAATCATCAGCCGGAATTCACG
>DASUAV010000114.1:0-7684 GCA_035763605.1 Candidatus Acidiferrales bacterium
CGCTGGAAGACCTTTGCCGCTTCGGGCCGAGTCGCCTCACTCCAGCTCAAGACTTCTGCGTAGTATTCCTGGTGCTGAATGTTGGAGGGATCGATCTGAGTTGAATGGCTCAAAAGCGCAAGCGCCTCAGTGCGATTGCCCTGCCAGCTTTCCATTTGGCCGAGTTGGAAGAGGCGATTGGCATCATTTGGCTGGAGCTGATTCAGATGTTGGAGTGAGGGAATGGCAGCCCGCCAGTTTCCGGCAGCTATAAGGGCATCGCTGAGTCCCGTAAGTGCGGCAACGTTATTCGGGTCGGCGCTTAGGACCTGTCGAAAAAGCTGTGCCGCACGGTCGTAATGTCCAGCGGCGGCTTCGCCCTTTGCCTGATCGAGCGCAGAGGCCTGCGGACTGGCATGCAGTCGAATAGGAGTGAACAAAACAACGGCAAGCAGCAGGCTTGCGTGCAACAGCGAACGCCTCACACTTGTACTCCACGAGACTGACTACGGCGAGTCATCCGCAGAATGCTTCCATGTCGCGGCGCCACTTCCCAGAACAGATGCTTGGAAATGGCATCCTGGTCGCTGGTCTCAATCTGCTCGAAAATCAACCCCGTAGAGACACGCTTGTTTTCGCCGCGGAAAAATTCACGGCTGCGAACAACGCGCGCATGAGCGTGAACCGTGCCACCGGGAAGGCTGAGCTCGACGGCCATTGTTGTTCCGAGCGGAACCGGAGCTTTCTGCGTTATGGAAAAGCCGTTTCGATTCAGGTTACGCGCGAAGCCGCGGCCGACAACGTGGCCTCCCACATCAGCGTTGTACCCGAAGAGCACCGGAACATCGAGGCGGCTGGGGAAGCGATACACGGCGCGAAGTTCCTTATGGTGGGAAGCGCGCCAGATTACCGGCACGAGAAGAAAGACGTAGAAGATAGCCCACACGATATTGACCACGATGGCCCAGAAATAATAGCCGTAAGGCGCAATGCGAGCGAGCCTCCAGAAACCGAATCCGATAGCGACGAGCACGCCGATGAGTAATGAACCCTGCAGCCATACTCCTGACCATTGCGCTGAAGTGTCCCGGGTTTTGGGCGTGACTTTAAACGGAACTTCTTTTCGGAAGAGCCCAGCAATGGTGGACATCAGCACAGGCATTTTGATCAGATTGAATTCTTCGCTGAGCCAGAAGCCTCCCAAACCCCCTTGCAGAGATGAAGTCGCGATGATGTTCAAGAAAAAATACGGAACGAAGTAGAGCACAAAGGTCCAGGGAGTGGCGATGAGCGGAAATACGGCCGCAATCAAGCAGATGATCGGCGTGGCGATGTACACGAATTTCTGGAAGCTCATCCAGTAAAAGTAAAACGACGCGAAGTAGCTCAGCCGCTGGCCGAAACTCAAGCCGCGACCGAAAAGAGGATTCTCTTTGCGGAGCACCTGCATCGCGCCTTGTCCCCAGCGGCGCCACTGCGTGGCGAAACCACGATAGGTTTGCGGAGCGAGGCCACGGGCGACGGTTCGATTGTAATAGAGCACCTTCCAGTGTTTCTTTTGCAGGCGCAGGCCGGTGTGCATGTCCTCGGTGACGCTTTCAGTGGCAAAGCCGCCGATTTGTTCCAGAGCGCTGCGACGGAGCATAGCGGGGCTGCCGCAATAAAATGTGGCGTTATAGCCATCTTTGCCCGGCTGAATCACGCTGAAGAAAAGTTCCTGCTGCTGCCATCCCCGTTCTTTCTCAACGCGAATGCGATGCTGAAAGGAGTCGAGATTATAGAAATCCTGAGTGGTTTGCGCTACGCCCACAGAAGGATCGGCAAAAAATCCGATGAGTTCGCCGATGAGGCCGGGCATGGGAACGTGATCGGCGTCGAGCGTGACAATGAATTCTCCAGTGGTTTGCTTGAGCGCATTGTTCAGGTTGCCCGCTTTCGCGCCCGTGCGATCTGCTCGGGAAATATAGTTGCAGTTGAGTTCACGCGCGACTTCCGCCACTTCTGGGCGGTTGCCGTCGTCGAGGATGTAAGTTTTGTGAGGGTATTCCAGGCTGACGGCGCAGAGAATGGTTTCCCGCAGGAGGTTCACCGGTTCGTTGTAGGTGGTAATGAAAACATCCACAGTGCGGTTGGGAATCGGCGGTCGCGCGGAGCGGTTGGTAGGCTTCCAGGTGGTGAAGTAAAAGAGAGCGGCTTCGATGAAATTGAGCATCTCCGCCACGAGAAAGAGGTAGAAAAACCAACGCGCGGCGGGATTCATCGTGGCGGTCACGCGCCAATAGAAATAGCGGACGGTCAAGATAACCGCAATGACGATGAGGATGCGTATCGTCCAGAGACGCGCGCCCGGTTTCAACGCCTTTTTCGGCTCAGGACGGGCAGGAGAAGATGTTTCGATCAACGTGCTCATAGGCTAAGGTTTGGCATCTCAGTCTGAAATTTTTAGCAAGATTTCGTGAGTTGCTGCAATGCCCATTTAGATGCCTTTCCATCCAACAAAAGTACCGGTACTCCGCCCGAACCCCGCTCTGCTTCCACTGGAACGCAAAGCGGAAAGGCCACTCGGATATCTCGCACGTGCACACAACGTCATGCCAGCTGGAGCAGTAGTTTGAGGTATAGCTGGGGGCGACAGATTCTAAACAAAATGGGTGAAATCATGCAAGCAAAAGTCAGTTCGGAAGCTGGGTTTCCTGGAAACGCATGACGATGAGGTCCGCGCGACGGCGAACGCCATGTTTCTGAAGCAGATTTGATACGTGGAATTTGACCGTACGCTCGGAAATGTTCAGCTGGCTGGCGATTTCCTTGTTAGATAAGTTTTGCAGAAGTGACTCCAGAACCTCGCGTTCACGGCGGCTCAGGGAGTTTGGCGTTTTGTTGCTGGAAAGCGAGGGCTTACGATTGCCGATGATGGATTCGACGAAACGGGACAGCACCGCGCGAGGAACCCAGTAGCCCCCAGCCGCAACCAGAGGCAAGGCGTCCGCCCACTGCTTTTCGGCCTGGCCGTACGCGAGAAGACCTTTGACGCCAAGCTTAAGGAATTGGAACGTACCGTCGTCGGTATGTTTCGAAGCGAGTACCAGAACGCGGGCTTTGGGATAACGTTCGAGAATGCCTTCGATCAGACCATGGACAATTTGAGTGGGGGCCTGGCCATCTATAACATAAACAGGAGCTTTCGGTATCGGCATCTGCTTGAATTCCGACGCGGAAGAGGAAGACAGAGCACGAAACGAAATTTGAAAGCCGCCGTTGGGCAAAACCCTCTCGAATTCCGAGCGCACCAGCGGGTGCGGCGAAAGAAGGCAGACCTTCAGGCGATGCGGACGGGAATTCTGTGACATCGAAGGTCAGGCTAACGAATTTAAGGGAGTGCAGCAACAACTAGCTGGAATCCGTGTGGAGGAAACGTAAATAGTACTTTTTCGACGGCTCAGCTCGCATAGCCGCGAGGATGGTTTTGCTTCCAATCCCAAGCGGTCTGGACAATGGCTTCCAGCGTTGAGAACTTCGGAGACCATCCAAGTTCTTTACGAATCCGGTCCGAACTGGCCACAAGAACCGCGGGATCGCCCGGGCGGCGTGCCGCCTGCCGGCAGGGAATATCCCGGCCAGTGATATGCGACGCTGTCTGCACCACCTGTTTGACGGAAAAACCCTGGCTGTTGCCGATGTTGTAGATTCTGCCGGCAAAATTGGAAATGCGCTCCAAGGCGAGTGCGTGAGCCTGTGCGATGTCCATAATATGGACATAATCTCGGACGCAGGTTCCGTCCTCGGACGGGTAATCAGTGCCATAGATTTGAAAACACTCGCGCTCTCCACTAGCCACTTGCAGGAGTATAGGAATAACGTGAGTTTCAGGACTATGGTCTTCGCCAAACCGGGGCGAGGCGCCGGCTGCGTTGAAATAGCGCAGAGTAATGTATTCGAGCCCGGCACTTGTTCGCATTTCCGCGAGAACACGCTCGAAAAGGAGCTTGGAAGCGCCGTAAGGATTGACGGGATTCGTGGGATGCTCCTCGGAAATAGTCGAGGTCTTCGGTTCGCCGTAGGTAGCGGCGGTCGATGAGAAGATTATCTTCTTCACGTTGTGCCGAAGCATCACATCGAGGAGGTTGATACCCGCCGCGACATTCGCGCGATAATACTTACTGGGTTCGCGAACCGATTCTTCCACCAGGCATCGGGCGGCAAAATGCATGACCGCGTCAATTTTGTGGGCCCCAAAAACCGCATCGAGAGAATTCGCGTCGTGAAGATCACGGCGGCAGAAGAGTGCTCGTTGGTCGACGGCTTCCTTGTGGCCCTCGGAGAGATCGTCGAGAGCAATGACGGAATGACCGCGCTCGAGCAGTGTTTCGGTACAAACGCTGCCGATGTAACCGGCGGCGCCTGTAACGAGAATCTTCACGGCGCGACGCTCGCCTGGGGATTATCAGCATGACGAGGCGAGCGAGCGAAATTCTCGGAATACCATTGCCAAGTGCGGCGCAGGCCGTCTTCAAAGTTGACGTGAGGCTCGTAGCCGAGTACCTGACGAGCGAGCGCAATATCCGCCTGCGAATGCAGAATGTCTCCCGCGCGTGGAGCCACGTATTTGGATTTGATTTTTCTGCCGGTGATGGATTCGAGTTGCTTTAGAACAGTATTCAACGAAATTCGCTTTCCTGTGCCTCCGTTGAATACTTTGCCGGAAGCATCCGGCGCTTCGCAGGCACGCAGGGTTATGTCCACAACATTATCGACGTAGGTGAAATCGCGGGACTGCTCGCCATCACCGTAGATTGTGGGCGGAGTGCCCTCTAAAATCGCCAGCATGAAGCGCGACAGAACGCCGGAATATTGCGAGGCGGGATCCTGCCGAGGTCCGAAAACGTTGAAATACCGAACGGAAGCATTCGCGAGGCCGTAGACGCGCCCGAAGACCTGAGCATACATTTCGCCGACCAGTTTGGTTACCCCGTAGGGGGAGATTGGCGCGGGAGGCATAGTCTCGACTTTCGGAAGCGCGGGAGTTTCGCCATAGGCTGCGGAAGAGGCCGCGTAAACAAAACGGCGAACCTTGGCGTCGCGTGCGGCAACAAGCACATTCAGGGTGCCATCTATGTTGACTCGGTTCGTATCCAAAGGATCGGTGACTGATCGCGGAACGGAAGTGCGCGCCGCGAGGTGCAGGACGTAATCCGCGTGCTGGCATGCTTCTCGCGCTGCCGCCATATCGCAGATGCTGCCGCGAATCAGGCGGATGTGCTCGATGGTTCCCCGGAGATTCTCTTCCTTGCCAGAGGAAAAATCATCTAAGACAGTAACATCGTGGCCCTGGCGCAGGAGTTCGTCCACAATGTTTGAACCGATGAAACCGGCGCCGCCGGTTACCAAGTAGCGTGTTTGTCGCTCAGTTACGTTCATTTGGAAAGACAGTAATCCGGTCAGCAGTGTACGACTTTTTGGCGATTCTTTTTCACATTTCTGGTCGCATTACGGGAATCAATCACCAGTTTCGCATTCTCGACGACCTGTTCGTAATCATACGACGAGTGGTCGGTGGCGATGAGAACGCAATCGTACGAAGCCAGCGATTTGGCATCTACACTCACCGAACGCATCGCAGAATAGTCATAATGGCGCATTTTGTGCAATGCGGGGAAAAAAGGATCATTGTAGTCCAGTTCCGCACCGCGTTCGATGAGCAACTGCATGAGTTTCAGTGCGGGAGATTCTCGCAGGTCATCAATGTCTTTTTTGTAGGCCACGCCGAGAAGCAAAACGCGCGCGCCGTTGA
Source organism: Candidatus Acidiferrales bacterium (assembly GCA_035763605.1). GTDB lineage: Bacteria > Acidobacteriota > Terriglobia > Acidiferrales > UBA7541 > DAHUXN01. Next base: position 5,771 of record DASUAV010000114.1, read on the forward strand.
GGCTTTTTTTTCGCTGATTCAAGGCTTCGCTTACCGCTTCCACCACATGGTAAGGCATGGATGTATTGATCTCGCCGGCGAGTTCGATAAAGCGAGTGGCGAAATCGTATTCGCGCGCTTTCCAGGAAAGATAATACGGATCAACGGGAATGCAATGGCCTCCCAACCCCGGGCCCGGATAGAAAGGCATAAAGCCAAAGGGTTTGCTGGCAGCACTGTCGATCACTTCCCAGATGTCAATGTGCATTCTCTGGCAGAGAAGCTTCAGTTCGTTGACGAGCGCAATGTTCACGCAACGAAAAATATTTTCGAGAAGCTTGGTCATTTCCGCGGCGCGTGTGGAACTCACCGGGACGACGCGCGCGACGATTTGAGCATAGAGATTCGCCGCGGCCTTTCCGCTGCATGGGTTCACTCCGCCGACGACCTTGGGAATCTGCGCAAGGCCAAAATGCTTATTGCCGGGGTCCTCTCGCTCCGGAGAAAATGCCAGGTAGAAATCTGCCGGTTTTTGGTTCGCCCCGTTCGGGGAGTCGATGGGGCAGCGCAACCCGTTCTGCTCCAGAATTGGCAGCACAAGTTCTTCCGTTGTCCCCGGATATGTTGTGCTTTCCAGGATGATCAACTGATCGCGCTGCAGATGCGGCGCAATCGCCCGCGCAGTGTTTTCCACATAGGACAGGTCCGGGTCGCGGCGCTCGTCAAGAGGCGTAGGTACGCAAATGAGAACGGCATCCATGTCGCGAATGCAAGAAAACTCTGTCGTCGCCGAAAAATGCTTGCTTGCGACGTGCCGGGCGATCTCTGTCGCAGGAATATGTTTGATATAGGACTGGCCAGCGTTCAGCTTCTTCACTTTTTCCGGGTCCGTATCGAAACCGAGCACGGAATGGCCTTTCGCCGCAAATCCCAGCGCCAGGGGCAGACCAACGTAGCCACAGCCGATGACTCCGATTTTCAGGTCCTCTTCTGCAAAATATTCCGGCGTTCGTCGCGTCATCTGCGAAACTTTCTCCAAGAATACAAATTCACATGATAGCAGAGCGCAACAAAAAGATTCACCTACTGCGATAATAGGCTGATTGCGCTCAGCTGATTTTCGTCTCAAAGTTTCTCTTTGGCCACACATACTTGCCCAGAGTCCAGCGGGCCCGCCGTGTTGACCCTTGCAACTTCGTCCCGGTATAATTGAGCTTCGCAGTAGCGGGAAAAGCCTCCGAGCTTCGCCTGCACGGAAATCCCAACCAGCATCGAGGAGTAACGCCCATGGTCAAAGCAACACAACTGCGCCCCGGCATGATTATTCAGCACGAAGGCGAGCTGTACACCGTATTCAGCGTGGAGCACCGCACGCCCGGAAACAAGCGCGGTTCGATGCAGACCAAAATGCGCAATCTGCGCAGCGGCTCGATCATAGATTACCGGTTCCGCGCGGAGGATTTTGTGGAGCGCGCCATCATGGACGAAGTGGAATTCGAATTTCTCTACGCCGATAGCGCCGGCTACCACTTCATGAACTCGCAAACGTACGAGCAGATCGCGCTGGACAAAGGCACGCTGGGGGATACCACCGACTACCTGATTCCCAACATGCCGGTGAGCATCGAGTTCTACGAAGGCAAGCCCATGGGCGTCCAACTGCCGGATACTGTGGACCTGACCGTGACCGAGACGGAGCCAACGCTGCAGAAGGCCACGGCGAGCGCCGTGATGAAGCCTGCCACGCTCGAGACAGGACTCGTGGTCAACGTGCCGCCGTTTGTGAATAACGGCGACAAGATCAAAGTTGACACCTCTGAAGGCCGCTACATTCAACGAGTCTGAACGATAGTGGCCACTCGTCACTAACCACCACTTGTCCTAACTCGACCTCGCATTCTCGTTATGGCAAAATTGAATGAGCAGCATCAGCAA
>DASUAV010000115.1:0-32312 GCA_035763605.1 Candidatus Acidiferrales bacterium
AGGGAATCTGCTTCCGCAAAATGGTACTTGTTTTCCTCCAAAATGGCACTTGCGGAAATTGAACGGCGCAGCCTAGAGTCGAAGGCGTTCTGCACAAGGAGGAGCCATGACGGTTGTAACTATATTTGTTTCGAACATGGACCGGGCGATTCGTTTCTACACCGATATTCTGGGAATGAAGCTGGAGTACCGGTTCGGCGATGATTAGGCCTCGCTGAAAACAAAAGATGGCGTGACTGTTGGTTTGCATCCCGCCTCGAATGCGTCGCCCGCGGGAAGAAAAGGTTCAATCACCATCGGCTTTGAAGTTTCCGAGCCGATCGAGAAGGCGGTCAGCGGGATGAAAGCGAAGGGCGTGAAATTCGCTGGACCAATTATTGATGATAAAGAGATCAAGGCTGCGCACTTCGAAGATCCGGACGGCAACGAGATGTACGTTGTGGAGACGCAGAAGGATTGGAAGGCTTCCGCGAGGTGAAAGGGAATTGGGCTTTGAAAGGCGCAAAGCTCACTTAAGCCGAAGGTCATCTGTCCGTCCAACGTGCGGAGGCGGAAGCGACGTGCGCTTCAGACGGGTGGTTCACTTTTGAACGGCGGCCTTCATTCTGCAGACGCGCGTGTGCAGCAATCCAATCCGGCAAGTCCTCCTGCTCTTGACTCTAGTGCACCAGCGCGGCCTCGTCGCACCATTCGAGAAGCTTGCGCATAGCTCCACACGCTAGCGGTCTAAAAGTCTTCTTGCGTTCCTTCAGTATTCTTGTCGCCAAGTTGCCGTGCGCCCTCTTGGATTGCCGCTGAGCGCAGCGGGTACCACATGAAGCCGGGTGAATAACGCCACGAACGGACTTGAAGACGAGTGATGGAGACGACGGGCACGAAGCAAATATGCACAGCGAGCAAGCGAAAATCGACCCAGTCTTTCGGCAGTTACGCTTCCTTGCCTTCGACCAGAGCGAGGAATTCGTCGCTGCGCATGAGCACTTCGTGTCCCGTCGAGTCGAAACCATGCACGATCATGGTAACGGCCGGGTTGTCCGATTTCATTTTTCCGACCTGCAGCGTGACCAGTCGTCAGCACGAACATTGCAACAACCGATCGCGACATAATCCGCCGCTAGATGAGCATTCGCGTTCTCTCGCCCTTGACGTCCGGCACAATTCCTTACGGGTTCGTTATTTGGACGCGAGCAGAATTGTAGTACTGCCCAATAAAAATCCACGGTGCAGACGGTCGCCCGGTGAAGCTGTAAAGGTTTGCAACGGTGGGAGCGGCGCTGTTGCCAACCGTGATCGTCCATGCCACGCACTGATTGTTACTATTGATGGTGTTGCAGGCTATACTGGCGGTACCGGGCTTGGGATCGGAGGCGTTTAACACTCGTCCGACCAGGAGCTTGTAGGTGATACCGTTAAAGCCGAAGTCAACCCCGAGCGTGCAGCTGTTGCTTCCATTTACCAGGCTCGAAAATGGCACGTTGTTCCCGCTGGAGTCGGTGCACTTGCTGGTGATTTCGACGTTCTTCCAGTAATCGTTGGGGGGAGGCGCCGCCGGTTCGCTTCCCACTGGCACGTTGGGCGTGATAAACACCGTCCTCAAACCCGTTTTTTGCGGATATAGGTCGAGGAACCAGACGCCGTTACTGTCTATGAAGCTTGCGATGCTGTTGACTGCGGTATATGTCGCTTCGTTGGTGCCGTTGAAATCATCGCTCCGGAAGAGCAACAGTGCTCCGGAAGTGTCCACATCGAAAACAGTGCTGGTGACGTTCGTCATTGTGGTTTTGCTGCCTCCTCCTGCCCCAGGGCCGGACTTTAGGGACGCCCCGTGGATAACGGCGAACAGTGCCAACAGACCTATGCAGCAAACCCCCTTGATTCCGCTGGGTAGCGGATTTGCTTTCAGAGTCATACGGTCATTCTCCTTGTTTTTCAGCGTGAGCAACTCGATTGTGAAATGCGCGACTCGTTTATCTGACTGGGCATGGTGCCGTCAATGGACAGTCGCTTAAACGCAGAATAAATGGGCCTCACGGCGCAAGTCATGAAGGGATGGGGTTTGCAGGCTAGGCGCCGCGCGGCAACTCCCGATCTTTGGCTTTTCAACATTTGCGAAACGGCGTAGACTCCATTGACTCGTAGGTTCCATGAACAGACAAGCCCAGCCAGCCGAACGAGCCCGTATTGGGGCATTCGAAGTAAACTTCCTTCTCGGGGAGCTGCGCAAGAACGGCATCCGTCTGAAGATTCACGATCAGCCTCTCGAAATTCTCGCGATGCTTGTGTCTCGTCCGAGCGAGCTCGTCACACGGGAGGACATCCGCCAGCGGCTGTGGCCCTCAGGAACATTTGTTGATTTCGACAATGGTCTGAACAGCGCGATCAATCGCTTGCGCGGCGTTTTAGGCGATTCGGCCGAGGCGCCGAAGTTCATCGAAACTATTCCTCGCCGTGGCTATCGCCTTATTGCTCCAGTCGAATGGCTTGACGCGCCGGCGGTCACTCCTGTTGCCGAACAGCTAGGTTCCGTAGGCGGACTCGTAGGACCGCGCCGATTGCTCCACCAAAGATGGCTCTGGACCGGCGCCTTGGCGATCGCGATTGCCGCCGTATCAGGCTTCCTTGCTGTTCGCTATTTTGCTTCGCAAGAGAAATCCGCCTTGAATTTCCAACCGCGCGACTGGGTGTTGATCACAAATTTCGAGAATCGCACCGGCGAAGCTGTCTTCAATGGCACACTGGAGTACGCCCTCGAGCGAGAGCTCAGCAACTCGCAGTTCGTCAATGTCGTGCCGCGTGAGCGAATGAATGATGCCCTGGGTCTCATGCGCAGGCCCCTCGACTCCACAATCGACGCGGAACTTGGCCGGGAGATTTGTCTGCGCGACGGTGACATTCGAGCACTACTGACGGGCCGTGTGGAGAAGTTAGGAACGACGTATGTTTTGACCGCCAACCTGGTTGACCCTGCTCGCGGCACTACTGTAGCCAGCATCAGCGAAGAAGATCCCGAGGACAGCCAGATGGCCGCCGCCGTGCGGCGCCTTTCCGACCGGGTGCGCGAGACATTAGGCGAGGAGCGCAGCCTGATCCAACAGAACGATCAACGCCTGGAAAGAGTCACGACTCCCTCTCTGCATGCCCTGCAACTTTACACGCAAGCTGATAACGCGATGCGTGTCGGTTCGGTTGAAGTCGCAGCCGAAATGCTGGAACGTGCTATTCAGGAGGATCCCAAGTTTGCTTCCGCCTGGCTCTTGCTCGGCTTTGCGTACGCGGATGCTGGGGATGAGCCAAAGTCAGCGCCATATTTCAAACGGGCGTTTGAGCTAGCCGATACGGTCACGGATCGCGAACGCTTCTTCATTCTGGGCAGCTATTACGAAGCAGCTGGACACAATCCGCAAAAAGCCGTCGAATCCTACGAAACTCTGCTGCGGCTCTATCCGGATCACTTCTGGGGCATCCACAGCCTTGCCGGCTGGTACATCGGTACGGGCCGGATGGAAGAGTTCGCGAGGCTTGCGGTGCGCAAAGCCGACCTTGCGCCGAGCGATCTGGTCGTTAACGCGACAGCAGTTTGGGCGAAGGCTATTCTCGACAAAGATTGGAAGGGTGCTCAGAAGTACAGGGATCATGCTAATGCCCTTCTCGCGCAGCAAGGAGATCGTACCCGTCCGGGAATCGCCACGTGGATAAAACTTCTTCCCGTTTACCAGAGCTGGATAGAGGGCAATGTGGAGCAAGCGCACGCTCAACTAATACAGTTGGAGGCGTCTGGGAACTTGGGCAGACGCCAAACTGGCTACGCGCACCTTGGTTTCGGCGAACTGCGACGGGCGGAGGAGTGTTTTCAGGCTGTCTCGAACCGGGACGCCTTCGTATTAGCGGAAGGAGACCTCCTCTTCATCCGTGGGGATTGGTTTGCGGTCAAGAAGTTCCTGCCGAGTGAGCGATACTTGGCCGACAACCCTGGTGACCCTGTCTTGATATTCATGGTGCGGGCTGGAATGTGGTCGGATGTGGAACGAGCCATGCAGAGGGCGCGCCAGGAATGGGGTCCACTGGACGCTTCTGGAATTGAAATCACAGAAGGAGAATTAGCTTTGGCCAAAGGCGACGACGAGCACGGTATCTCGCTTCTAGAGGACGGACTCGGCTCGCGCGGTTCCGTTCCGCGACCCAGTCCGACCTTCTTCTTGGCGTCTGACTCGCTGGCTGGCGCGTACGAGAAGCAAGGCAGGCTCGATCAAGCACTTCGCGTGTTGCAGCGAGCGTCCAGCGAAAAGAGTCGAACGTTAACAGATCCGCACTGGGGTCCTGGGAACGTTGTTGCTATGTGGATGACGAGCGAACTGCATTTGGCCGATCTCTATCGAAAGATGGGCCGTGTTTCGGACGCGGAGAAAATTGAAGGCGAGCTATCGAGGCTCCTGATTTATGCGGACCCGGACCATCCCATTCTCCGCGCCCTGCAGAGCCGTCAACATTCGGACCGCGGCGCGGGTTCCAAGTAAGGGGACGCGGGCGGAAAGCCTCTGAACGTTCAGTTGTGCTTGCCTTTGACCAGGACGAGGAATTCGTGGCGGGTCTGCTTGTTTTCGCGGAAGACGCCGAGCATCGCGCTGGTGACGGCTGAAAATTGCTGCTTCTCGGTCGACAAGTTCACAGCCGAGCGAGATACCGTTAACGCAGATACAAATCGGCGGCGCGGAGGGCGATTGCCGCGAGGTCCACATCGGTGCGATTGGAAAAAACGATGATCGAGAGATTGTCTCTGGTGAAGCGCTCGATGATGGAATGAAATCCGATGCTGCTGCCGTAGTGCCACATGCGCGGATGCCCGCGATAAGGATCGAGGAACCAGCCGAAGCCGTAGGCGAGCGGCTGTTCGTTAGCGGCTGCGGCTTTCGGTAGATCGTCCACGGCGGAGGGCAAGACGGCGGCGGAATTTTCCGGCGTGATGGCGGGCTGGAATTCGGCGGCGCTCAGAAGAGTGTGGTTGCGCAGCGCGTCGTCCCATTTGGCGAGATCTTCGAGCGAACTGTAAATGCCGCCGTCGCCAAGCGTGGCCGAAGTGGGGTTCTGGTCGGTTTCGAGCCACACGCCGGAGTCATTCGTATAACCGTACGCGCGATTCGGGATCGTGTCTTTGCCATATACATGGGCGACAGTGTGGTCCATGTGCAGCGGAGCGAAAATGCGCTGGCGCAGAAATTCCGCGAAGGGCATTCCTGAAAGCTTCTGCACAACCATCGCCAGGATGCAGTAGCCGCCGTTGCTGTATTCCCATTGTGTGCCGGGAGGAAATTTTGTGCTGGTCTGTTTTTCGGCGAGAGCAAGGACTTGCGCGTCGGTGATTTGCGGAATTTCGTACCATTCTTTGCCGGCATAGATTTTGTCCATGAGGTCTTCGTAAGCGATGAGGCCGGAAGTGTGATTGAGCAAATTGCGAATGGTAATGGCGCGGCCGTAAGCGGGAAACTCGGGAAAAATATCGGCAAGTGTTTCGTCATAGCGTAGCTTGCCATCGTGAACGAGCAGCATGATAGCCATGGCCGTGAATTGCTTGGTGCAGGAGGCGAGCCGGAAATTCGTGCGCGCATCAATCGGTAAATTCGAACGACGGTCGCGCATGCCGTAGCCGCGTTCAAAGAGTGTTTGGCTGTTGCGTCGAATGACGACGGCGAGGCCGGGCTGATTTGGCGCAGTTACGACTTTGGAGAAAATGGCATCCAGTTGCGCGGCAGAGGGCGTTTGCGCGCACGCGGACGTGAGAAGCAGAAAAAAGGCGAAATTCCCCGCGACGATGGCGGCAATTCTCCGGCAGGTAAATCCTGTTGGCATCACAATTCCTCAACACAAAATTTACTTTGCGGAAGAATGTGCCTCAGAAACCCGCAGGATTCCAGAAAATTTGCGCCTGTCCTTGCTGCTGAACCAGAGCTGCGTGCCATAAAATTTGGCTGGACACAATGCAGCAATCATGGTAGGGTAAACTTGCATTTGTGGATCTTGTACAACCTTTAGATTCGATAAAAGGGGCTGCAAGTGAAAAACACTTGCGGCCTTTTTTGATGTACGGCTGGAGGCCTGGCGAGACGCAAATAGCTTAACCAAAAAGAAGAGGAAACACTCAAGTGTCAAAAGAACAAGGAACTGTGAAGTGGTTTAATGCAAGCAAGGGCTATGGATTCATCCAGCGCCAGTCGGGAGAAGATGTTTTCGTGCACTTCTCGGCGATTCAGGCGGATGGATACAAGTCTTTGAACGAAGGCCAAGCCGTCGAATTCGACGTGGTCTCCGGGCCGAAGGGCTTGCAAGCGGCCAACGTCACTGGTCTCTAGCCAAATAAGAAATGGGGGCTTGCGAAAGCGGGCCCTCTTTTTTTTTGCCAACACAATCGCGGCAAATCGTTCCCGCCGGTAATTCCTCTGTGAGATGTATGAATCATCGCCTAGAGGGTGCATTCACTGCCACCAGCGCTTGACCACGTGCATCTGAATTACGCAACGGCTTAATCCGCAGTGCGAAGGAGTCCCTCTCATGGCGAAGTTGTACGTGGGGAACCTGCCTTTTGAAGTCACCGACGAGAGATTGCAGGAATTTTTCAACGGCCAGGGTTTCGAGGTGCAGTCCGCGCGCGTGGTGCGCGACATGGGCACGGGGCGTTCGCGCGGGTTTGGATTTGTCGAGTTAGGGCCGAACGTGGATTCGGCGCGGGCGATTTCGCAACTGAATGGAGTGCCGCTGGACGGGCGTCCGCTGCAGGTGAACGAGGCACGTCCGCAAGCGGCTCGTAGCCAGGCTGCCGGCTTTGGCCGCGGTGGGGGCCGTGGCGGCCACGGTGGCGGGCGCGGAATGGAACGCGACCGTGACCGGGATCGTGACCGCGGCGGCTACGGCGGGCGACGACGATAGGCGCTTAGCCATTCTTATGCCGCTTTTCTACTCTCTACTTCGCAGGCCCTAACTTATTAGCTCGTTGCCGCAATGCACTTCCTCTGAAAATTCAGTAAGCGCACGGTCCCGTGCTGCCGGTAATGCGAGAGATTCTTAGCCGCAGGCCAAACCTATCCAAGATAAGCTTAGCAGCAACAATGATTTACACAGAGGCGGTGGTCCATTAAGTGCTACGACACACGCAGTTCAGCCCCCTGCTTGCCCGTTTTCACAGTCCTGTATAATCAGCCAAGAAAAGCAAGCTGGTCTCCTCGCATCGATGGAATGCGAGAGCGACCTTAACCCGAAGCAGTCCTGAGTAAGAGCTGGAAGGCTTTACCGGGGGTTAGCCAGGGGGAAGGTTTCTCTTGCTGTCCGAGTGCCGAACAGCGGACTGAGCAGAGTTTCTTGGTTCACTGATCGCCGATGAGGAGGAAGACGCCATGGCTCGCTACCAGCCTGGGAGTTGGATTCTCGCGATTGTGATTTTTGGATTGATGGTTTTGTGCGCTCCCGCCCAGGCGCAACAGTTCTCCGCGCCCAAAAATGTCTCGAACAATTCGGATTTCTCTTTCACGCCGGTGGTCGCCGTGGACTCCAACGGGACCATTTACATGGCGTGGGAAGATGACACCGACACGAATTCGAATATCTTGTTGAGCCGCTCGACCGACGGCGGACTGACATTCTCCACGCCGATCAACGTCTCCAATACACCCGGATTTTCGTTCAATCCGCGCATTGCGGTGGGCAGCGCGGGAAACGTGAATATAGCGTGGCAAAACTTCACGACGGGCAACACAATAATCATGTACAGCCATTCAACGAATGCTGGCGTGAGCTTTTCGACGGCGCTCAGCTTGTCGAATGCCTCTGCCGATTCCGGTGATCCGCAGATTGCCGCAGACGCCGCAGGGAATGTCTACGTCGTGTGGGATCAAGACTCCTTCAATCTCGGTATCTTTTTCAGCCGTTCAACGGATGGAGGCGCCACTTTTTCCGCGCCCGCTCCTCTTTCCACCAACGCGTCTGGATCCGTATCGCCCCAAATTGCCATTGGCCTCAACGGCAATCTTACTGCGGTGTGGGAAGATGATACCGCGGTCACTTCGGATATTTCGTTCAGCCACTCCGCCGATCACGGCGCAACGTTCTCCATTCCGGAGAGTCTCTCTCTTCACACCGGGAATTCCATGGCCGCGCAGATCGCCACGGATGTAAATGGCAATGTCGACGTCGTGTGGGCGAACGACAGCACGGGACATTTCAATATATTTTTCAGCCGCTCGACTGACAATGGAGCGACGTTCTCGGGACCCAAGGATATATCCAACGGCACTGGTCTGGCGGAAAATGCGCAGATCGGGCTCGACGCGAAGGGCAATATCAATGTGATTTGGCAGGACAATACATCTTCAAGCGCGAATTCCGATGTTTATTTTTCCCATTCAAGCGATGGAGGCGCGACCTTCTCCAGCCCTTCGAATGTTTCAAAGAATGCCGGCAACTCCGGCAATCCGTTTCTGACCATCGATGCAGGAGCCGGCATAAATTTGGCGTGGGAGGATGACACGCCCGGAAACAAGGACATCTTCTTCAGCCGTTCGACGGATTCGGGCGTGACATTTTCATCGCTCAATCTTTCCACGGATGCGGGCCTTTCCTTGGCGCCGACGATAGCCGCAGACAAAAATGGCATCAACGTGACCTGGCAGGACGCTACCTCGGGAATTTCTCAGATTCTTTTCAGCCGCCTTTCGATTGCCACGGTTGCGAACCAACCGCCAGTCGCTAACGCAGGTCCGGACCAAACAATTGCGTGTTCCGGGCCAAACGGCAGCTCTGTGACTTTGGACGGCTCGCAGTCCAGCGATCCGGATGGCGATACGCTCAGTTTCGTTTGGAAGGATTCGGCAGGAAATGTTGTGGGCACGACGGCAACCGTCCAAGTGATGGTCAGCTTGGGCACGCACACATTCACGCTGACCGTTACGGATCCGGGCGGCCTCAGCTCCACTTCCACAACGCACGTCACCGTGGGAGACACCACTCCGCCGACGATACAGGTCAGCTTGTCTCCAAACCTCCTTTGGCCGCCGAATCATAACCTCGTCACGGTCAGTGCGACCGTAGCAGCGAGCGATTCGTGCGATGCAGGTCCGGCGGTGTCGTTGGTCTCGATTACCAGCAGCGAGCCGGATAATGGTTTGGGCGACGGAGACCAGCCCAATGACATCCAGGCCGCCGGCGGCGGCCCAATCCCATTGGGAACGGATGTGCGCTCGTTCTTATTGCGCGCAGAACGCTCCGGATCGGGAAGTGGCCGCGTCTACACCGTCACTTACATGGTGAAAAATGCTGCGGGCAACAGCGCTTCGGCATCGGCGACAGTGCTCGTGCCGGCTACGGGCGACCCTATCCGACGGCCGACGGTCCATTCTCGGATGAAGAAAGAGCCGCCTCGCGGAAGAAATCACGACAGGGACTGATCACAGCAACGAATGAGAACAGCACGGATTGAGGGTTCGCGTCTTGCGGCCTATTTTGGAGCGGGAGAAGGGAATCGAACCCTCATTTCTAGCTTGGGAAGCTAGCGTTCTGCCACTGAACCACTCCCGCCGCGGAGTCTATTGTACTCGAATCAAGCGGCCAGGCAACCGATTCGCGCGCGGAAAGCTCATTTCAGCACTTGCGCTGAAAAAGTGAGGGCCATTTCTCGGGCGGCGCGCAAATCGAGTTTTCCCGTGCCGAGATGGGGAAAGTCCTCGACGAAATAGAATTGATTCGCGCGGGGAATCCACAGATTGGGCAAGCCGGATTCCCCGAGGCGCGCGAGCACGTCGCGCAATTGTTCTTCGCCGAGCCGATGCAGCACAACAAGCCTCTCGCCTTTTTGCGTGTCCGGCACTCCCGCCACGAAGAAAGTCATTTCCGTCGCGCCCGCCAGTTCGTGCAACTTCTCTTCGATTTTGACGTGCGGCACCATTTCGCCTCCGATCTTGCTGAAGCGCGAAAGACGGTCGGTGATGGTAAGAAAGCCGTCCTCATCCATCGCCGCAATGTCACCGGTGACGTACCAGCCGTCGCGTAAGGCTTCCGCCGTTTTCTCTGGTCGATTGAGATAACCCTGCATCACGTTCGGCCCGCGCACGAGCAGCAAACCGGATTGGTCTGTTCCGAGTAGGGCCTGCGTATCCGGATCTATGATGTGAACGCTGATTCCGGGCAGCGGATGGCCGATGCGGCCGCGTTTCGCACCCACCTGGCGGAAACCTGCGGCTCGAAAATCCTGCGTATTCGCGGCAACAACTGGTGCACACTCCGTGCAGCCATAGCCTTCCAGAGGACGAATGCCAAAGCGGTCTTCGAAAGCAAGCGCGACGCGCTCCGGCAATTTTTCAGCGCCGACGAGGACGAATTGCAGGCTGCCGAAATCCTCCGGTGAACAACGGCGGATGTAGCCTTGCAAAAATGTCGGCGTCGAGAGCAGGAAGGTGATTCTGTAAATGCGAACCAATTCGCCAATCGCGGCGAAATCGAGCGGATTGGGATGATAAACCACGCCGACGCCAATCACGGCAGGGAGCCAAAGTGTTACCGTGAATCCAAAAGAGTGAAAAAACGGCAAAACGCCGAGTAAACGGTCCTTCGTATCGAGCATGAACGTCTGATTCATCTGCTCGATATTAGAAGCGATGTTGTAATGCGAGAGCATCACGCCTTTTGCTTCGCCGGTGCTGCCGCTCGAGAAAATTATGGTGGCGAGATCATCCATGGAAATCGCGCGGCCCGTGAACCAGCGCACCAGTGCACGCGCCGGAAGCAGCCAAAGGACGAGCGCGATGATTGTTTCGAGGATGCTCGGTTTTGCTGCGGCATCTTCGATGAGAATCGTTTTCACCGGAATGGTGAGCTTGGTGCGGTCAAGCAGCGCCTGCGTGGTGATGACGGTTTGGAGTTCGCATTGCCGAATACAGGAATCGAGCGGCTCTTGCGAGAGCGTGTAATTTAGGCTTACCGGCACTTTGCCGCAGAGAGTTGCGGCGAAGTTCGTGAGCGCGCCGCCGACAGATGGCGGCAGCAGCAATCCAACCATTTTCTGCCCAGACCAATATTTCCTGAGTCGGCGCGCGAGGAAAATCGTTTTTGCAAGCGCGCTGCCGAAAGACACGCGCGGTGTTTTTCCGTCCGCCGCAAAGAATTTCAGTGGATGCCGATGCGCTGAACCAATGAAAGACGCGATCAGCGGCCGCATGCGCTTCTTGCGCAACGCAAATGCTTCGGTTTGCAATTCTTGCACAGCGCTCCGCACTTCGAGAGCCGTCGAGGCCGGCGGCATCGGCTTGCCGAAACTAATCGTCACCGGATAAGGAATGCGGCGCGGGAATTTCCAGAGAAAACGTCCCCCTTTGAAGCTGAAAATGCTACCCCACACGCCATCGAGGCTCACGGGAATAATCGGCGCATCCAGGCCGTTCATGATGCGCTCGAATCCGCGGCGAAACGGCAGCATCTGTCCGATGCGCGTGATTTGCCCCTCCGCAAAAATGCAAACGACCTCGCCGTTGCGAATGGCGTCGTTCGCCATGCGCAGAGATTTCAACATTTCACGCGGCCGCTGCATCGAGGAAATGGGAATCGCGCGCAAGATTTTCGCGAATGGTTTCACGGCAGGATTTTCGTAGATGTCTTTGAACATCAGATAGCGGATGTGGCGGTCGGTGGAGGCGGAAAGCAGAAGCGCGTCCACGAAGGACATGTGATTCGCGACGAACAATGCGCCGCCGCGCTCGGGAATGTTCGCGCGGCCTTCCACGCGAATCGAATAGAGCGAGTGCGTGGCGATCCAGAGGACCAGACGCAGAAGGGAATCGGGCAGGAGAACAACAGCGCCGATGGTCGCGACGAGAGTAAGGCCTGAGCCGACCAGGAAAACGTGTCCCGGACTTAACCGCAGCACGGTGGTCAGCAGATAATACATTCCCGCGGCAATCGGCCCGATGCCGATGAACGAAAGCACGCCTGCCGTCGCCAGCACAGCGCCGCGATGCTCGATCTCCGGGCGGTGCTGAATCAGCGCATTCACCGGGACGGCGAAGAATCCGCCGAAAAATCCGAGCAGCGCAAGTAATGTAAGAACCAATGAGAACGTCAGGTGACTTGAAGCCAGAGTGATGGAAAAAACAGTCAGTCCGATGGCCCCAAGCGGAATCAGTCCGTATTCAATTTTTCCGCCCGATAAATATCCCGCTGCAACGCTGCCAATCCCGATGCCGATGGCGAGCGCGGCTTGCAGGTATCCGTTGTGCTTGTCGCTGAGATGAAGAATGTTCTTGCCGTATAAAATAATCGTGGGCTGCAGCAGCGCACCAAGGAACCAGAAATACGTATTGCCCAAGACAGCGAGCCACAGCACGTGGTCCTTTCGAATTTCGCGCACCTCGCGCCAGATTTCGCTGACGAAGTTCGGATGGAATTTGCGCTTCGGATTCGCCACCGGTACGCGCGAAATTCCGAGACTCATCAAGGTTCCGAGCACAGCGAGCACGATGAAAATCAATCCCGACCACTGCTGCCGTCCGCGAAAGTCGTCCGAGAAATATCCTCCGGCGATGGTGCCGATGATGACCGCTAAAAACGTGCCGAGCTCGATGATTCCGTTGCCCCAGGAGAGATCCTGTTCCGGAAGAATTTCCGGTAGCAGACCATACTTGGAAGGGCCGAAAAGCGCCGCCTGCGTGCTGAGCAGAAAAATAGCTATGAATTCGAGCGGAAGATTTTGCAGCGCTAATCCCGCAAGCGCCACGAACGTCGAGCAAATTTCGAATATCTTCGTCCCGATGGTCGCGGAACGTTTGCTGAAACGGTCGGCCAAATATCCGCCGGCCATTGAAAAAAGTATGAACGGAAGAGAAAACAAAACCAGGACGACGGGAACGAGTCTGTTTTTCTGAGCGGTGCTGAGTCCCAGTCCAAAAATGATGAAAATGACGAGATTCTTTAGCGCGTTTTCGCTGAATGCGCCCTGAAATTGCGTGACGATGAGCGACCAGAAACCTCTGCGCCAATGCGGCGGAGGAACGTGTTCTGGTATCTGCGCACTCTCGCTGGGCATGGCTGGCCTCGTCGCTTACGAGTTGCTTGGAATGCGCCAAGTTTGCCAAGTTTAGGGACGAAACAGAAGCTTAATTCCGATCGGCGTGAGAGGTTTGCAGCTTATTGTGCACCTGATTCACGCTTCCAACGTAATTTGCAAGGCGGAGGGCTGCCTGTCAGCAGGATCAGCTAGCAGTCACGGTGGCGATGCGGCGCTCCAAAACGGCGGCAGCAAAGTACGCACAGAGATTCGACTGTTTTTCAGCCCACTTCCGCACAACCGGACCAATCGGGAAAGCGATGAACGCGGCAGCGCGTACCGACGCGTAATAAATGCGGATAGCGCGCAAATCCCATTTGTCATCGCCGGGATTCGGCGCCAATCGCACCAGGCCCAAAATCCGCCAAAAGTCGCCGCCTTGTATTTCCGACGGCTGCATCCCGAGGACTTCGCGGGTCGTGCTCGAGAGTTCGATTTGCGCGTAGCTCAGCAGCAGCGAGCGGCAATAGGACAGGAAGAACTGTCCCAAAGCGGCGCACGAGAACACGAGCATGAGAGCTGGCATCATCGCTTAATCTGCTCCGCGCCTATTGCTAGGCGACGTGTCACAGTTGATTTCAGTCGCCTTCCGAAGCCGCAAGTCGTTTTGTTCGTCGGCATAAGGGAAATTCCCGTTGCGGCACATTTCCTGTTACACGTGCAGCAACTCAATTCCATAGGTGCAAGCTGATGGCCTTTATACAAAATCACTTATGGCAGCAGGATAAGCCACGAAGTACTGGCAAGCGAGTCCTATCGAGCTGCGGTATGTTCTTTCGCCACAAGCAACGTGAACTTGGGCAGAACATTCCAGTAGTACTTCTTCGCACGGCTCGCAGCAGGGCGATGTGCTCCTGAATGAAACGTCAGTTCCACTGCGGCGCAGCAGGATTCGGAGCTTCCAGAATTCCGGCGCGTCCGCGCAGAGAAACCGCTACCATCCAAAGCTCTGAAAGTATTAGGATTCCCATTTCGCAAACCATAAAAACGCGCGCTTTTGAGGAGGACTGGAGATGGATCATCTCGGCCGCAGCAGGATTCTGGTCACATTTGGCGGGTTAGCTGCTCTCGCCATATGGAACTTCTGCGCAGGAGTTCCGCGCACAAATGCACAGACCCTCGACAAGGCTTTGTTTTCAGGAATCAAGTGGCGCTCCATTGGTCCATTTCGCGGCGGGCGAGTCGAAACGGTCGTCGGAATTCCCGGCAATCCGAAGATTTATTATTTCGGCTCGGTCAGCGGGGGCGTTTGGAAGAGCGCCGATGCCGGGCTGACCTGGAATCCGATATTCGATCACGAATCGGTTTCCTCCATCGGCGCCATTGCCATTGATCCGCGCAATCAGAACGTCATTTACGTCGGCACCGGCGAGCCCTGCCTCCGCGGCAATATTTCCTTCGGCGATGGAATGTACAAATCCGTAGACGGAGGCGCCACCTGGACGCACATCGGCCTCGACGATACGCGCCACATTTCCAAAGTGCTCATTGATCCCAATGATCCGGATACGATTTTCGTCGCCGCCATCGGACATGCCTATGGCCCGAACGAAGAGCGCGGCGTGTTTCGTTCCACGGATGCCGGCAAAACATGGCAGAAAGTCCTTTACAAGGACGACAAGACTGGCGCCGTAGACCTGGTTTTCGATCCACAGAATCCGCACATTCTCTACGCCGCGCTCTATCAGGAAATCCGCACGCCTTCCAGTTTCTCGAGTGGCGGCCCGGGCAGCGGAATTTACAAATCCACCGACGGCGGCACAACATGGACGCAGCTTACCGGCCACGGATTGCCTGATGGAATTTACGGCCGCATCGGATTGGCTGTGGGCGCGGATTCAGATCGCGTCTACGCGCTGATCGAGGCGAAGAAGGGAGGGCTCTATCGCTCCGACGACGCGGGCAAGACCTGGGAATTCATTAATGGGGATCAGCGTTTTTTGCAGCGCGCCTGGTATTACATGCATATTTTCGTCGACCCGAAAGCCACCGACACGATCTACATTTTGAATACCGGCACGTACCGCTCGACCGATGGCGGGTTGCATTTCGCTCCCGTGCAGGCGCCGCATGGCGACGATCACGCCTTTTGGATTGACCCGAAAGATCCCAAACGCCTAATGGAGGGCAATGACGGCGGCGCAACCATCTCCGTGGACGGCGGAAAAACCTGGAGCAGCGAAGACAATCAACCCACCGCGCAGTTTTATCACGTCAGCGTGGACAATCGGTTTTTCTATCAGGTGCTCGGCGCGCAGCAGGACAATTCCACGATTTCCATTGCCAGCCGCACGAATCACGGCGACATCGGCGACAAAGATTGGTACGACGTGGGCGGCGGCGAGAGCGGGTACATCGTCGCGGATCCGAAAGACCCGGACATTATTTACGCCGGCGGAAACTGGGGAATCATCACGCGGTACGACCGGCACACGGGACAAGTTCAGGATGTGACTGTCTGGCCAGTCAATCCCAGCGGATACAGCGCCGGCGAATTGCCGCATCGTTTTCAGTGGACCGCGCCGATTGCCATTTCGCCCTTCGATTCGAATACCGTCTATATCGGCGGCGAGCGGCTGTTCAAAACTACGGACAACGGGATGACCTGGACCGCCATCAGCACGGACCTGACTCGCAACGACAAGAGCAAGCAAGGACCTTCCGGCGGCCCAATTACAATTGACGAAACCAGCGTCGAATACTACGACACGATTTTCACCATAGCGGAATCGCCCATCACGCGCGGCCTAATTTGGGTGGGCAGCGATGACGGCCTCGTTCACCTCACTCGCGACGGAGGAAAAACTTGGGCAGACGTGACTCCGAAGGGCCTTCCGGAATGGTCGCGCATCGGTTTGATTGATGCTTCGCCGTCCGCTCCGGGAACTGCTTATCTCGCGGCGGACCGCCATCGCCTCGACGATTTTCACCCTTACGTTTTCAAGACCACGGATTATGGAAAGACGTGGAAGCAGATCACCGATGGGCTGCCGCAAGGAAATAGCTGGGTGCATGCCGTTCGCGAAGACCCGGTGCGAAAAGGTCTGCTCTACTGCGGCACGGAAACAGGCATATTCGTTTCCTTCGATGATGGTGCACGCTGGCAATCGCTCGAATTGAACATGCCCACAGTGCCCGTGACGGACATGGTGGTGAAAAACGATGATCTCGTAATTGCCACCAAAGGCCGCTCGTTTTGGATTCTGGACTCACTTGCACCGCTTCGCCAGGCCAGCGAGCAGATTGCCCGCGACAGCGCTTATCTCTACAAGCCGGACACGGCGTGGCGCACACGCCTCGGCAGCACCAATCCGCGCGACCTGGTGTTGGTCGGACAGAACGCTCCTGACGCTGCTGTGATTGATTACTACCTGAAAACCAAGCCTGAGCCGGACGAGACCATTACTCTCGAAGTTCTCGATTCCCAAGGCAAAATCATTCGCAAGTACACGAACAAAACGACACGCCATGATGTGCAGCCCGCCGAAGGTGGCGAATTCAATCCGCCTGTGGCCATTCCCGCAGACGCCGGGATGAACCGCTTCGTTTGGGACTTGCGCTACGAAACGCCTACGCTCATTCCCGGACAGGTATGGGACAGCGCGGATACGCCCAAAGGCCCGTTGGCGCTTCCCGGTAATTATCAAGTTCGTCTGATCGCCGCCGGTCAAATGCACGCGCAGCCGCTCACAGTGAAGCTCGATCCGCGTGTGAAAGTCGCGCCGGATGCGCTGCAGAAGGAATTCGATCTTTCGCTCAAGATTCGCGACGAGATCAGTCTCGCGGATCAGACTGTGAATGAAATGAATTCCGTTCGCGAGCAGATGGACGCGCTCAAGAGGCGCATCGGCTCGAGCGCGCAGGCGCAAGCTGTAAAGCAGGCCTGCGACGCCATTCAAAAGAAAATGCAGCCGATTGACGACAAACTTTGGCAGCGCCAGATGAAAGCGAGCGAGGAAGACCTGAATTATCCCGACGAAATCAATGACCAGTTGAAAGGCATTGCGGAATTCATGGAAGGCTCGGACAACGCTCCCACAGCCGCCGATTACGCCGCTTACCAGGATTTGAGCGGCAAAGTTGCGCAGTTGACAGCGCAATGGCGCGACATCAAAACCAAGGACTTGCCCGCGCTGAACGACCAGATCCGCCGCGCGAATATCCAGACCATCGCGCCGGTGACCGCAAACGAATCAAACGAGAGTTCGCTGTGGCGGTGAACGGGAAAGATTCCGACAGGCGAGAACGAAGGGGAGCTTCTGCAGATTAGGTGTGAAGGCCGGGTCCGTGCGGAGGACGCGCGTGGACGTGATCGGGATGCGCGGGCTGCCGCGTTCCCGGAACAGCCGGGCTATGTCCCCCTGGACCCGCTTGGGCGCCCGGAGTCGCTGACTGCGGTTGCATGACTCCTGTCTCTGGTGTCGGCTTTATCGGCCTGATAGGCACGTTCGGTGTTCCATTCGCGGGATAGTTCAGATACAGCTTGCGCAGTTCTGATTGCGTCATGGCACCCATGCGAATGCGTGAAACGCTGGCGTCGTCGTTCTTCTTGTCCTTCTTCACGACCGCCCAGACCGTGTCGCCGGCTTTCAAGTCTTTGGTGGTGAGTTTCTTTCCGTTTTCGTCCAGCACGGCTGTTTGCGGAGTAAAATTTGCGACCACCGTGAGCTGCGTAGGCTGCATCAGCACGATCTGCTGAGTCTGGAAATTCACCGACGAAATGATGTAGAACGATTCGCCTTTCGAATTGCTCTGCGCCCAGAGCGACGCCGAAAAGCACAGCGCTATCGCCAGTGCGGCGGTTAGAATGCCGAATTTTCGCACTGCGGATAAAACCTTTGCATTATTCATATCGAAGGGCCTCGATTGGATCAAGTTGTGCCGCTCGCCGCGCCGGATAATAGCCGAAGAAGATTCCGACGGCTCCTGAAAATACTGCGGCAATAATAATGGAAAGAGGTGAAACCAGCGTCGGCCAGTGGAGCAGTTGCGCCACAGCATCCGAGCCCAACACGCCGGCGGCAATGCCTACCAGCCCGCCCATCAGGCTCAGCACCATCGCCTCGCTCAAGAATTGCCTCTGCACGTCCGATTCCGTCGCGCCGATGGCCATGCGCACGCCGATTTCGCGCGTGCGCTCGGTGACGCTCACCAGCATGATGTTCATAATTCCAATGCCGCCGACGAGCAACGATACCGAAGCGATGCTCGCCAGCAGAACAGTCATCACATTGCTCGAATGAACCTGTGCCTGCGTGAAATCCGTGGGGCTGCGAAGAATAAAGTCATTCTCTTCATTTGGCCGCAGATGATGACGCTGCCGCAGCAGCGCGGTAATTTGGTCTTCCGCCGGCTGAATGTCTTCCATTGAATCCGCCGAAAGCATCATGAAATGAATCCAGCTGATGCCCGAAAGCTTCTTCTGCACGGTGGTGTACGGCAGCATTACAACGTCGTCTTCATCCTGCCCGAATGGGGAACTTCCTTTCGGCGCGAGCACGCCAATCACGCGGAAGGGCAGATTCGCAATCCGCACCATTTTACCGACGGGATCGTCCGTGGCGGAAAAAAGATTCTTCGCCACCGTCTCACCCAGTACGCACACGTTCGAAGCCACGTCCACGTCCATATCGGAGAAGAAACTCCCCGACGACAGCCTCCAGTGCCGGATTTTCATGTAATCCGGTCCGACGCCATTCGTGTGCGTGAACCAGTTATTTCCCTCGTAAACCACTTGCGAGCTATATCCCACGCTTGGCGAGACCCACTTTACGAATGGCACCTCCGCCAGAATGGCCTTTCCATCCGCGGCAGTCAGCGTCTTCGTAGCCTGGCTGCCCATGTGCACGCCGCCCTTATTGATGCTTCCCGCGGAGATGAAAATCATGTTTTCGCCGAGGCTCTGGATCTGCTCCTGCACCTGCTGCGACGCGCCCTGCCCGATGGCTACCGTGCAAATCACCGCGCCCACGCCGATGATGATGCCCAGCATGGTGAGAATCGTCCGCATCTTGTTCCGGGCCAATGCCCGCATGGACACGCGAATGATTTCTCCGATTTCCATCTGCTATCTTCCTCGTCGCGCCCCGCCGAACGGAGAGTTCCCCTGCGGCCCGCCCATCACCTGCTGGCCGGTCAGCACCGTTTCGCCTTCCTTGAGATTTCCTTCGAGCACTTCCGTGCTGGTGTAATCCGTGAGACCGGTTTTGATGGCGATCGGCACGGGCTTTTTGTCGGCATCCAGCGTCCACACGATTTGTTCGCCGCCAACATGCGACACCGTGGCCTGGTGCGGAATGTTGTACTTCTTATAGAGCGCCTGCAGCTGCGGCGCCGGCATTTGCGGCGTGAACGTTAGCGCGATATTCGGCACAAGCAGGGCGCTTTTCGCATGTCCCGTAGGTATGCTGACGTAAGCGGTTTCGCCGGGCAGCAGTTTCCCTTCCGGGTTGTCGAAGTCAATGATCGTGTCGTAGGTGACCACGTTCTGCACGGTAAACGCATTCAGCCGAATCGCGCTCACCCGCCCATGGAAAGTGTCGCTGGGATACGCGTCCACCTGAAAAGTAGCCTCTTGCCCCACGTGAATTTGACCGGTATCCGATTCATCCGTCGCCGCGTACACCTGCATGCGCGTCAAATCCTGCGCAATCGTGAAAACCTGCGGCGCCTGGAGCGTGGCTGCTACCGATTGGCCGACGGTTACGTTGCGGTTCACCACCGTGCCATCCACCGGCGAAAGTATCGTCGTATAGGCGAGGTTGGTTTCCGCCATTTTCAAATTGCCGCGCGCCGATTCCACCTGGGCCTCGGCCTGCGCCAGTTGCGCCTTGGTCTGATTCACCTGAGCTTCCGCCTGCACCACGGACGCATTCGCGGCCGCAAAATTGGATTGCGTCTGGTCGTTTTGATCGTTGGAAATGATGCCCTGTTGCGCCAGATCGCCGATGCGTTTCGCGTTCACTTCCGCGTACTTCGCATTGGCTTTCAGTTTATCCACATTCGCTTGATCCGCGACGATGCTGGCCTTGGTGTTCTGCACATTCGCCAGCGCATTCGCCAGGTTCCCGCGAGCGGTCATCACCTGCGCTTCATAAATCGTCGGATCAAGCTGCGCCAGCACGTCGCCGGCGTGAACCCTCGTATTGAAGTCCGCGAAAATGTACTGCACCGTGCCGGAAACGAAAGACCCGACCGGCACGGTCGTCACCGGATTGATTGTACCGGTCGCCTGCACCATGGCTGTAAGGCTGCCCCGCTTGACGGGCATGGTTATGTACCGGACGGCTGGCGCGCGGTTCTTCATCACCGCGCCAATCGTAATCAGAACCACCACCGCGATTACCACCAGCCAGCTAAGCTTCTTGTGTTGTTGGTACCATTCTCTCGCAGCCATAAGTTTTGTATGTATCCTCGGTTTTTTGTCCCGCTACGGCGGCGGGCATGATTCTCTGCGTGGGCGCTCTCCGCGGCCTATCTAAAAGACGTAGCTCGTCAGGGCTCGGTTTCATTCTCGCGGAGAGGTTAGAATTCGCCGATCGAGCCTCTCCATGCTACATTGTGCGCTCCCACTTTAGATGTCCAGGGGGAAAGATTGGCTTATCGCGACCTGCGGGAATTCATCCGGCGGCTGGAGAAGGAAGGCGAGCTCAAGCGTATTTCGGTCGAAGTAGATCCCGTTCTCGAAATCGCCGAAATTACCGATCGCGTTACTAAAGCCGCTGGTCCCGCCCTCCTTTTTGAACGTCCTAAAGGCTCCCGCGTGCCGCTGGCTATCAACCTCCTCGGGAGCCACCGTCGCGTCAATATCGCCCTGGAAGTTGAAAACCTCGATGAAATCGCCAATCGCGTCAAATCGTTTCTTGACATCCAAACTCCGCAGGGCTTCCTCGACAAAGTCAAAATGCTGCCCAAATTGGCCGAGCTCGGATCGTTTTTTCCAAAGACCGTCAAATCCGGCCCCTGCAAGGAAGTCATTCGAAAAAATGATTTCTCGCTCGCCGAGTTTCCCATCCTCAAATGCTGGCCTCAGGATGGCGGCCGCTACATCACCTGGCCGATGGTCATTACCAAAAATCCCGAAACCGACAAGCGCAACGTGGGCTGCTACCGTTTGCAGGTTTTCGACGAGCGCACCACCGCCATGCACTGGCAAACGCAGAAACACGGCGCCGAGCACTTTCGCACCGCCCGCGCCAAAAGCACCGGTGGCAGAATGGAAGTTGCGGTGGGTATTGGTTCCGACCCGGCCACGGCGCTCTCGGGAATCCTTCCTATTCCCCCCGATCTGGATGAATTCATGTTTTCCGGGTTTCTTCGCCGCGAAGCGGTCGAGTTGGTCCACTGCGAAACTGTGGATTTGGAGGTACCCGCCAATTCAGAAATCGTCCTCGAGGGCTACGTTGAGTTGGGCGAGATGCGCACGGAAGGCCCGTTCGGAGACCACACCGGTTTTTACTCGCTCGAAGGCCAGTATCCCGTGTTCCACATCACTTGCATCACCCATCGAAAAGATCCCATCTATCTGACCACCATTGTCGGCCGGCCTCCGCAGGAAGATTTCTTCATGGGCCATGCCATCGAACGGATCTTTCTGCCCGTAATGAAAATGCAATTTCCCGAAATCGTGGATGTCTCCATGCCCGCCGAAGGTATTTTCCAGAACTTAATGATTGTGGCCATCCGCAAATCCTATCCCGGCCATGCACGCAAAGTGATGAACGCGATCTGGTCGCTCGGCCAAGCTATGTTCACAAAGGTCGTCATCATCGTAGATCATGATGTGGACGTTCAGAATCCGAGCGAAGTAGTCTGGAAATCTCTTTGCGCCATCGATCCGCAGCGCGATATCGAATTCGTTTTGGGTCCGGTGGACACTCTCGAACACGCTTCGCGCTTGCAGGATTTTGGTTCGAAGATGGGCGTGGACGCGACGCGCAAGTGGCCGTCCGAAGGTTTTTCCCGTCCCTGGCCTGACGAAATTTGTATGGACGCGATGACAAAAAAACGCATAGACGCTCTGTGGAAATCTCTCGGCATTGACCTTTCGCGTCACCGTTAGTTCTCATACTGTCCGCTCGAACAGGTGTCATTTTTCGCACGCACTGCCGCAATCCCAGTAGACTTAACTTCCCACCTATTTTCTAATCTCAGTGTCGCCATTACCAACTGAACAATCGGTGGCTTCGGTTGCGTTGACGCGAACAAGTTCGAGTGACATAACGGGGCATAGAACTACTGGTAAGGGGAGCACTGGGCAGTGGGTTGGTCGTCAGCTTCCGAGCGGGGTGATCGGAACTGCGCGACGGTGGGTTCAAAGAACAATTTAGAACGTTAGCCAGAGCGATGCCCGCGCAACTTGCAAGTTGGCGCGCGGCAGTCAGCGAGGACGCACGATGCTTGGCATGGGTAAATCGAAAGCTCTTATTGGCTTGGACATAGGCTCAAGCTCCGTCAAGGCTGTCGAGCTGAAAAAGACCAAAGATGGCTACGAGCTGGTCAACTTCGGTGTCGAGCCGCTCGCGCAGGATACCGTCGTGGATGGCGCGATTATGGACGCTCCGGCGGTCGCCGAGCGCATCAGCTCGATTTTTGATTCCCGCAAAATCAAAGTGAAAGATGTCGCCACCTCCGTTTCGGGCCATTCCGTCATCGTGAAGCGCGTTCCTATGCCGGCTATGCCCGAGGATGAGCTTTATGATCGCGTTCAGGCCGAGGCCAGCCAGCACATCCCCTTTGATATTGCCGATGTGAATCTCAGCCATCAGCTTCTCGAGGCTACTGACGCCCAAATGGATGTTCTCCTGGTAGCCGCCAAGAAGGACAAGATTCTGAACCACACTAACGTGCTCGCGCAGGCCGGCAAATCACCGATGGTTGTTGATATTGATGCGTTCGCTCTCGAGAACTGTTATGAAGTGAATTACGACCCTGATCCGACGCAAGTGGTCGCCCTGCTCAATATCGGCGCCAGCGTCATGAATATCAACATCATCCGCGGATGGACGCCGCTTTTTACCCGCGACGTTTCCGTGGGGGGCAATCAGTACACCGACGCACTGCAGAAAGAATTGGATCTGAACTTTGAAGACGCCGAGCGCCTGAAGATGGGCGGCACCGTTCCCGGCGTTAACGAGGAGCAGCGCACTTCGATTCTGCGGTCCGTTTCCGACATCCTCATCCTCGAGATTCAGAAGACGTTCGACTTCTTCCGTGCTACGGCCAGCGGCGAAAATATCCGTCGCATCGTGGTCGCCGGCGGCACGGCGCGCGTTCCCGGCCTGCTCGATTTGCTCCGCGAGGAGTTCGGCATGCCCGTCGAGGAGCTGTATCCGTTTCGAAAGATCGTCGTCAATCCCGGCAAGCACAATGAAGAACAGATTCGTGAAATGGCGCCCCGTTTGGCCATAGCCGTCGGATTGGCTTTGAGGAGCTTTGACACGCCATGATCCGCATCAATCTTCTCGGTCAGGATCGTCCAAAAGCTAGCCGCCGCCTTCGCGGCCCGTCCATTCCGCTGGAATCTTCTCTGCGGACATTGCTCTTTATCGGCGCTCTGGCGGTGGCTGTGATCGTCCTTTTTGCCATGTACCACCAGAAAGCCAGCGAACTGGCGACCATTCAGACGCGCATCACCTCCTTGCAGGCCGAAAAAACTCGCCTGCAAGCGATCAAGACTCAAGTCGAGCAGTACGAGAAACAGAAGGCCATTCTCGTCCAGCGGATTGACGTCATCGAGCAGTTGCAGGCCAACCGCACCGGCGGCCAGCAGCTGCTTCAGATGGTTGCGACCACGGTGGAACACACCCCTGAGCTCTGGCTTACTTCGCTCGACCGCAAGGGGAACGCTTTGGATATCACTGGCGAAGCGGCTTCGCTTAACTCCATCGCTAATCTGCTTACCCAGATGAAACGCTCCGGCTACTTCGGCGAAATCAACATGAAAGAAGCCGCGGAGAACGACATTGTTAAGGGCGCGCAGACCTTCGCCTTCACCATGAATGCGCAGGTGGTCACGCCCCAGGTACAGGGCGTGCAGCCGACTGGCGCTACCGCGCCTGCCACTACGGCGCCGTCGCGGCCGGGAAGGAGCTAGGGAGACGCCATGGCAACCTCGTTCAAAGAAATGTCCTGGCCGATTCAAGCGCTAGCTTTTCTTGTGCTCGCTGTGGTCTTGGTTGTTGCGGGCCTTTATGTTCCATTTTCGCCGGTTGCCCAGGAGCGCGCCAATGTGGACAAGGCGAACGCTCAACTCAAACCTCTCGAGGCTGAAGTTCAGACCCTTCGAGTCTATGAGCAGCGTCGCGCCGAGCTGCAGACCCAAATGGATGCCCTGCAAAAACAGCTCGCCACCTTGCAGGCCATTGTTCCCGAAGATCGCGAAGTGGATCAGTTCATCATTATGGTGCAGGGAGCTGCTTCCGGCGCGGGCGTATCCATTCGGAAGATGACCACTCAGCCCGTCGTGCCGCACCAATATCATTCCGAAATGCCATTCAAACTGACCGCCGACGGTCCCTACTTCTCTATGCTCGACTTTTTCGCGCGGCTCGGACGGCTTTCCCGAATTATTAACGTCGGCGACATGAAATTCACTGAGGTCAAACAAGGCGCCGCAGGCACGAGTCAGTTTCGCATGGCGCCCGGTACAACCGTCTCCGGCGAATTTACGATTGTCACTTTCTTTAGCCAGTCGAACCAGCAGACTCCCGCGAACGCACCTGCGAAACCGGGCGCTGCGCCGGCTCGGCGGTAGCGGGTTATAGGACAGAGATGATGAACTATTTCAGAATCTTCGTGAGAACCGTGGCCATGGCTGCATTGCCGGTTTCGTTTTTGGTGCTCTCTGCCGGTGCGCAAACACCGAAGCCGCAGACGATTAAGCCTGCCGCTCCTGCAGCCGCTCCGGCCAAGCCTGCTCTCGTCAAAAAACTCGCTTCCGAAACCGATTCCCAGAAACCGGCGCCGAAGACCGCCAGGAGACCAGCGAAACGCGCAATCAAGAAGACCGCACCTGCGGCTCACACGCAGAACAAGCCCAAAACGAGATCAGCGCACCACGCCTCAAAAAAGGCTGCCGCAAAGAACACGGCAAAACCGGTCGCTTCCAAGCCAGTCGCTGGGGTCCCCGTTCCAGCAGCCGCTATGCATCCGGCCGAACTTCCCGAGCTTACGCACGGTCGCGATCCCTTTGCCGCGCTGATTCGACCCACCGATCCGAATGCGGGTCACGGCAATCTTCCGCCGGGCATTGCTGGTTTGCAGGTTTCCACGGTTCAGTTGCAGGGCATGGTCAAGACTTCCGGCGGCATGGTCGCCGTCGTTGCAAATCCGCAGGACCGCGTCTATTTCCTCCACGACGGCGATCACATTTACGACGGCGTGGTGGAAAAGATCGGCTTGGATGAAATCACTTTTCTTCAGCAGAGCAAAGACGCGTTTGGCCGCACAGTTGACCGCGATGTGTCCAAGCGACTCTATCCGATTGCAGGAGATGAGCAATGAGCAAGATTTGGCGGCCTTTCGGCCTTGCCTGCCTCATGGCAGCTAGCCTTCTGATAATTTCATCGGCGGTCCAGGCGTCTCCGGCCGAACCCTCGGTTCGGGTCACGTCTGTGGTCGGGCAAGGAGTCGTCCGCCTCAGCGCCAAAGCCAGCGGACCATTCGACTACGTCGTCCATCATCCCAGCGCCGATCTTTACTACATTGACCTCACCGGCGTCTCCGCAGGTAATGCGGATGCCGCGAAGGTCCTCAATAACGACATCGTTCGCAGCTACCGTCTCGAAGAGTATCAGTCCGGAGATCAACCGGTTTCCCGCATCGAGCTCCTCCTGGCCGACGGCGCGCAGCCCAAAATCACGCGCGATGGCAGTGACTCGATCCGCATCATCATTTCCAAGAAAAATAGAATGAGTGCGGATTCCGCGGAATCGAGCGAGCCTCACCTGCTGAATGCCGCGCTTCGCACTTCATCTTCGGCACGCCCGGCTATCCGCCATATTTCCGTGGTCAAGAATGGCGACGTTCCCGAGGTGCTGGTGCTCGGCTCCGGCTCGATGAATTATCATGATCTTCGCCTCAGCAGTCCGGCGCGCCTTGTTCTCGACTTTCCGAGCGAGCGCGTTTCTGCCGCGAAGAAAACGCCCAGCAACGTCGAGCCGATCCGTGATGTCCGCGCAGCGCAGTTTTCGCCCGACGTGGCCCGCATCGTGATCGATCTTTCGACCGACGCGTCCTACAGTGTGAAGCACGTGGATGGCGGCGTGGCGGTCGAGTTTGCTTCGTCCGCAGCCGGCAATTCTCCAGCGCAAGCGGCCGATCCATCATCTGAGTCATCGAGCATCACGCAATCTCAAGCGGCGCAACCATCCTCCGATTCGGCAGCGCCGGCCAGTAAAGATTCAACTCAGGCGCAGACGGCAGCCCAGCCCTCAACGCCCCCTGCGACAAAGGACAAGAGCGCGGACACAGCCGCTTCGAATTTCCCGGCGACCACCGCCCCCATGTCTTCTTCTCCTTCGCAACCGCCCGCTCAGCCGGCCGGTTTCGATTCCAATACTCCGGCGCAATCTTCTTCTTCGGCGCAGCAGGCTCAGGATTCCAAGCCGGTGAATCCGCCGGCTTCGCAAACTCCCGCCCAGCCTGCAGCACCTGCGCAGTCCGCTCCTGTGGTCACTGACAACAGTTCGGCGCCGCAACAAAGCTCACAGGAAGCTCAGTCCGCCCAACAGCAAGCTGCTCAAGCTGCAGCGCAATCCGCGCCTCCCGCCCAGACGGCACCGGCAGGCACTGTCATGCCTTCTCCGGCCCCGGCGCTCAGCCCTGTCTCGGTCATTTCGCAGGATCAGGCCGGAGCGAAATACACCGGCGCGCCTGTTTCCGTCAATTTGAAAAACGTGGATTTGCAGGACTTCTTCCGCCTCATCCATGAAATCAGCGGCCTGAACGTTGTCGTGGATCCAAGCGTAAAGGGCACGCTTACCCTGGTTCTTGACAACGTGCCGTGGGACCAGGCGCTCGACATCGTGCTCAAGAACAATGATCTCGATAAGCAGCTCGATGGCAACGTCCTCCGCATCGCCACCAAGGCTACGATGAAGAAGGAGGCAGACGAGATCAGGGATTTGGCGAAAGCACAGGTCGAAGCCGCCGACCTGGTCACTACCACGCGAACTCTCAGCTATGCTAAAGCCAGCGAACTGGTTGACACTCTCAAGAAGTTCCTTTCGCCCCGCGGAGATGTGTTGGCGGATAATCGTACGAACACTTTGATTATCAGCGACATTCCCACGGTTCTGCCGGTGGTTGATAATCTTATCCGCGAACTCGATACCAAGACCCAGCAGGTCGAAATCGAAGCTCGCGTCGTCGCAGCCAATCGTAACTTTGCGCGCGAACTCGGCTCTCAGTTCGCCTTCGCTGGTTCGGCCAACAATGGCAAGAACATCTTTGGCGGCGTCGGTACCGTTGGCACAAGCCCAGTTGGTCGGGTCGTTCCAGGTCTTCCGGAACCGCCCATCATAATCGGCGCTCCACCTTCGGGGAATTCTCCTTCGGTCGTGAATATGCCATTGGTAACCAATCTGGGCGCGACCGTACCCACGAGTGGCGTTTCGTATGCCTTCTCGACTGCAAACTTCGCCTTGGACTACGTGATTAGCGCCGCGGAGAGCAAAGGCGTCGGCAAGCTACTCTCCAAGCCGAAAGAGATCGTTCAAAATAACCAGCAAGCAACCATCAAACAGGGAACCAAGATTCCTGTGCAGACGGTCATCAACAACACTATCACTGTCCAGTTCATCGACGCGGTGCTGGAGCTCCAGGTGACGCCACAAATCACCAAGGACGGCACCATCTTCATGACCATTCACGTCGAAAACACGCAGATCGATCCCGCCATCCCACGAATTGGCGGCATTCCTGCTCTCGATACTCAGGCGCAGGACACGCGCGTTCTCGTCAACGATGGCCAAACCGTCATGATTGGGGGCATTATCATATCCAATCAGCAGACGACCATCAACGAAGTTCCCTTTGTCGGTAGCCTGCCGATTATAGGGCAGCTCTTCCGGCATACGACCATCAGCACTAATTCGCAGGAATTGCTCTTCTTCGTAACGCCGCGCATCCTTCCCATGTAACAATTCAGGGATGGCGCGGCAAACGGGCAGAGCGGCAACAATCTCAGCATCGGAAACGGCGGGCGCGGCAGGACCAGCAGCCCGCCTTTCCTTTTTGCAGCAGCAGATGCAGGCGGAGCGTCTCGACGCCTTTCTTGTGTCACATCTGCCCAATGTGTTCTATCTTTCGGGCTTTTCCGGTAGCTCTGCAATTCTCGTAGTCGCTCAAGAGAACGCTTTTCTCTTCACCGATAGCCGCTACACGTCCCAGGCTGCCGAGGAAGTCAAAAACGCGCGGGTTCGCATCGTCCGTGGGTCACTACTAAAAGCCGCCGGCGAACATCTCGCCCGCCTCCATGCTCGCCGTGTTGGATTTGAAGCCTCGCGCCTCTCTGTGCTCCAGAAAAACGCCCTCGACAAAGCCGCCGGTGCAAAAATCCGCTGGTTCCCCTGGGACGGCAAAATCGAATCCGCTCGCGCCATAAAAGATTCAGGCGAACTCGCCGCCATGCGCGAAGCAGCCGACATCGCCTGCTCGTCGTGGCAGGAGATCCTGCCGCTCGTCAAACCCGCCGTCCTCGAAATCGAACTCGCCGCCGAGCTCGAGTTCCGCATGCGCCGCAGAGGTTCAACTGGACCCGCGTTTGATACCATTATCGCCTCTGGCCCGCGCGCCGCTCTTCCCCATGCGCACGCCAGCCGCCGTCCCATTGCCAAAAACGAGTTGGTCGTGTTTGACCTCGGTGCTATACTCCGCGGATATTCGAGCGACCTGACGCGCACCGTGTTCGTGGGGCGCGCGAACGCGGAGATTCGCCGTCGTTACTCCGCTGTGCTTCAGGCGCAGGGTGCGGCAAGGGATGCCATTCGTCCGGGCGTAAGTGCGCATAAAGTAGATGCCGCCGCTCGCCAGGTTCTTCGCGAGGCTGGCTTGGACAAGCACTTTATTCACAGCACGGGTCACGGCCTTGGCTTGGAAGTTCACGAAATGCCGCGGCTTGGACGTGGCGAGAAAACTGTCTTGCAGGCTGGGATGGTAGTGACCGTCGAACCCGGAGTCTATATCGCTGGCGAGGGCGGCATTCGCATTGAAGACGACGCTCTGATCACGCAGTCGGGCGCTCACTTCATCACCAGCGCCAGTCGGGAGCTGATCGAACTGGAATGAAGGCCAAAGCCAAAAAAAATCCCGCGGAGCGCCAGTCAAACGTGGCCCCTGACCTCTCCCAGATTGCCGACATCCTCAGCTTCATGGAGCAGCACGGCCTCGACGAATTCGAGTACCAGAATAGCCACCTGCACATACGTTTGCGCAAAGCCTCTTCGCAGTCCGCGCATCCATTCCGAACGCAGCACTCAGCACCCGAGATTTTCTCCGCCGCCCCGCCTGCTCCCCATGTGGCCGCTCCTTCCGCTCCCGCTCCAGCGGCTTCTGCCGCGCCAGCCCCGCCCGAATCGAGCGCCGATCTTCACGTTATCAAATCCCCTATCGTTGGCACGTTCTATTCGTCGCCCACTCCCGGCGCGGCTTCCTTCGTGCGTACCGGCGACCGCGTTCAGTCCGGCCAGGTCCTCTGCATCATCGAAGCAATGAAGCTGATGAACGAGATCGAATCCGATGTCGCCGGCGAGGTGATGCGCATTTTTGTCGAGAACGGCCAGCCCGTCGAGTACGGCGAGCCGCTCTTCGCCATTCACCCCAGCCGCAAACAGTAGCTTTGTAGCTCATGTCCCGTTCGCCGATTTTGGGCGAATTGACATGAGGTTGGCAGGCTGTAATTATATGTTTCGCAAAATCCTAGTCGCGAATCGTGGCGAAATCGCCCTGCGCGTCCTCTGCGCGTGCCAGGAACTCGGCATCCAGACCGTCGCCGTCTATTCCGAAGCGGATCGCAATTCTCTCCACGTCCGCTTCGCCGACGAAGCCGTCTGCATTGGCCCGCCCCGCGCTTCCGAAAGCTACCTGAACATCCCTCACGTTATTAGCGCTGCCGAAATCACCAACGTGGATGCGATTCACCCGGGCTACGGCTTCCTCTCCGAAAATGCCAACTTCGCCGAAGTTTGCGAAGCCTCTCACATCACTTTCATCGGCCCCTCTCCCGAAGTCATCCGTGCCATGGGCGAAAAAGACCGCGCCCGCCGTGAAATGTCCGCCGCAGGCTTGCCGATTATTCCCGGCAGCCCTGAAGTCGTTCCCGACGAAAACTCTGCCCTGAAACTTGCCGGCGATATAGGCTATCCGCTCCTCATTAAAGCCGCGGAAGGCGGCGGCGGTCGCGGCATGCGCATCGTGCGCAGAAAAGAAGATCTGGTCTCCGCATTCCAAACCGCCCGCCACGAATCCCAGCAAGCCTTCGGCAGCCCCAATGTCTATCTCGAGAAATTGATCGAGCATCCGCGCCACATCGAATTCCAAATCATGGGCGACCGCCACGGCAACGTCATGCACCTTCGCGAGCGTGAGTGTTCCATCCAGCGCCGCCACCAGAAAATCATTGAAGAATCTCCTTCGCCTGCGCTCGATTCCAAAATCCGCGACGCCATGGGCGAACGCGTGGCCAAAGCTCTCGCCAAGATTGGCTATTCTAGCGCAGGGACCGTCGAATTCCTTCGCGATGAAGCCACCGGCGATTTATATTTCATTGAAGTGAATGCCCGCATTCAGGTAGAACATCCGGTCACCGAGATGGTTTCAGGAGTGGACTTGGTCAAATCCCAAATCCGCCTTGCCGCCGGCGAAAAGCTCACCGACGTGATCGGCAAGCCGCGTTTTCACGGTCACGCCATTGAATGCCGCATCAACGCCGAAGACCCTGACACTTTCGCGCCTTCCGCCGGGCGCATCACCGCTTTCCGCGTTCCCGGCGGCCCGGGCATTCGCGTGGATACCGCCGTTTACTCCGAAGCCGTCATCCCACCCTATTATGATTCGCTCGTCGCTAAACTTATCGCTTTTGGCGACGACCGCGCCGAAGCCATAGCGCGCATGTCTCGTGCTCTCGATCAGTTTGTCGTGGAGGGAATCAAGACCTCCATTCCGCTGCAGAAGAAAATCATGGAGGATCCCGATTTCGTCGCTGGCCGCTTCGATACTCATTTTCTCGAACGCTACGAAACCGTCGCTGCTGCGGCTAAGTAGGATTCAGGACAAGGGGCCCAAAGTGTTTCCGTCACTCTATGCCGTGCTCGATGAAGAACTCATGAAAACGCCCGCGGTAAAGTGCGCTGCCGAACTCGTCTCCGCCGGCGTCAATCTCATTCAGTACCGCGCCAAAAATCTCTCTTCGCGCAAGTATTTCGAAAATTGCGCCACTCTTGCCGAAGCCCTCGCCACCCGCAATGCTCGTTTCATCGTCAATGACCGTCCGGACATCGCCGCGATGGTCGGTGCCGGCGGCGTTCATGTCGGCCAGCAGGATCTGCATCCCGCCGACGCCCGCCGCATTTGCGGTACTGGCCGTTGGGTGGGCGTTTCGACGCATAATCTCGAACAGGTCCGCGCCGTTGCCAACGCACCGGTGGATTACATCGCTGTTGGCCCCGTATATCCCACTTCAACGAAGAAAAATCCCGATCCCGTGGTCGGCCCGGCGCTTATCCGCGAAGCCCGCAAACTTACCCGCAAGCCCATCGTCGCTATCGGCGGCATCACCCTCGATCGCGCCCCCGAAGTCTTCGCCGCCGGCGCAAATGCCGTCGCCGTGATTCGCGACATTCTCGAATCTCGCGATCCCGCCGCGCGCGCCCGCGAATTTCTCGCCGCTGCTGCCCGCGCGCAAAATGCATCCAGCGCTGCCGAAGAAAAATCCCGCGGAGGCAAACGCAATGGCTGAGCCCACCGTCACTGTGAATCCTGCTGCTCCCGCAGGCCCGCCTCCTGCTTCTCCCGAACTCGTCAAAGGTCTCGGTCTTTTCGATTCCACCATGATCGTGGTCGGCTCGATGATCGGCTCCGGCATTTTCATCGTGTCCGCGGACATTTCCAACCAGGTCCAAAGCCCCGGTTTGCTCATCGCCGTCTGGCTCGCCTCAGGATTCATGACCCTTGTCGGCGCGCTCAGCTATGGGGAACTTGCCGCCGCCATGCCTCACGCCGGCGGACAATACGTTTT
>DASUAV010000116.1:0-10740 GCA_035763605.1 Candidatus Acidiferrales bacterium
GTTTGAATCACTCGCGTGATGGCGCCAACCACGCGTTCGAACTGCGCCTGCTCGATTTGCAATTGCTTGCGTCCGGCCGGCGTGAGCCGGTAAAACCGCGCGCGGCGATTTTCCGCCGTCGTGCCCCAATACGCTTTCACCCAGCCCTTGATGAGCATTCGCTGCAGCGCCGGATAGAGCGAACCTTCCTCAACCTGCAGCACGTCTTCGGAATTCTGCTGAATGGTGCGCGCGATTTCGTAGCCGTGCAGCTCGCCTCGGCGCGCCAGCGTTTTCAGAATCAACAGATGCAATGTTCCAGGAGGGATTTCGTCGCGAGGCATACAGCTCCTTTCAAAGACTATCTATGCATAGTCTGTCTATGGCAGAGTACCTTGCGATCTGTGGGATGTCAATCCACTACAGCTTAGACTGGGACGGCAGAATCTACGCGTCAGAGAGGGACTCGCCCGATTCCTCGGCGGGTGCGGATTCCAACTCCCGTGCGGCAGGATTCAGAATCTCGCCGCAATCGAGGCATTCGAGATATTCTTCGTGTTGGTCTTTGGCGATGATAATGGTGCGCGTGTGCTGGCAGGATTCGCTGGCCATGGCTTGTCACCGCTGGGTAAATGGATTATAGCATTGCCGGCGATTTTGATGGACGCGAGCGCCGGATGCTGCGCTTTTTGCCGCTGCACGCCTGCGACCAGGGCTAAGGAGCGCAAAAGCATAAAAGTGGCAAAAATCGTATAACTTTGTGAAACAAAGTCGTATAAAATCGTACAATTCGTACGATTCTCGCATTGAGATTTTTCGCTTGTTGCCGCCTCGCGTTCCACTGCTTTTTTGCCGGGAATTCTCTCAATCGCCTCTCTTCCGCGCAGCGCATAGCGACGTGAAGAGCACATCTCCTCGACCGCCAGTTGACAAAGCCGCAAAAGAAAACTATGGATGCTTGGTCCGAAAAGGGTAGTGCGTCTGGAGCGCGCCAAGCTTGGTTCATCGACTCATACAGCAGCAGCGATTGAGCACGGTCTTCTTCTACCTGTTCATCGCCGTGCTTGCCTATTTCACCTACCTCGTTTTTGAGCCGTTCCTTGCGCCGCTCTGCTGGGCGGCGGTTCTGACGGTTTTATTTGATCCGTTGAACGAGGCTCTGCGTAAACAATGGGGCGGGAGATGGGCCGCGACTGCGTGCACTGTGCTTGTAACCCTGCTGCTGATTGCACCGGCCATCACCATCGGAACAGGATTTGTCCACGAAGCGCTACAGGCCGCGGCAGCCGTGCAGAATCAGGTTAGCAACGGCGGCTTCCACCGGCTCGATCGCGTATGGCTTTGGGTCGCTGCGCACATTCCGGGGCAAACTCCAGAAAGCTTGTCTGCTCTGCTGCGCCGCGGAATCACGGGCACGGCAGCTTTCCTGGCGTCGAAAGTGGGCGTGTTACTGCGGAACCTGGCGATCTTCATCTTCGACCTGATTGTTGCCATTATCGCGATGTTCTATTTTTTCCGCGACAGCACGCAAATCATGACCTGGCTGAGGCAAATCCTTCCGTTTGACCGCGAATCGCGCGAGGAAATTGTAGGCAAGTCGCGCGATCTGATTTTCGCCAGTGTAACGCTGGCTCTGGCTTCGGCCGTTCTTCACGGACTCGCCGGAGGAATTGGCTTCGCCATTGTAGGGATCACGGCTCCGCTCTTCTGGGGCGTGGCCATAGCATTTTTTTCGCTTTTGCCGGTGGTTGGGGACCTGATTATCTGGATCCCCGCGATGATTGACCTGGCTGTTACTGGTCATTGGGGTAGAGCGATCGTGCTCGCAGTGATTGTGACGATCGTCGCCGGGTTTGTGGACAATGTGATGCGTCCGTGGTTCCTCAGCGGACGCGCGCAGATGAACGGGCTGATTGTATTCGTGGCCGTTATCGGCGGCATCGCCGTTTTTGGATTGCTGGGAATCGTGCTGGGCCCGATTATCGTGGCTGCCGCGGCAAGCGTGCTGGACTTATATGTGAAATCGGGGCAGCGAATCGAGAACGTCTGACCTTTGGGGCCGAAAATCATTTGAGACCATGGGTGCACAGTTTCATCCCTATGTCTTGGCTGAGGCACGTATAATGCACGGGCACAAAACCAGGCGAACGTCGCCAGTCTTCAGAAAAATGCTATGAACGCGAAATCGTCGCAACCGAAAGAACTCAAACCCGAGCAACTGCGCTGGAGGTGCGATCCAGCGAAAGTGCCATTCGCCACGTCGGCGGAAGCACCCTCGATTGGCAGCGAAATCGGTCAGGAGCGCGCTTTGCGCGCGCTGCGCATGGGTGTGGATATGACCGCGCAGGGATACAACGTTTTCGTTTGCGGACTGAGCGGCACGAGCCGCGGCGGAATGATTGTGCGCATGATTGAGGGCATCGGGCCCAAGACGCAACTCTCTCCCGACCGCTGCTACGTAAATAATTTCAAGAATCCCGACCGGCCGCGGCTGATTGCTCTCCCGCCTGGCCAAGCGAATCCCTTCCGCAAAGAAATGCAATCGGGAATCGACTTCTTGCGGCGGCGCATTCCGCAAGTATTCGAAGGCGAGCCTTTTCAGCGGCAAAAAGCGCGCATCGTAGATCGCTACACACAGCGCGAAAAAGAATTGATGGACGATTTCACGCGGCGCATCGCCCGTGAGCAATTCGCGTTGGGACGCATGCAGGTAGGCGCCGTGGCGCTCCCGGAAATCTTCCCCGTCCTCGAGGGCGCGATGGTGCCGATCGAGGAAATTCCCAAGCTGGTGCAGGAAGGAAAAATCGAAACCACAGCCGCGGAGGATCTCGAGCGGAAATACGATCAATTTCGCCAGGAATTCACCGTGGTTTACCGCAAAACGCTCACGCTTTCGCGCGAACTGGCCAGCGAGATGAGCTATCTGGAACAGGAAGCAGCTTCCGTGCTCGTGGACGGCGTAATCGAAGAACTAAAAGAGAAATACGCCGATTCGCATGTAGCGGAATATCTGGAAGAAGTGCGGCAGCACATTTTGGATAATCTCGAGCCGTTCAAAGAACGTGAAGGCGAAGAGGAGCAGCAGGCTTCAACCGATGGACCAGTGGGATTACGACCAGAGCGTACGGATCGCGATCCGTTCCGCGTGTACGGAGTCAACGTGATTCTTTCGCATGAGGATCACGAAGCTTGTCCCGTGATCTTCGAAACCATTCCGACGTACGCCAACCTCTTTGGCACGATTCATCGAAGCTATGATGCTCGCGGAGGATGGAGCTCCGATTTTATGGATCTGCGCGCGGGTTCGCTCCTGCGCGCCGACGGCGGCTTCCTGATTATGTACGCGATGGACGTGCTCACCGAACCCGGAGTGTGGCGAACGCTCAAGCGCACACTGAATCACAGCAAGCTGGAAATTCAGCCCGTGGATGCTTTTTTCCCGTTCAGCACGCCGGCCATGAAGCCGGAGCCGATCGACATTCGCGTGAAAATCGTGATGATTGGCGACCGCGAAATGTATGAACTGCTGTACAACTTCGAAGACGACTTCAAGAAAATTTTCAAAATTCGCGTCGAATTCGACGATGAAATGAACTGGGGCGAAGAAGTCATCCGCCATTACTGCGGCAGGTTGCGAAAATTATGTGACGACGAGAATCTGCTGCCTTTTGACCGCGGCGCCATCGCCGCACTGATGGAACATGGCGTGCGCCAGGCGGGCCGGCGCGGCAAGGTTACCGCGCGCTTCTTCGACATCGCCGACGTGGCGCGCGAGGCAAGTTACGCCGCGCAGCAAGAACACAAAACGGTCGTGACCGAAGCGCATGTGCGGCAGGCGCTCGACGCTAAAATAGACCGCCACAATCTGATTGAAATGAAAATTCAGGAAATGATCGAAAAGGGGCTCTTGCTGATTGACGTCTGCGGCGAGCGCATGGGCCAGGTCAACGGACTCAGCGTTATGGAACTAGGCGGCTACGCGTTCGGAAAACCGGTGCGCATCACGGCATCAGCGGCGCTCGGCAAATCCGGAATTATCAATATCGAGCGGGAGTCGAATCTCAGCGGCCGGATTCACGACAAAGGAATGCATATCATCTCCGGATACTTGCGCCGGATGTTCGCGCAAGACAAACCCCTGTCTCTGGCCGCAAGTGTCTGCTTCGAGCAGTCCTATTCCGGAGTGGATGGCGACAGCGCCAGCTCGACGGAGATTTACGCGCTTCTTTCCGCATTGGCGGGAGCGCCGATACGGCAGGATTTGGCGGTGACCGGTTCCGTGAATCAGCAGGGCGATATTCAGCCCATCGGCGGAGTGAACGAAAAAATCGAAGGATATTATGACGTTTGCCGCGTCAAAGGATTCACAGGAAAGCAGGGTGTGCTCATTCCTATCGAGAATGTGGACGATCTGATGCTGCGCAATGACGTGATTGAGGCGGTTGCTCAGGGCAAATTTCATATTTTTCCGGTGCGCACAATTGATGAAGGCATTGAAATTCTCACAGGTCAGAAA
The DNA here is from genome assembly GCA_035763605.1 of Candidatus Acidiferrales bacterium. Classification (GTDB taxonomy): domain Bacteria; phylum Acidobacteriota; class Terriglobia; order Acidiferrales; family UBA7541; genus DAHUXN01. Next base: position 4,496 of record DASUAV010000116.1, read on the forward strand.
GCAGGAAGCCGCAATGGCGCGGGCAGGTTCGAAGAGAATGGGATTTTCGCGCGCGCGGACGAGCGGCTACGGCAGATGGCCAAAACACTTTCGGATTACGAATAAACGCCTACGACTCGCGAGTTCGAAAAAGTAAGTTCATTTCAGGAGCGCATGGTGTTGAAACTTCGTTTGCTTCTAGCCGGTGTACTTTTCTTTATGGCGAGCAGCGCGTTGTTGTTTGCGCAGCAAAGCACCGATACGCACAAACTGGCCCACGACATCTTTAAGCAATTGATAGAAACCAATACAACCGAATCCGTTGGGAACATGACCACGGCTGCAAACGAAATGGCCGCACGCCTGCGCGCCGCGGGATTTCCGTCGAGCGACGTGGTGGTGCTTGGTCCTGATGCTCGGCATGGAAACATCGTCGCCCGCATTCATGGCACCGGCGCGCGCAAACCGATTCTTTTCCTCGCGCACCTCGATGTCGTCGAGGCGAACCGCTCCGACTGGTCAGTGGATCCCTTCACGCTGACAGAAAAAGACGGCTTTTTCTATGGACGCGGCACCAGCGACATAAAAGACGGCGATGCCATTCTCGTCGCGGACTTCATCCGGCTTAAGCAGGAGGGCTACAAGCCGGATCGCGATTTGATTCTCGCGCTCACCGCCGATGAAGAAGGCGGCGATTACAATGGCGTGTCCTGGCTGCTCGAAAAGCATCGCGTCTTGATTGACACGGCATACTGCGTCAACACCGATGGCGGCGACTTCCAGTTGAAAAATGGAAAGCCGCTGCTCGCTTCCATCGAAACCAGCGAAAAAACGTACGCGGATTTCGAATTAAAGGTGTTCAACAAAGGCGGCCACAGTTCTCTGCCACGGCCCGACAACGCGATTTACCGTCTGGCGAGCGGCCTTGAGCGTCTGTCACGCTATCAATTTCCGGTGGAGTTGAACGAAACCACCCGCGCATTTTTTGAGCGCATGTCGGAAATCAGCCGGAAATCCGGCGATGAAAAGCTCGCGACGGAAATGGCCGGCGCTGCCAAGAATCCGCCGGATGAATCGGCGATTCGCAAGCTGTCAGAATCGCCGTATTACAACGCGATGTTGCGAACTACGTGCGTGGCGACACGGCTAAATGCAGGTCACGCGAATAACGCCTTGCCGCAGGACGCCAGCGCTATCATCAACTGCCGAATTCTTCCCGGTGGGACACAGGCGGGGACACTGAAAACACTGGAGCAAATTCTGGACGATCCGCAAATCAAGGTTGCGCCACTGGCACCGCCGCACGATAGTCCCGCTTCGCCGCTGCGCAAGAATGTAACGGAGAAAATGCAGCAGGTGGTCACGGAAATGTGGCCGGGCGTGCCGGTAGTTCCGGTGATGGATGCGGGTGCGACGGATGGTTATCGCTTGCGCGCCGCGGGCATTCCGTCGTACGCCATTTCGGGAGTGTTCATTGATATGGATGATGTGCGCGCACACGGGCGCGATGAGCGCATCCTGGAAACTTCCTTCTATCAAGGCGTGGATTTCTATTACCGCTATATCAAAGCGTTGTCTTCAGGAAACTAGCCTAAACGCTAAATTTCAGATGAGAGCAAGTCTTGTTTCCTGCTCGGTCTATGGAGCTGCGATTTCATCGCGCATTTGGTGGAACGCTGCGCGAAACTGTTCGTCGCAATCCTCAGGATTCGTCCGAGAAACCTTCAGGCGGAGCGGAAGTGACGTAGGTGCGCGAGATGCGGTCATGCCAGGTGAGATGAGCTTCATCCCACAAAGCCCAAAGGAAGCCGAGCAAAAGAGTTCCGCCGGAGAGCAGATAGCCGAGTGTGCGCCAGAGGAGCTGAGAATTTTCAGGCAAATTGCCGTCGAGGGCCACGACAGAAAGGCCTCTCGCGGTCATTCCGGGGGTGGCGCCGGAAAAAAGCGTGAAGAGCGAGAAGTACAGCGCGTAAATGAGGAAAAAAACGAACGCGTAGATGGCGATATCGGTTTTGGCGAACGAGAGCTGGCCTCCCAGCGAACGGAACATCGCGAAAAAAAGCAGGAAAACCGCGGAAACGGCAGCGGCATCGAGTATTCCGGCGAAGCGTCGCGCGGGCAGCTCGGCGGCGGGAACAGACGCCGCTGTGGGCTGAACGCGAAAATTCTCGACCACGGAAAAATCGAGCTGCGGCTGAGAGACATGAATTTCCACGTGCTGCGTGGGGCGAAGGCGCGCAATCGTGCGCGGAGCCGTCGCCGTGGTAATTACCGCAGGCCGTTCCGAAGCGAAAGGCAAAGGCGATTGGGAGCGTTCGCCTTCGGCGTGCGGCCGGCGCGAGCGGTAGACCTCGAGCCGGCGAGCTACTTCCTGACGCCATTCGGGCTCATTGGAAGCGGCCGCAGGCGCTGTCGCCGGAGCAGGCTGAACAGAAGAAAAAGAGAATTCGCAGAACGGGCAGACTTCCACGTCCTGATTACTGACGGCGCCACACTGAGAGCATATTTGAATCACCGGTTCGTTTTGCGCTGCGGACCGGACTTGGACAAGAAAATATTAGCAGCATCACAGACTTAGGCAAACCAAAGAATTCTAGATGCGCCTCGAGAAAGATAACCGTCAAGGGATCGAAAATGACGCTCGTAACTCAAGAAAGAGCAGGCGCTCGATCGTCTCCTAAACCACGAGCAATGCTACGACGAAACTGAAACGACGTAGAGGCGTGCTCCGATGTAAGCGGAATAGAAGTTCTTTTCCAAGAATGGCTCAGAGGTGGGACAGCAAAGTTCAGTTCTGGCAAATTGTCTCTTTATAGGAAGCGGGCAGCGCAGGTCGGCTTCCAGGGAAATCCGGCAAATGCACTGTCCCTGTATTGATCAATCGAACTTCTGTTTTCTCCCGTCGAGGAGCGGATACAGGATGTCATACCGGATACGACAGATTGACATTGCTCGAGGCAAATGAAATTTGGCGAATCACGCCGGTAATTCTCTCGATTCCCCTAACTTCACACCCACGATACTCTCCGCAAGTGCCAGTTGCCCGCACGCCGCCATCACGTCCTGCCCTCGCGAATACCGCACGAACACTAAATGCCCTTTGTCCGCCAGAACTTTCCGAAACGCCTCAATCCTCTCCGCATCCGGCGGACGATACGGCAATTCTCCCGGGTTCCATGGAATCAAATTCACCTTCGTGCGCAAATTCGCAATCAGTTTCGCCACGCGTCGCGCATCTTCCAGGCTGTCGTTGAATCCTCCCAGCAGCACATACTCGAATGTCAGCCGCTCCCACGTCCGCAGCGGATAGTTCCGGCACGCATCGAGCAGCTTCGATAGAGGATACTTTCGGTTAATCGGCATGATCTTCTCGCGTTGCGCATCGCCCGAAGCGTTCAGCGAAATCGCCAGCTTCGGCCGCAGCTTTTCTTTCGCCAGCTTCTCGATTCCCGGCACAATGCCGCTCGTCGAAAGCGTCACGTGCTTCGGCGAAATCCCCATGCCCTTTGCGTCCAGAATAATTCCCAGCGCCTTCATCACCGCGTCATAATTCAACAGCGGCTCGCCTTGCCCCATCAGCACCACATTCGTCTGTGGCTTAAGCCGTTCGCGATTGTCATCGAGCGCAACCAGAACCTGCCCTACAATTTCGCCGGCGCTCAAATTCCTCAGTAGTCCCAGCGTCGCCGTCAGGCAGAACTGGCAATTCACCGCGCAACCCTGCTGGGTCGAAATGCAAATCGTCTGCCGTTTCTCCTCAGGCATGAACACTGTTTCAATCGTCGCCGCTTCCGAGCCGTTTCCAGCGGCGCAGCGCAGCACATATCTCACGGTTCCATCGGACGACCTGTGCCGCCGCACAATTTCCGGCGAGCCCATTCGCGTATTTTCCCCAAGCCGCCGACGCATCCCAGCGGGTAGCGCCGTGATCGCATCAATGCTCGTCACGCGTTCCGGATAAATGGCGCGATACAACTGGTCGCCTCGATAGGCCGGCTCCTCCAGACGCGCCGCCAGCTCGCGCAATTCCTCGCGCGATTTTCCCACCAGCGATTCTTCGCCTTTCAGCGCTTGCATCAATTTCGTTTCGGCGGACTTCATTTCTTCCATACTACGCGAACCATCCATTTTTTCCGAGCCAGCCGCGTCCTACGGCGCTATACTTTCGCTTATACGGCCATGCCGCCACTGCACATTGACGACTGGGTTCAGGACCTCTCCAAAATTCATCGCGAGCAATTTACTCTCGAAAACATCGAGCACTATTTGCAGCAGCATCCCATTCGGAAGGACACGCTCGAATCCTATCTTTTCTACGCCAAAAGCCATTACACCCGGAATCTGATCTACAAATGCAAGCTCTTCGAAGTCATGGCCATTTGCTGGGAAGTCGGCCAGTCCAGCCGAATTCACAATCATCGCGGGCAGAATTGCTGGATGGCTGTTCCTATCGGCAAGCTGCGCGTTCAGAATTTCCACGTGGATAGCCAGAATCCTACTGCCGGCACTTGTCGCATATCGCCCAGCTCATCCTACATCATGGATTACAACCATCCTGGAACTGTCCAGCGCGAAGAGCCCGTCCACCAGGTGCTCAACCTCGCTGAATTCAACCAGCGGGCAACCAGCATTCACGTCTATTCATACCCCTATGACAGTTGTGAAATCTATTCCCTCGATTGCGGCACTTACTCCGACGTCCCCTTGCACTACACCAGCGAATACGGCAAACTCAATCCTGACGAGAAACTCTTTTAGAATTCGCTTCTCTGTACAGACTCATGCCGGCTCTTTCTCTCGTCCTCAGCTTTTCAAAACGAAAAATTCGCGCATGAGTTGCGCCCGTTAAGGAGATTCATGGCCTTTGACAATCGTTCTGTGCAGCAAACCACCCTGCCCAATGGCCTCGTTGTCGTGACCGAGCCGATGCCCGGCGTCCGCTCGATCTCAGTTGGCATCTGGATTCGCACCGGCTCCCGCAACGAGCCTGCCGAACGAAGCGGAATCTCCCATTTCCTCGAGCATATGCTCTTCAAAGGCACAGCGAAGCGCACCGCGCAGGACATCGCCCGCGAGGTGGACTCCGTCGGCGGCATGGTGGATGCTTTCACCGCCAAGGAAATGGTCTGCTTCAATACTCGGGTCCTCGATGAACATCTCGAAACCGTTTTCGACGTCCTCGCCGATATGGTCCTCGATCCGCAGTTTCCTGAAGTCGAAATTGATCGCGAACGTTCCGTGATTCTCGAGGAAATTCGCATGGTCGAGGACAATCCTGAGGACTTAGTCCACGAAATGTTCGCCAGAAATCTCTGGGGACGCCACCCTCTCGGCTGTCCCATCCTCGGGACTGCCGCAACCGTCGGAAAATTCGACCGTAGCGCGCTTCAGTCCGCCTTCCGCTCCTGGTACGCGCCCAATAACATGGTGATCACCGCTGCCGGCAACATTTCCCATCAGGAGCTGCTCGATTTGGTCGCTCCTCGCTTCTCCGGCCGCGAGCCAGCGTCCAACGGACATCGCAATCCGGCCCCTACGCCTGCTGCCGAAATTGTTTCCCGTTCCAAATCCGAACTCGAGCAGGTGCACATTTGCATCGGCGTGCCAGCATGCTCGATGACTGATCCGCGCCGCTACGCCGTCGCTCTCCTCAACAACATTCTCGGAAGCGGAATGTCCTCGCGGCTTTTTCAAGACATCCGGGAAAAGCAGGGACTTGCTTACGCCGTCTTCAGCGAGACCAACCACTATCGCGATGCTGGAATGCTCTGCATTTATGCCGGCACGGCGCTCGAAACGGTCGAACGGCTGGTCGCTTCGGTTGCTTCCGAATTGCGCAATCTCAAGTCGGCGGGAGTTACAGAAGAAGAGCTTCGCCGCTCGAAAGCCAATCTGAAAGGCGCGACGCTTCTCTCGCTGGAATCTTCCGGCTCGCGGATGACCGATCTCGCTCGCCAATTTCTTTACTTCGGCAGCTACATAACCCCTGCCGAACGCATCGCTGCGATGGAAGCCGTGACCCGCGACGAAATCCAGCAAGTGGCGTCGGAAATGTTCCAGCCGTCGCACGCCGCCGCCGCGATTCTCGGTAATCTCAATGGTTTCCGCCTCGCCGCTTCTCACCTCGCGTTTTGATGGTCAGGAACGAGTGTCCGGAAACGGACGTTTATCGAATTTTTTTGCGAAAAAACTCGATTAGAACCGCCTCCCTTCCTTTGTTTTCAATCACATAGCTCAACTTCTAATTTCCCATAGAAACTCGATTA
>DASUAV010000117.1:0-3901 GCA_035763605.1 Candidatus Acidiferrales bacterium
CAAATCGAACGAACCTTGCCCAATCGGCAAATTCTCAATCCTCAGATCGTTCAAGAATTCCGGCAGATACGGATGCGTGAAGCGCACGCGCCGGTCCTTCGGCGAAATCTCCACTCCCAATTGCGCTTCGAGCATCATGAATACGGCTCCCGAAGCCCACGCTTGCGGCGAACACGCCACCGGATAAAGCGTCGGAGCCTCAGCCTTACGCCGGTGAAATCCGCAAAACAGTTCCGGCAAACGGCAATGATCCATGTAGCCGCACGCCTCCAGCATCCCGTACGTGATTTTCAGCGCCTCGCTATAAAAATTGTAGCGCGCCAATCCCCGCGCAATGATCGCGTTATCGTGCGGCCACACCGACCCATTGTGATAAGCCATCGGGTTGTAACGCACTTCCCCGCTGCCCAGCGTCCGCACGCCCCAGCCGCAGAAAAGCTCTTCGCCCATCAGCGCCGTCATGACGCGCGCGGCGTGCTCTGCGCTCGCAATGCCTGTGAACAAACAGTGCCCGGCGTTCGATGCCAGCACACGGCACTGTTTTTTTTCTCCATCGAGCGCCAGCGCGTAGCTCTGGAGCTCTTCGCACCAGAACGCCCGTTCGAATTTCTCGCGCAAGGATTCGCTTTCAACAATCAGTTTCGCGCCAAGCGTCCTGTTCCCCAACGCCTCCGCCAGACGCGCCGCCGCGCGTTTTGCTGCGTAGACGTATCCCTGCACTTCGCAGAGCGCAATCGGCGGCTCAGCCAAAGAGCCATCCGCATGAGAAATGGAATCGTGCGAATCCTTCCAGCCTTGCTGCGAAAGCCCCCGCTTCGATTTGGCCTCGTACTCCACAAACCCATCACCGTCCATGTCACCGTAGCGCTCGATCCACTCCAGCGCCGCAAGAATGTTCGGCCAGATGGTTTGCAGAAATCCGTAATCCTGCGTTCTCTCCCAATACTGCCCGGCCAGCATGATGAATAGCGGAGTCGTATCCACCGCGCCGTAGTAACGCCCAAAAGGCACTTCCTTCAGCGTGGCCATTTCCCCGCGCCGCATTTCGTGCAAAATTTTTCCCGGCTCCGCTTCTTCCTCGGAATTCACTTCCGTCGCCTGATTCTCCGCCAGATACTTCAGGACGTTCTTCGCCATCCACGGCGCCAGCCACAAACATTCCATCGCCGTAATCATTCCATCGCGCCCGAAAACGGTGTTGAACCACGGCACGCCCGCGTACGGATACGGCCCTTCCGGATTGCCCGCGATCATCATGTGCAAATCCGCCCGCGAACGCGCCAGCCATCCATCGAATCTCCGGTGTGAAGTGGAAACTCGGGCGATATCATCAGCTTCGCTATCAACTTCCTCCATCATTCCCTGTAACGCTTCGCCGAATGTGAGGACGTGCTTCTGCGTCTCTTCGCACTGGCAGCAAATCTCGAAATAAATAGAACTCTCTTGCTTCGGCTTGAGCCGCAGCGCGAATTTCGCGTGCTGCTCGGAAATCTCCTCCGGCTCGGGATAAAATCTCAGAATCGTCGTTCGCCGCTTTCCATCCAGCCCTTCGTAAACAATTCGCACGCAATCACGCTCGTACTCGACCGGCAAAATGCGCCCACGCTTGTCTCGCTCGGTCCCGCGAACTTCGAATATGTCCGCGAAATCCGCCTCGAATTCACAGCTCACGAAGGTATCGAGGTCCTGCAGGAAATAGCTCGACACGCGAAAGTGCCCGTAGCACGTCCTTTTCCACAAGAATTGCGAACGGAAAAGATGCAGCGTTCCGCGCGGCACGCTCACCTGCCCGTCTTCCGAAATGTCCACGTTCATTAAATCCATACTAAGAAAAGCGTTGTCGTGCCGTATCGTAGATCGAAGAAGTTGCGGAGTCTGATCTGCCAGCCGCATCGCGAAACGCGAAAGGTGCCGCGTTCCCTGATGATAAATCCCATGTTCTCCGAGCCCGATGGGGTCCACATCGCCCATGCGGTTGAACACCGCAAACGTGTCGCCGTATTTGAGCACGCGCGTTCGCTCATCCGACATGGACGAGCGCGCCAGAACATAGAAGTTTTCCTTAACCCGAATGGCGTCTTCCACGCGTCCCCGGCTCCTCAGGTATTTTCGATTTTTTCGCGGCCAAAAGATTCCGCCGCGCTCAATTCGCGCCCGGCATCGGCGCGATATTCCTACAATGCCATTTCAGTATCTTTGGTTTCAGACTGCACTTCGCGCGGCGCCGCTCGGCTCATGCGGATCTGCTCTTCATAGATCCTCAAATACTCTCGCGCCATTCGCTCGACCGTGAATCGCGTTTCGAATTCCCTGCGGCAGGCGTTCCGCGAAATTTCGTGCACTCTTTCCACGGCTCTCACCGCTTCATCCATATTCTCCACAATCCATCCGCTCACTCCGTTTCGCACCAGCTCCGGCACGGATCCATTTCGGTACGCAATTACCGGCGTGCCGCATGCCATCGCCTCAATCATTGTGATGCCGAACGGTTCTGGCCAGTCAATCGGCACCAGGCACGCCATCGCGTTTCCAAGAAAATCTGATTTCTCGCGATCGCCAATCTCGCCGATGTATTCCACCAGCGGATCGTCCAGCAAATGCTTGATCCTCGTCTCGAAATATTCGCGATCTGCGCGGTCAACTTTTGCAGCGATTTTCAGCGGTATTCCTGTGCGTTTCGCAATTTCAATCGCGCGATCCGGCCGTTTTTCAGGAGAAATCCTGCCGATGAATGCCAGATACTTTCCGCTCTCCGGATGAAACCTCAGCAAACTTTCCGGCAGCCCGTGATAAACGTTTCCCGCCCAATTCAGCCATGGCAGCGGACGCCGCTGCTCCCGCGAAATCGACACCACCGGCATCCCCGCAAATTCCGCGTACAGCGGCAGCAGGTCGGGAATGTCCAGCCGACCATGCGTCGTAGTCACGTGACACAGATTATTCCGGCGGCTCACTCCGTAATGCAGATAATCGATATGAAAATGTACGATGTCGAATTCACGCTTTTGCCGCATCACCTGCTCAATCATCACCATGTGGTGCGTCAGCGGATCTACGCAATCCTCCGCCGTTCGCAATGCCCGCGCGCAGCACTTCCGCAGCCGCGCCGAGGTGCGCGAATCTCCGCTCGCATAGAGCGTCACTTCGTGCCCCATGGCCGCCAATTCTTCCGTCAGCCAGGAAACAACTCGCTCCGTTCCTCCATAATGCCGCGGCGGAACGCTCTCGTAGAGCGGCGCCACTTGTGCGATCCTGAGTTTTCGCTTTGACGTAAGCTTCTTTTCGCCCGCACACTCTCCTAGCGCGTAGGCAACGTGCGCGCGCCACTCCGGCGTCGCCGCCGTATTCAAAGTTGAAGAATTGTTCATGGCCCTTTGATTTCCTGAGGTTATCGTTTGTCTTGTACCAGGGCTGGAATCATGAGTATGCCCCGCTGTCGAGGAAAGTCCCATCCGCTGACTACCTGACACTCACAACGGAATTCCCTTGACCGTCCCTTACGTTGTTGACTTCCCCGCGCCACAGTTCGCGGCGTTAGCCTGTATCACTGAACTTGATGCTATACTTCCCCGTTTGAAGCCTGCCCACTTTTCTCGTCCGTGTGCGGCCTCACGCGAATGAAACAGATTGCCATTGTCGGCGGCGGCCCCGCCGGCGCTCTTTGCGCCGAAAAACTGAGCGTTGCCGGGTTTGACGTTTCGCTTTTCGACGAGCACCTCGCTTGGGAAAAGCCCTGCGGGGGCGGCCTCACGCACAAAGCCATCGAAAAATATCCTTTCCTCCTCGACGGCCCTGCCGCGAAAAAAGAAGTCCACAGCGCTGAACTGATTTCCGCTCGCGGACATCGCGCGCGCTTCCAAATGTCCCGTCCGCTGGTGATTTATTCGCGCGCGATTCTGAA
>DASUAV010000118.1:0-12429 GCA_035763605.1 Candidatus Acidiferrales bacterium
TCGCACTTCAGGCGCGCGGCAATTTCGCTGAGCTTCATGGCTGACCTCCGTTACGCAGGCGCACGCGAAAATCCCGTCGGGATGCGGCGGCCTGGAAAGAATGAGAGTGTACACCACGCCGCGTGACGGCAGGACTGCGGCTATTCGTCGAAAAGTTTTGGCTGGTCGGCAGCGGCGGCGGGTTTGCGGCGGCGCGCGATTCCGACGACGCCGAGAACGGTCACTTCCGCGAGGGCGCTCGAAGGAATGAAAATCCACAGCGTATTGCCGTGCAGGTCCGGAGGCGTCAGCCGCACGCCGTGCTCGGCAATTTCGACGAGATTGTTGGCGACGATTCCCTCAAGGGCATCCTGGTCGCGAAAAACGCAGCGGACCCACAAGCCTTCAAGTTTCGGACGGCTAAGAAATGTCTTTCGTTCCGGCGGCTGCGAATTCGTGAATTCGCGTACAAAGTGGATGGTCTTGATCCTGGCAAGCTCCAGATGCACGTACTCGCCGTCGGTGGAAAGCAGTTCGATTTCACCGGAGCGTCCCAGTTCGCCAGGATTGATATAGCCTTGCACGTTTTTGCCGGCCAGCGGAAAGACAATGGCCTTCTTGTGCGTGCCGACGGTCTGCTTTTTCACGAGCTGGGCGCCTCAGGCGGAAAGAAGTTGCGAAAACCAGGGGCGTATGTTATTGTAACCCACGCCGGTTGTCAAGTGACTGTTTCTAAAAGGCTTAGTATAGCAGTCCGCTGTGCACCTCCCGGCAGCGCGGCCTGCTCGGCGGGCGGAGTGGTTGCAAGGCAATTCCCCGAAGTCCATTAATTTCAGTGATGTAAAGCATTTGGCGTGTTTAGGGGGACAGCGCAGAAGTGCAAGGTGTAATCACCTCATATTTGAACTACTTGCGGGTCGAAAAGGGCCTGTCAAAGAATACCATCACCGCCTATAACACGGACTTGCGCAGATTCCAGCTCTTTGCCGAAAAGCATGGATGGACGCTCGCCGAAATCCAGCGCGACAACCTAGTGGACTATTTGACCTTCCTCTATCGTTCCGGCTTGGACAGCCGCTCCGTGGCGCGGCATCTCGTGTCGGTGCGAAATTTTTTCAAGTTCGCGCAGATGGAAGGATTTGTCCCGGAGGATCCTTCGGCGAACGTCGAGACGCCGCGATTCCGAATGCGTTTGCCGACGCATTTGAGCGTCGAAGAGGTAAACCGTTTGCTGGCGCAGCCGGACGTGAAAACAGCGATCGGCGCGCGCGACAGGGCGATGATCGAACTGCTGTATTCGGCGGGGCTGCGCGTATCGGAGCTGGTCACCCTGCGCGTGGACGACCTGCAAATGGAAGTGGGCTGCGTGCGCTGCATCGGCAAAGGTAATAAAGAGCGATTGGTTCCCATGGGACGCACGGCCGTCGCCGCCGTGAAGCAATATTTGAACGGATCGCGGCAGCAGTTGCTCGGCAACAGTTCATCGCCCTATTTGTTTTTGAATCGCATGGGCGGGCGCATGGGGCGGATCGGATTCTGGAAGAAGTTAGCAGCGTACGGGCGGCAGGCCGGATTGCGCCTCAAGCTCAAACCGCACATGCTGCGCCACAGTTTTGCCACGCATTTGCTGGAGCGCGGCGCGGATTTGCGCTCTGTCCAGTTGATGCTGGGGCACGCGGACATTGCCACCACACAAATTTATACGCACATCATGAAAGACAGGCTCAAGGAAATTTACAAGCAGCACCATCCCCGGGCGTGATGGAAACAGAATTTTCAGAGTCGGGCCGGCAAATCACTAGGGAAACTTGCGGAGGCGGAATCATTCATGCCTGACTACATGTACTTGCTGGAAAGCCGGCTCTCGCCGGAGCAGCGAGCGGTCCTGCTGCGCACGCAGGAGCTTGCCAGAGCGCAGGAATCGAATATCTATCTGAGCGGCGGCGCGGTGCGCGATTTACTCTCCGGGATGCCGCTGCGCGATCTGGATTTCACCATTGAAGGCAATCCCGTTCGCATGGTGCGCGAACTGGAAAAAGGCGGCGCGCGCGTCCTGCTGGAGGACGAGAAGCTCCGGCAGTACGAGCTGATTTATGCCGGCGACGTGGACGGCTCCATTTCCGCGGCGCGCGATGAGCACTATCCTCGCCCGGGAGCGAAGCCGGAAATCCGCTGGTCAACCATTATGGAAGATTTGCGGCGGCGCGATTTTTCGGTGAACGCCGTGGCGCTTTCGCTGAATCCAGCGTCGCGCGGATTGCTGCTCGATCCCACCAACGGCCTCGCAGACCTGGAGCGCAAGGAAATACGCGTGCTCTCGATCCATTCCTTCACCAATCAGCCGATTCGCATCCTGCGCGCTCCGCGATATTGCGCGCGCATGAACTTCCAAATGGAATCGCGCACGCAGGAGTGGTTCGAGCTGGCCATGGAGCGCGGCCTGCACGAGACCATCGAGAAAAACGAAGCAGGAAAAGAACTGCTCGATGTGGGCCGCGAGGATTCGCCCGCGGTCGTTCTGAAAAAATGGGAATCGCTCGATTTGCTGAGAGTGATTCATCCCAAATTGGGACGCAAGCGCCCGGATTACGATGGGCTTTCGCGCCTCGCCAAAGCCAAAGAGGCGTTCACATCCGTAGGCATTCGCGTGCGCCTGCGAATCCCTTCGCTGTACTACATTTTGCGGCGGCTTGGCCCGGCAGTGAATTCCGCGCTGAAGACTATGGACTTTCCTGACGCCGAGGCGACGGAAATTCTGCATCTGCCGGCCGAAGCCAAGAAAATGTTGCACATTCTGCGTGGAAGCAAAACGAAAACCGCGAAGCAGGCGTATGACGTGATTTCCAGCACTCCTCCAGGGCTTCTTGTGTTTGTGATGGCCGAGTTCCGCAATGCGAAAGTCGCCACGAAGATCCGCAATTACTTGCAGAAGTGGCGTCCGATTCGTTTGGCTCTGCCGTCCGCTGAATTGGAAAGCCTCGGAGTGCCGCGCGGGCCGAAGTTCGACAAAATTCTCGAGCAGATGTTTGAGATGCAATTGCGCGGACGCGCCAAGACTCCGCCGGACGTGACCAAACTCTTGAAGCAGCTCGCGGGAATCAAAGACGAGCCGAAACCGAAAGAGGAGAAGAAGAAAAAGCGCGGTAAAGCAGCGAAAGCAAGCCACGGCGAAATGCCGGAGCAGCCGAAAGAATCCGAAGCCGCCGAGATAAAACGCGCAACCGTGGCGCAAGCGGCAGAAGCGCGCAAATCAAACCGACCACGCCAGAATGCGCATGGCGGGGCGGGGACAAAAGGCCGCGCCAGAGTTTCAGGCAAAGGGAAAAGGTCATCGCGCTGATTTTCGCGGGCGGGCGAAACCGCAGCGCGCTTTCTTTTCTCGCAGCAAACGTAGTGAAATCCGCAGTACCGGGCTAAAATAGAACAACCGATGAGTTCTTCCGAGTTCGTACACCTGCATGTGCACACGGATTATTCGCTGCTGGACGGCGCTTGCGAAATCGGCGAGCTAACCTCCGAGGCGGCGCGGCAGAAAATGCCGGCGGTCGCCGTCACGGACCATGGAAACCTTTTCGCGGCGGCCAATTTTTTCCATAAAGCCTCGACGCACGGCGTGAAGCCGATCATCGGCTGCGAAGTTTACGTCGCGCCGGACAGCCACAAGAATCGCGGCGCGGACGCGGAGCGCTCGAATCACCTGGTTTTGCTCTGCGAGAACGAAGAGGGCTACCGAAATTTGATTCGGCTCGTCTCCACAGGATTCCTCGATGGCTTCTATTACAAGCCGCGCATTGACCACGAGCTTCTATCCAAAAACAGCCGAGGGCTGATTGCTCTTTCGGCGTGTCTGCGCGGCGAAGTCACCGAGCACGTTCTGGAAAATCGCCATGAACAGGCGCGCGCGTCCGCCTATCGTTTGCAGGAAATTTTCGGCAAAGGGAATTTTTTCCTCGAAGTGCAGGATCAGGGCCTCGAAGTGGACAAACGCGTAAATGAAGGCATCGTGCGCGTGGCGCGCGAGACCGGAATTCCGTTGGTGGCGACTAACGATTGCCATTACCTGACGCGCGCGGATGCAAAAGCGCAGGAGGTTCTGCTCTGCATTCAAACCGGCAAAACGATGAGCGAGCCGAATCGCATGCGCTTTGCCACCGACCAGTTTTATTTCAAGACGGCGCAGGAGATGGCGCAGGTGTTTCGCGAATTACCGGACGCGCTCGCGCGCACTGTGGCGATCGCCGAGCGCTGCCACGTGAAAATCGAGCGCGTGCAGAATCCCTTCCCCGATTTTCAGGTTCCCGAAGGCACGACCACTGATTCCTATTTCGAGCGCGTGGTGCGCGAAGGATTCGCCGAGCGCGTTCCGCAACTCGAGCGCCTCGCGAAGGATGGAAAACTGCGGCATTCGCTCGCCCAGTACGAAGAGCGGCTTACCAACGAAATTGCCATGATCAAGAAGATGAAATTCGCGGGCTACTTCTTGATCGTGTGGGACTTCATTCGCTACGCGCGCGCGCAGGGCGTGCCGGTCGGGCCGGGCCGCGGCTCGGCGGCGGGAAGTTTGGTGAGCTTCGCGTTGCGCATCACGGATGTGGACCCGCTGCAATACGATTTGCTCTTCGAGCGCTTCCTCAATCCCGAGCGCATCTCCATGCCGGATATTGACATTGATTTCTGCATGAGGCGGCGAGGCGAAGTGATTGACTACGTGCGGCAGAAATACGGCGAGCAAAACGTGGCGCAGATCATCACCTTCGGCACGATGGCCGCGAAAGCGGCTCTCAAAGACGTGGGCCGCGCCATGGACATGCCCTACGGCGAAGTGGATCGTCTGGCGAAGCTCGTGCCGAATCAGTTGAACGTTAGTTTGGAGGACGCGCTTTCCGGCGCTTCTCCGCTGGCGGCGCAACGCGACAAAGACGAACGCGTAAAAGAACTGATTGAAGTGGCGCTGCGCCTCGAAGGTCTGGCGCGGCACGCGTCCACGCACGCTGCCGGAGTCGTGATTTCGCCGAGGCCGCTCGTCGAAATTGTTCCGCTCTATCGTTCGACGCGCGATGAAATCACCACGCAGTACGACATGAACGCGCTCGAACGCATCGGCCTGCTCAAAATGGATTTTCTTGGGCTGACCACGCTGACTGTGCTGGTGGATGCTGTCGAGCTGATTAAGCAGAATCGTGGCGTGGACGTGAATCTCTCGGAGCTGTCGCTGGATGACGCGCAAGCATTCGCGATTTTCGCCAAAGCCGACACTTCCGGCATTTTCCAGTTTGAGTCGCACGGCATGAGGGAAATTCTGCGCCGTTATCAGCCCACGCGCCTTGAAGATTTGACTGCGCTCAATGCTCTCTATCGCCCCGGCCCCATTCAGGGCGGCATGATTGACGATTTCATCGCGCGCAAGCACGGCAAAAAGAAAGTGGTCTACGATTTGCCGGCCCTTGAAGAAATTCTCTCGGAAACTTACGGCGTGATTCTCTACCAGGAACAAGTGATGCAGATCGCCAACCGTCTCGCGGGCTTTTCGCTCGGTGAAGCGGACATTCTGCGCCGCGCCATGGGCAAGAAAAAGCGCGAAGAGATGGCCGCGCAGCGCGAAAAGTTCCTAGCCGGAAGCGCGGCGCGCAAAGTGCCCGTAAAAAAAGCGGAGAAAATTTTCGATCTGATGGCCGAGTTCGCCGGCTACGGCTTCAACAAGTCGCACTCCTGCGCCTATGCCTTGCTCGCCTATCAGACGGCCTATCTCAAAGCGCACTTCCCTGTCGAATTCATGGCCGCGCTGCTCACCGCCGAAGTCGGCAGCACGGAAAAAGTAGTGAAGTACATTCACGAATCGCGCGGCATGGGCATTCGCGTTCTGCCGCCGGACGTGCAGGAGAGCAGCTTGTATTTCACGCCTGTGGGAGAAGATATTCGCTTCGGCCTCGCGGCCATCAAAAACGTCGGCGAGAACACCGCGAAGGCCGTCTGCGAAGCGCGCGCCGAGGGCGGGAAATTCCGCGATATTTACGATTTTTGCGCGCGCATTGATCCCAAATTCTTGAACCGCCGCGTGCTCGAAAGCCTGGTGAAGGCCGGCGCGATGGATTCGTTCAATGCGCCTCGCGCGAGGCTCTGGGCGGCCATCGAAGGCGCGATGAGCTACGGCCAAAAATCCGAGTTGCAGAGGAGCGTCGGCCAGCACGGGCTTTTTCTCGGCGGCGCGCACGCGGCGCAAACTTCCGAAACGCAAATCCTGCCGGAGGCGGAGGATTGGACGGAGGACCAACAACTCGCGGGCGAGCATGCCGTTCTCGGATTTTATGTCTCCGGCCATCCGCTCGATAAATACGCGGGACGTTTGCAATCGCTGGGCGTGGTCGAGTTAGGCGCGCTGGAGCAGCGTCATAATGGCGATGATCTCGCCGTCGCAGGCATCATCGTGCAGACGCGTCCGATGCGTTCGCGCCGAGGCGCGCGCTGGGCTATTTGCCGTCTGCAAGATCAGACGGGCGGAATCGAAATGCTGGTTTTTCCGGAAGCGTTCGAGCGTTACGAAAACTCGCTGAAATCCGCCGCGCCGCTTTTAATTCGAGGCCGCGTAAACAGTGAAGACGCCGGATTACGCTTCGTCGCCTCGGAAATTCGTTCGCTCGAACAGGCTTCCGCTAAAGCATCCGACGCCGCAGGCGAAAATAACTCCGATGTGATGCGCGTGCGCGTGGATTTGCGCGCGCTCGACAGCCGCTCGCTCGATGACTTGCAGAAACTCTTCGCCAATCGTCCCGGACGCTGCCGCGTTACCTTTGAACTGATTTCACCGGACGGCATCACCGCGATCCTCGATGCGGAAAGACGCGTCGAACCCGCAGCCGAGTTGCTCGAGAACGTGCGTCAGATTTGCGGGCCGGATTCGGTTTCTCTGGCGCGTGCGCAGACGCCCTTTTAGGAGGATTTTCTGGCTGCCAAGAAGCGCAAAGGCGAGATCGAAGACATCGAGCAGGACGTGAACGAACTCGCTCGCCTCGCGCCCACGAACGAGAAGGCCGCGACAGAACTGGCGCGCCTGCGCCGCGAAGTCACCGAGCTGAAGCGCGAATTTTATTCGCACATGAGCGCGTGGCAGCGACTGCAAGTCGCGCGCCATCCGCAGCGCCCGTACACCCTCGATTTGGTCCCGCTGATGTTCGAGCAGTTCTCCGAGATTCGCGGCGACCGCGCTTTTGCCGACGACCCCGCCATCATCTGCGGCATGGCGAAATTCCATGATAAGCAAATCATGCTCATCGGCCACCAGAAGGGCCACGACACCAAGCAGCGCCTCGCGCGCAACTTCGGCCAGGCCAAGCCCGAAGGCTATCGCAAAACGCTTCGCGCCATGCAGCTCGCCGCAAAATTCAACCGGCCCATTCTCGTGTTCATTGATACGCCGGCCGCTTACCCCGGCGTGGACGCCGAAGAGCGCGGCCAGGCCGAAGCCATCGCGCGCAATCTCCGGGAAATGTCCCGCATTCCCGTTCCCATCGTCGTCGCCATCATCGGCGAAGGCGGCTCTGGCGGCGCGCTGGCTGTTGCGGTTGGCGACCACGTAATGATGTTCGAAAACGCCGTCTACTCCGTCATTCCGCCGGAGGGTTGCGCCGCGATTCTTTGGCGCGACTCGAGCAAAGCGGAACTGGCCGCCGAAGCGCTCAAAATCACCGCAAAAGATTTGCTCGATCTGGAATTGGTGGACGAAATTGTTCCCGAGCCGGAAGGCGGCGCGCACGCCAATCACGAAGCCGCCGCGAAGCTGCTGGACGAAGCGGTCACGCGCGCCTTCGCGAAAATATCGAACCTCCCGCCGCCGGAGCTGCTCAACCGCCGCTACGAGAAATTCCGCAAGATGGGCCAGTACTTCTAGCCACTCAGTACTTTCTGTCCTTTGGTACTACGCGAATTCCCTTAAATAAAATTGCATATTCAACCCGCTTTTCTCACCTTACGTCAGCCGCTAGGGTAGATGCGTCAGAGGGTAGGAGGTAGCCGAAAAAAAGTTTCAGCCCGTTCGCTGCTTTCCTTACACAACTGAATCTGCTGCGTTTGAAGCAGCGAAAAGAGGTGCTAAGTAGATGTGTGTCCGCACAATCAAGTTAATGCTGTTCGTACTCGCCTGCGCCACCGTGATGTTCTTCGGAGCGACGCGGGCATCCGCTGATGCCGTTCTCGTCGGCCCTGTGAATATGTCGGGAACCGGCTTCGGCAACGTAAACACGCTCCTGACCGTTCAAGCCCTGGGACAAGGAATGGGCTCGACCGAATCAGGCTGCGTAGGGCTAAAACCACCGGGGACTCAAATCTACGGCCCGAAAGCCTGCCAGGGTGATAACGCTGGCGGGGACGAAAAGCCGCCCGATCAGTTTCCCCACAACCAGGTGCTGCAAGTCTCCGATGCCTTCACCATGGCCGTTGTTTTCAACGTGGACCAGCCGGCGGGAGGTTCCATCACTCTCGACAACATGGTTCTGGTGCTCTACAACGCGCAGGGGAAGGTGGGATTCACTTCCGGGAATTTTGCTGCATCCATGAACTTTGCAAGCACTTCCTTTGAAACTGGCATTGGCAAATCCGGATGGGAATTCATGCTCGATTCCACGCAAGCTGCTGAAGCTCAAGCGGCCATCAATGCCGGTTTTGACCTTCTCGGCGTCTCCGCAACGATTTCCGGCGCCAGCGGCGGCCCGGAAACATTCTTTCTGATCAATCCCAATGGCGACACACATTCGCCCGCGCCAACTCCTGAGCCCGGCACTCTGCTTCTGTTCGGCATGGGATTGATTCTTACCGGCAGCGCTCTCCGGAGAAAGGAGGCTAAGACAGAGTAGTTTTCCTCCCAGAAATTGTCCTGAGAAAAAGCAAAAAACAGCCGGCTGATCCCCGGCTTGCGCCGTCCACGCACCCCGCGGACGGCGCTTTTTTTTCGTCCGCCAACTCGCGCCCATCAGCCTGTGCCAGCCCGTGCCCTCCGCCCCGTGAATGTACCGTGAACTTTTCTGCCCTTACGCGCTTTTTTCGCTCTGGATGTAGCTCAGGTCTTTAGACCTGAGGCTTTGGCTCTGTTCCCGAGGTCGGTTATCTGGTGCGGGAGCGTGAACTTTTCCGGCCTCCCACGCGTATTTCTCTATAGAGCGCAGCACGTTGGGAGGTGCATCATGTTCTGCAGCCATTGCGGCAAAGAATCAGCGCCGGACGTTCATTTTTGCAGCAATTGCGGACGCGCGCTGGCCGTCCAATTCGTGCAGCAGCCCGTCGCAGATCCCCGTTACGCGCCACAAGGGCACGCGCCGCAAATGCAAATGTATCCCGCGAACCGCGTCCAGAACCACATCCGCACGCTCGGCATTCTTTGGCTCGTCGTGGGATGTCTTCGCGTCGTGGGAATCGGCTGGCTCTGGTTCGTGGGACGCGAAATCGTGCCCTCCATACTGGGCAATATGATCCCCAGCTTCTCGCTGGGTTCGCCGCTCAACAGGCTCGTCGAGGGCGGACTCGCCTTCGCCTCGGTGCTGATTGTGCTGCAAGCCGCGCTCGCGTTTTTCGCGGGCTGGGGCTTGCTCGAACGCCAGAGCTGGTCGCGAATCGTCGCCATCATCGCCGGCATTCTCTCGCTCTGGCACATTCCGTTCGGGACGGCGCTCGGCGTCTACACGCTCTGGGTACTGCTGCCCGCGTCTTCCGAAGCCGAATTCCGGCACCTCGCGCGCCCCAGCGCCATCTGAATGAGCCGTTGCAGGGGCCGATTTTTTCCATCGGACCGCTCTCGATCCGTCGCGTCGTTCGCTTTTTTGGAGTGCGGCGTCGCGACGCCGCTTTGCCGCAAACATTCACTCCGCAGGAGCACGTTTTTTTTGCGCCTCGCTCCGCCCCTGCAGGGGCCAACTTTTTTCAACGGCCCGCGCGGGAATTTTCTCCCCGCGCACCTTTGCGGCCCGCAAAGACCCCTCCCCGTAGCGGTCCCCTTCGCGTTTTTGCGAACTGACCTGAGGCCTTTTCGCTTGATTCGTCGAATACGCCTCACGTCAAACCGGCAAAACCCGCCGGTCGGGACGTGAGCTACAGAAACTCCCGCGATCCATGCGCCCTCGAACGGCCCGATACACTAAATCGGGCCCTACAAAACCTATCCCTAAATTGCCCTCGGCTTTTTTAGCGGCAGGATTTTGCGCCCGCACTCCGCGCCCTTGTCGGGGCCGATTTTTTCCATCGGTCCGCCCGCAATTCATCCCGCGCGGCACCGCACGGCCCGATAAACAAAATCGGGCTCTACAACCAATCGCTCCCACGGTTTTGTAAGGGCACGGTTTCAACCGTGCCGTAAACGCACGCAATCAAGCGGCTTCAGCCGCTGAGGTTCGTCGTCTGACGCTCGCGCCGCAAATTCTCGCGCCGCGCACCCCATTTGCGACTTGGACACTTTTCCCGCTTGCTTTAGTTGCTCGCGTGTGCTCACAGGCTTAGTGTGTTGCGCATGGCACAAACATCGAAGGAAAGCGCAACCGCAATGGCAACCGAAGTTTTTCGTCCCTACGAAAAGCTGGTCGAAATCACCGTGCTCGGCAAAACTTTCCTCGTTCCAGAACGCAATTCCCTGCTGCGCTGCTTCCAATTCATCAGTCCCGAGACCATTCCCTACGGACGCTTCTGCTGGAATCAGGAATGCCAGTATTGCAAGGTGATGTGCCAGCTCCCCGACGAAGAAGCTCCCAAGCCCATCCTCAGTTGCAAGTTCATGGTCTCCGCCGGCATGAACGTCACCGAACTCTCCGAAGAACTCATGTTCTGCCTCAAATCCAAACTCGGGAAATAAACCCGCCTGCAAAGCGCACCTAGCGTTCACAAACACGTGTGAACCGCACCGCCTGAGCGTATAATCGAGAAAATGGAAATCAGGATCAACATTCCCGAAAAGCTGGCGAACGCAGCCCGCGAGCGCGGCGTGCCCGTCGAAGTCTACGTGCAAGAGCTCCTCGCCGGACAATCATCTGACGCCTCCGCCAAGCTTCAGGCCGTACAATCGGCCATTGACCGAATCCGCCAGCTTCGCAAAGGGAATCATCTCGCCGGCCTGCGAACCAAAGACCTCGTTCACGAAGGCCACAGATTCTGATGCCCGCCTTCGTGGTGGACGCTTCAGTTACCCTCGCTTGGTGCTTTGAAGACGAATCGAACAGTCTAAGCGAAAGCCTTCTGGAACGGCTCGGGCGCGGCGACAGAATCTTAGTT
Source organism: Candidatus Acidiferrales bacterium (assembly GCA_035763605.1). Taxonomy (GTDB): domain Bacteria; phylum Acidobacteriota; class Terriglobia; order Acidiferrales; family UBA7541; genus DAHUXN01. Next base: position 11,224 of record DASUAV010000118.1, read on the forward strand.
CCCGCGCACTGGCCAACCGAAGTACTGAACGGCCTTCTGGTTGCACAACGCAGAAAACGAATCAGGCCGGGTCAAGCGGCGCTCTTTTGGGACGAGATTGCGCAGCTGCCGATCGATGCGGAACCTCCGCTCTCCGTCATTCAAGCGAAACTTGTGTTGACGCTTAGCGAAAAGCACGGCCTCACAGCATATGACGCAGCCTACCTGGAGTTAGCCTCTCGCCGCCAGTTGCCACTCGGAACTCTGGACTCAGACTTGCGCAGCGCCGCCCAAACCGAAGGCATAGCGTTGCCTTAGCCCACGAGCGTCTTTGCCCCTGTAGCGCAGAGTCTCTGACCTTTGAGACTCTGCGGCTTTTGGCCCATCCTCGGTTGCAAGTTCATGGTTTCCGCCGGCATGAACGTCACCGAACTCTCCGAAGAACTCATGTTCTGCCTAAAATCCAAACTCGGGAAGTAACCCGGATCTGGTGTGCGGATGCTTCGCCGAACTTGCACTAGAATTGTGCAGTTTCACCTTGGATCAAGTGTGTTTTTGTGTCGATTAGAATCGTCCCCTTGTGATTGTTTTCTGTAACTTACGAGTGGTTCTAATATTTCATAGGTGCGTCGATTAGAGTACTGATACTGCTCCTGGATACTGGACGCTAGAGGTTTGATGCTAGAGCGCTTGGTGGCACTCAGCGAAGAGCCAAACGAAGCGATCTCCATATTCTCATAAGTGCCAAAAGTGGCCCTTTTGAGCTCCATAAAATGCGAAAGCCGCCCAAGAAGGCGGCTCACATTCCCTCGCACGAAACTGCCCGGCTGACGTTCAGCCGAAACACTTGTATACCGGAGGGGTAAGAAAAAAGCAAGGAAAATCGGGGATGGAGCGTTAGTGCGTCTCTCCCGTGCCAGTGTCGTGCAGCAAAACGACGTCTGATTGCGATTCGCTGCGCAGCACACCGAGCGTCTTGCCATCCGGCGACCAATGGAATGCGGTGATGCCTTTGGAGGTGAAATTGGTAATCTGGCGGCCGTTCGACCCATCCAGAGGCTGCATCCAGATGTTATCCGCGCCGTGCTCGTTAATGGCATAGGCCACGGCTCTGCCGCCTGGCGTGAACTCGAATTCATACCAGTCGAGATTCGTGATGCGCGCATCTACATCCAGCAGGCGGGGAGCTGAACCATTCTTTGTGAGGTCTTCCAGTGCCAATTTGGT
>DASUAV010000119.1:0-5506 GCA_035763605.1 Candidatus Acidiferrales bacterium
CGGTGGGTTTCAGCGGCCCGGAGACACGAAAGCAAATAGTCGGACAACCTTACTGGTGCCGTCGCATGGCGCGATTGAATGATGCCCGATTGAATGATGAGGGAGGCGCGTGATAGCCTCGAATCATTTCGGGCCTGCGCATGATGATTTGAAGCGAGGCCCGATAAGCGGCTTCCACCGTGGGAACCTCCGCCACCAAACTCGAACGAGCCAATATCGAACAGAGCATCCAGGAGATAATTGCGCAACTCCTGAGCGAGCTCGGAAATCAGCGAGCGCTCGAAGAATTCGAGGACAAGAACAGCAAGGCGCACTTGGAGCGCGATCTGGGACTGGGAAGCCTGGAGCGCGTGGAGCTGATGCTGCGCTTGGATGCGGCGTTTTCCGTTGAGCTTCCGGAGAAAGTCGTGGCTGAGGCGAATACGCCCGATGATTTGGCCGCAGCGGTCGCGCGGGAGCTGGCCCTCCCTGTTCGAGAGAGTGAAGCTGAACGGAAAGAACCGGTCGGAGCTGGAGTTGAGCGCCGGGACGAAGCTGCGCGCGAAAAGCTGCTCGAACGGCTGGCGTCAGCGGAGACACTCACGGAGATTATTTCGATCCGGGGAAGATTCGACGCAGAGACGAAGCACATCTACCTGTACGAGGAGAATGAGAAAATCCGCGCGATTACGTGCGGGGAGCTGTACCGGCGCGCGCTTGGAGTGGCTGCAAATTTGAAGCAGCGAAAAATTTCTCCCGGTCAAACGGTGGGAATCATGCTGCCGACCTGCGCGGAATTCTTCTACGTTTTCGCGGGCGTGATGCTGGCGGGAGCGATTCCTGTGCCAATCTATCCGCCATTCCGCGCCGACCGCATTGAAGAGTACGCGGAGCGGCAGGGCGGGATTTTGCGCAACGCCGAGGCGCGGCTGCTGGTCACGTTCCGCAGCGCGGAGAGCGTAGCGAAACTTCTCGAGCCGCAGGTGAAATCGCTCGAAGGAGTGGTGACCGCAGCGCATCTTGCTTCGACCGAAAATGGAGCGCTGCCGCCAAGCACGGAAGTGCGGCCGCTCACCGGACTGGAGCACCGAGTGCGCCCAGAGGATATTGCATTTTTGCAGTACACCTCAGGGTCAACGGGAAATCCGCGGGGCGTGGTGCTGACGCATGCGAATCTGCTGGCGAACATCCGTTCGATGAGAGAAGCGATAAATATTCAACGGGACGATGTGGCGGTGAGCTGGCTGCCGCTGTATCACGACATGGGATTGATTGGCGCGTGGTTCGTGCCGCTCTCGACGTGCGTTCCGCTGGTTTCGCTTTCGCCGCTGGCATTTTTGACGAGGCCGGAGCGATGGCTGCGAGCGATCAGCGTTCATCGCGGAACGCTCAGTCCGGCGCCGAATTTTGCCTATGAATTGTGCGTGCGGAAAGTTGCGGATTCTCAGTTGGCGAATTTGGATTTGAGTTGCTGGCGCGCGGCGCTGAACGGCGCGGAGCCGGTGCGTCCCGAAACGATTGAGCGTTTTGCGGAGAAATTCGGCAAATGCGGGTTCAGGCGCGAGGCATTGTTGCCGGTGTACGGACTTGCGGAGGCGACGCTTGGCGTGGCAGCGCCGAGAATGGGTAAGGGGGCGCGAGTGGATCGGATTTCGCGCGAAGCGTTTCAACGCGAGCGCAAAGCAGTGCCGGGTGCTGCGAATGGCGAGAACGCGTTGGAGATCGTTTCCGCAGGGCAGCCGTTGCCAGGAGTGGAAGTTCGCATCGTGGACGAACAAGAAAATGAACTGCCGGAGCGAATGGAGGGGCGGCTGCACTTTCGCGGGCCATCGACGACATCCGGCTATTACAGAAATCCCGAAGCGACCAAAGAATTGATTACGCCTGACGGATGGCTGAATTCGGGCGACCTGGCGTATCTCGCAGAGGACGAAATTTACATCACGGGCCGCGCGAAAGACTTGATCATCAAGGGGGGACGGAATTTGTATCCCCAAGAAATCGAAGAGATCGCCGGGCGCGTGAAAGGCGTACGTACGGGATGCGTGGTGGCGTTTGGAGTTCCGGACGCGGCGAGCGGGACGGAGCGGCTGGTGGTAGCGGCGGAAGCGAGAGACGCAGGCGAAGGCAAGCGCATTGCGACAGAAATTACGGGTGAAGTAAGCGAGCGGATTGGGTTCCCGCCGGACGCCGTAGAGATTCTGCCGGTGCACGCGATTCCGAAAACGTCGAGCGGGAAATTGCGGCGCAGCGAGACACGGCGATTGTATCTGGAAGGCAAGCTGGGAAAATCCGTCGCGCCGGCGTGGATACAGATTGCGAGGCTGTCGATGCGCGGCCTGGGGCCGAGAATACTCGCCGCGGTAAAGCGCGGGTGCATGCTGGTTGCGTACCTTTTTTATGGTGTGTACGCCCTCTCGCTTTTTGGAATTGGCACGGCCATTGTGTGGACGATTTTGCTGGCGACAAAGAATCGGCGATTTGCCGCGCGTTTGGTGCAAAGTGCCACGCGCGCGCTCCTCGCCTTGGCTGTGATTCGCATAGAGATTTCAGGACGCGAGCTGCTGGAGCGCTGGAGCTCGGAAGGGCCGTGGATTTTCGCTCCAAACCATTCGAGTTACCTCGACATTTTGATTTTGCTGGCGACGCTGCCGGCGGAAGCGCGCTATGTGGCCAAGGGCGAAATCCATTCGATGCCGCTGGTGGGGATGTTGGCGGCGCGCTCGGGGCATTTTGCGTTCGACCGCAATGATGCGAGCGCGCGTGTGGCGCAATCGGCGCAAATAGAAGAAGCGCTGCGACGGGGCGAATCGGTGGTGATTTATCCGGAGGGGACGTTCACGTCAGAAGAGGGCGTGCGGCCTTTTCAATTGGGCGCGTTCAAAGCAGCCGTGGACACGACACGCGCGATTTGTCCGGTGGCGATACGCGGTGCGCGCGAACTGCTGCGTGACAAAACGATTTTGCCGAAACCGGGAAGAGTGCATGTGACCATGGGGCCTCTGATCCTGCCGTCGGCGGATGGCGATGGCTGGCGCGAGATCGTTCGGCTGCGCGATGAGACGCGCGAGATCATTGCGCGCGGAGCGGGCGAGCCGTTGCTATAGCTACTAGAGTGCCGGGCAAACAATCTTTCCTCATTGTCTTTCGCGGTATTTTGTTCCTATCGGATTTGCGTTAGCCTATCGGCCTGGGGCTTCTGAGGCGCTTGTCGTGCCGAAGCGGGCGTTCCTGTTCAAGCGAATGGAGGATACACATTCACATGCGAAAAGCCGCGCTCCTGCTGTGCTTATTTCTGGTGGCGCCTGCCGCCGCACAGGCACAGAAATATGACTTGTTTGCAGGATATTCGTTCGCGCGTTATGAGCAAATGGGCGGCGACGAGAATACCAGCGGCTGGGAAGCGTCGCTTGCGTACAAGTTCACCCCGTACGTAGCGCTGGTGGGGGACGTCACCGGGAACTACGGCACGCTATTTCAAAAGTCGCTAAACGTTCACAATTATTATCTCGGTGGTCAAATCATGCTGCCGATGCGCTATTCGCCGTTTGTGCATGTGATGCTCGGTGGCATGAGAATGAGCATTCCGGGAGTGGCGCATACCGCGTTCAGCACGGAATGGGGAGGCGGGCTGGACATACACGTGAATCATTATTTTTCGGTGCGCGCGATTGAAGCGGATGTGGTGACGGGAACGGCGAAGTCGCTCACTTCAGAGGACGGACACATTTCCGCAGGCATTGTTTTTCATTTTTGATTGTTGACGACAAGCGGCCTCTATTCCCACCGTAGATCTGTTTCAACAGGCTCGGCATAATCCACGCCGGGAACTTCGAAACCGAAAAGCGAACGAAAATCGTGCTGAAAACCGGCGAAATCGGTTAGCTCGCGAAGATTCTCCGTGTTTATCTGCCGCCAGAGAGCGGAGACTTGTGATTGCACTTCGGGAAGCATTTCGCGGTCGTCGAGCCGAATGCGGCCTTCAGGATCGAACTGCGGCTTGGCATCATTCGCGAGAAAATCGCAAAACAGGCGGCGCATCTGCTCGATGGCGCCTTCGTGGAGATCGCGCTCCTTCATAATGCGAAAAAGAATGCTCATGTAAAGCGGCACGACGGGAATGGCAGCGGAGGCCTGCGTCACAGTGGCTTTGGCGATGGCGATGCGCGCGTCGCCGCCGAATTTCTGTCCTAGGCGCGAGCGCAATTCGCGTGCGGTGCGCTCAAGGTCTTTCTTTGCGCGGCCGATTGTTCCATCGCGGTAGATGGGCCAGGTCATTTCCGGGCCGATGTACGAATAAGCAAGCGTGCGGAAATGGTTGGCGAGGAGATTTTGTTCTTCGAGCATGTCGAGCCAAAGTTTCCAGTCGGATCCGCCCATCACCGCAACGGTATCGGCAATCTGCTGCTCGTTTGCGGGTGGAATCGTGATTTCGCTGACTTTCTCGGAGTCAAGCTCGACGGTTTTGTTCGTGTAAGCGGCACCGATGGGTTTCAAAGTCGAGTTGTGCGTCTCACCGGTTACAGGATCAGTGCGTTTCGGCGCGGCGAGGCTGTAAATGAGCAGGTCCACTTTGCCGAGCATCTTGCGAATCAATTCGGTCGCGCTGCGTTTCGCTTCAGAAGCAAAAGCGTCGGCGTTGATGCTGGCGGCGAGCAGGCCGTCGCGGCGGGCGAATTCATGAAACGCAACCGCGTTGTAAAAACCCGCACTGGCGGTTTTGTTTCCCTCCGGAGCGCGTTCGAGAAAAACGCCAATGGTTTTCGCGCCGAAGCCCCATGCGGCAGCGATACGCGAGGCGAGACCATATCCGGTCGAAGCGCCGATCACCAGCACATTGGCGGGCCCAGCGCGGCGGCGGCCGTGCTCCGTGATGCTGCGAATCTGTTCCTCGACGTTGCGGCAGCAGCCCAGCGGGTGCGCGTTGAGACAAATGAAACCGCGCGACCGGCGCTGCACAACTTGTAAAGGCATCTTCCGTTTTCCTCTGAGCGGCAGACAAGCAGAACCCATCCGAGCATCGGGTGTCAAGGAGCGCGTGAAGGGGCGATGAAATCCCTCCGAGTGTGCTTCCTTGCGTCGTGAGTTAAGGAACTAGCCAAACGGAACATTGAAAAAAGCAAAACGCATTTTCCGCTTGACATCGTCTACGCCACATCCGTATAAATATGCACATAAATGAATATTCAAACACCGGGGCAGGGATGGGAACACATAAGCGAATGCGGCACGGACAGATCCTCAAACTGATTGGCGGCGAGACGGTCGCGAATCAGGACGAGCTGCGGCGGCGCTTGGGGCAGATGGGTGTACGAGTGACGCAGGCGACACTTTCGCGTGATTTGCGTGAGCTGAAGCTGGTGAAGACTTCGGAGGGCTATCGTCCGCTGAACACAGTGACGGAAACGCCTGCGCCCGTGCCGCAACTGGGACGTGCATTGCGTGAATTTCTGGTGGAGGTTCGGCCGGCGCAGAACATGCTCGTGCTGAAAACGCCTCCCGGAGGAGCGCAGCCGTTGGCCGCAGC
>DASUAV010000120.1:0-5514 GCA_035763605.1 Candidatus Acidiferrales bacterium
AGGCGCATCCTTTGCGGAATTTTTCGAGTCGCTGCCGCGCATTCTTGCAGCCGAGGATCTTCGTTTTGTAGTGCAAGCCATCGTTGAAGCGCGCGCCAATCGCCGCACAATCCTTTGGGGCATGGGCGGTCACGTCGTCAAAGTCGGCCTCGGGCCAGTGCTGATTGATCTGCTGCGCCGCGGATTCATCACCGGAGTCGCGATGAACGGTTCCGCGCTGATTCACGATTGCGAGATCGCGCTGGTCGGCGGCACGTCCGAAGACGTGGAAGCGGTGCTCGGCGAAGGGAAATTCGGCATGGCGGAAGAGACTGGGCGAATCATCAACGAGATGGCTGCTATCGCTCGCCGTGCAGGCATCGGGCTCGGCGAGGCCGCAGGGAAGTTGCTCAATGAGAAAAAAGCTGCCGCGAAGCATCTCGACCAGAGCATCCTCGCTGCCGCTTACCGGCACGGAATCCCCGTTACTGTGCACCTGGCGATTGGTGCGGACATCACGCATATTCATCGCAGCGCTTCGGGGGAAAATCTGGGCGCGGCCACGCTCCGCGATTTCAAGTTGTTTTGCGCGCTGGTGCGCGAAATGCAACCCGGAGGCGTTTATCTGAATTGGGGTTCGGCAGTGATTCTGCCGGAAGTTTTTCTGAAAGCGGTCACAGTCGCGCGGAATCTCGGTACGCCTCTGCGACCGATAACCACGGCGAATTTCGATTTCGTGCAACATTATCGTCCGCTGCAGAATGTGGTCAGGCGTCCGACTGCCGGCGGAACATCAAAAAGTGGCGAGGATGATTCTGAAAAATCCCGCGGCTACTCGCTCATCGGGCACCATGAAATTCTCATGCCTCTGCTGGCCGCCGCGCTCGTGGAAGCGGATGAGCCCGCCGCCTCGAAAGAAACCGCGCAGGCATCCAAACCATCCCATCGTCAGCGCCGCAAGCGAGCCCGATGACCTTCTCCGAACCCGAAAACCCATTGCCGCCGGAACACGCACAGGCAGGCGAACCGTCCGGCGAAACTCCACCGCAATTCCCCGGCGCGTCGCCGCAATTCCTGCCGCCTGAGCCGGAAGATAAAAACATTCCTGAAGATATCCGCACGCCCTGGGGCGGCGGCGAGCTGTTGCTGCTGCTCGGATTCGCCATCGGCAGCCTTTTTTTTCTGGACACGATTCTCAAACTTTTCCTGATCGCGCATTATCACTTGAACCGCACGCAGCTAATGCATTTGGTGCGAGATAACGCCGGCGTTGCTGTCGGCTTTCAGGCGCTCTGGTCCGGAGTTATTTTCCTCTTCCTTTTTCTGATGATTCGGCAGTACAACGGCGCGCCCTTCTGGGAGTCGCTGCGCTGGCGCGCCTTGCGGCCGCGGAATAGCCCGCCCGCGCTCATTTACACGGCCTGTATTTTCGGCGGCATCGCACTTGCAGTTCTCGTCGGAATTTTTTCGCACTTTGCCGGCGAAAAGAAGAATCTTCCTGTGGAAAAGCTCTTTCAGACGCGCGCGGATATCATTTGGTTCGCGGTTTTTGGCATCTGTGTCGCGCCATTTTTTGAAGAAACCATCTTTCGTGGCTATCTCTACCCCGTGTTCGCCCGAAAAATGGGAATTCCGATGGGAATTTTCGTCACCGGACTCCTCTTTGGAATGATGCACGCGGTGCAGCTCTGGGGCGGCTGGGCGCAGATCGCGTTGCTGGTAATTGTGGGAATCGTGCTAACGGCGGCGCGCGCGCGCACCGGCTCGGTGGTGGCGTCGTACCTCATTCACCTCAGCTACAATTCCTTTTTGTTTCTGGGGTATTTTGTAGCCACTTCAGGCCTGAAAAATATTCCTCACGCTCACTAACCCATGCGCGCCAATTTCGCCGTGCCCCTCATGTACAATAACTTCTTCGCGTTTTGTTCAAGGAGCTCTAGCTTTGCGAACCGTTGAACCGATTCGCTGGACCGACAAAGGAGTGGTGCTGCTCGACCAACGCCTTCTTCCCGGCGAAGAGATTTACATCACCTATACGGATTATCGCGAACTTGCCGCGGCCATAAAAGATATGGTGATTCGCGGAGCGCCCGCGATTGGCGTTACTGCGGCGATGGGAATTGCGCTCGGAGTTCTGCATTCGCGTGCTTCCACTCCCGACGAGTTGCGCGGGGAATTCGCCACGATTTGCGAAACGTTCGCGCGGACGCGGCCGACGGCAGTGGATTTATTTTGGGCCATCGCGCGTTTCCGCAAAAAATTCGATGCGCTTCTAAACAACGCCTCACAAACCAATCTCGATCCCATAAAAAAAGCACTCGTTGACGAGGCGCTTGAGGTTCACCGCGAGCGCCAGGCCGCCGATGAGGCCATCGGCAAATTCGGCGCCGATTTATTGCCCGCAAACGGCCGCGTGATGACGCAATGTAACGCCGGCGCGTTAGCTACCGGCGGAATCGGCACCGCGCTCGGCGTGATTCGCGTCGCTTTCGAAACGGGGCACAAACTTGAAGTCCTGGTTCCGGAAACGCGGCCGTATTTGCAGGGCGCGCGCCTTACCGCCTGGGAATTGCATCAGAGCCAAATACCGCTGACGCTGATCACGGACAACATGGTGGGGCACTTCCTGAAAACAGGCTCCGTGGGCGCGATTGTGGTGGGCGCTGACCGAATTGCGGCCAATGGTGATACCGCAAACAAAATCGGCACCTACCCGATGGCGGTCCTCGCCCGCGAGCATGGAGTACCGTTCTTCGTCGCAGCGCCCATTTCCACGCTCGACCTGACAATTGCCTCCGGCGAGCAGATTCCCATCGAGCAGCGCGCCAGTAATGAAGTGACACATATTCACGGTGTTCGGATCGCCCCAGATGTGGCCGCCGCGCATCCGGCGTTCGATGTGACACCCTCGCGGCTTATCGCTGCCATAATTACCGAGCGCGGCGTCGCCCGCGCGCCCTATACCGAGTCGCTTAAAGGCCTGGCAAAATAGGTTTTCCACACGCACGACTGCGGCTGAGGCTTTTGTTAGGGCAAGTTCTAAATTATCCATACTATTTACAGTGACTTACGCTAAATTCCATCTCCGGCATCATTGAAGCCACGTGCTGCATCCAATGGGTTAAATAATCCCTTTTGGGACTGGATGGGTGGGAGGCAGCAGTCATGAGCAGGCTAAGTACCGAGACCGTAGGAATCCGTTGCACCGGGCGCGCGGCGCTGAATCGCGATCCGCAGGACGACCGGCTGGAATTCGTATGCCCGCATTGCGGCACGGTCGGCAGCAAGCCGGCGCGCCGTCCGCATAGCGAATATCACTTCAGCGACGGCTTTGTGCAGGACCTGCACGGCGAGATGTCCGCATGCCGCGGATGCAAGAAGGTTTTGCGCATTGTTCCGGTCGTGATGGTGCATGACGAGGACGAGAAGCGCCGCTTCAAGTCCTTTTTCGCCACGGAACTGATGGGCTCGACAAACTAAGTCTCCGCTGCGGCTGTTCGCGGAGTTTTCAGGGCGGGTCTGCGGACCCGCCTTTTTTTGTTGCGGAGCTCATCCTTCCCAGTCCGTGTCCGGCACAAGATGATATTTCTCGAGCCCTGACCGGATGCGCACGAAAGCCTCATCCACGGTATCCGCGAACTGCAGCATTTTGAATTCCCGCTCGCTGATCGTCCCTGCATTGAGCATGGCGCGCCAGTTCAGCACTTTGTCCCAATATTTTCGTCCATAAATCAAAATCAAATGGCGTGGGGGGAGCTTTCCCGTTTGCAGCAGCGTCAGCATTTCCCACAGTTCGTCCATAGTTCCAAAGCCGCCGGGAAAAACAATGAGCGCCTTGGCCAGCTGCGCGAACCACAATTTGCGCATGAAAAAGTAGTGGAAGAAAAGATTCAGCTCCGGCGGGATATAGCGGTTGGATTCCTGCTCGTGCGGCAACTGAATGCTGAGTCCTACGCTGGGCCCCCCCGCTTCGCGTGCACCGCGATTCGCAGCTTCCATGATTCCCGGCCCGCCGCCGGAGCAAATCACAAAACGATGAGGATATTCGCCGAGCGTCATGGCCCAAGAAGTGATTCGTTTCGCCAATTCACGCGCTTCTTCGTAGTAGCGTGACATTTCGACGCTCGCTCGCGCCGCGCGCAGCTCTGAACGCAATAGCGGATCATTTTTTGAACGCGGATTCTTCCGCAGCCGCGCCAGCCGGGCCAGCGCACGGTTCTTCGGCAAAATCCGCGCCGAGCCGAACATCACGATGGTGTCGCCGATATGCTCGCGTCGCAGCCGCGACAACGGATCGAAATACTCCGCCATGATGCGCATGGGCCGCGCCGCCGGGCTTTCGATAAACTCCGGGTCGCGGTACATGAGTTTTGGTGATGGACGATGGCTGCGTAGCGTCATTCGTTCTTCCTCGTTTCCTTTTCAATGCGCCAACAAAACAAAAATGGGCGCGAAACATTGTATTGCGGTTCGCGGAACGCACGCGGAAAATTCGCGCGGCGTGCTGCGACAATCGCAAAATGCCTCGGCAGATGGAGTACCGCCCGTGCAACGTCGACCGTGGCGCGCGAATCAGATACGATGGGTATATATGAAGCGCGCGGCGAGACTCGCGAGTTTGGCGGCGTTGATAACTGCTTTTGTGCTTTGTTCATTCGGGCAAAGTTCGCCGGGCCCTGTTCACCCTCAGCCCTCGCAAACGCAGAAACCGCAGGCGCAACAACAAACTCAAAAGCCTCTCGTTTTTCAGGTCAACCTCGTGACCCTGCCGGTTGCCGTCTCGGACAGTTCGGGCCGCGCCGTCCTGGACCTCACGCAAAAGCAATTTCAGGTTTTCGACGAAGGCAAACCACAGCAGATTATTCGCTTCGATCAGGGCGGCGACCCGCTTTCCATCGTTCTGGTCATTGAGACCAGTTCGCGTGTAGCGCCGCTCCTTCCCGCCGTCAGCAAAACGGGAATCATTTTCACGCAAATGGTCATGGCTGGAACGGGCCAAGCCGCCGTGCTTGGTTATAATGACGAAATTGATGTGCTGCGAACGATGACGACCAATGCGGACAGCGTCGAGGACACCATCGAACACCTCAAACCGGGACTCGACGGCGCGCGCCTGTATGACGCGCTCGACCGCGCCGAGGACATCCTCGAACATCAGCCGACCGACCGTCGCCGCGCCATTGTTGCCGTCGGGGAGAAAAATGACAGCGGCAGTGAAACGAAATTGGGCCAGGTGCTCCGCCGCGCGCAACTGGACAACATCACGATTTACTCGATTGGGCTGAGCACAACGGCCGCGGCTTTTCGCCAGCCGGAAAAGCCGAAGCCGCCAGTGCGCGTCGGCGCGCAGGGAACTTATCCCGTGCCGCCTCCGCCGGGAACCGCGCAAACGCCGGATGTGGTGGACGAACAAATGGGCAATGGCCCGGGCGGCACAGGCAGCCTTGCGCTATTGCCACTGATTAAATGGCTGGTCGAGCATGGCGCGAATCTCACTGGTCGCAATTCGCTTCAAATCGCCAGTCAAGGCACCGG
>DASUAV010000121.1:0-25099 GCA_035763605.1 Candidatus Acidiferrales bacterium
ATCAAGATCTACGCGCATTCGGGCCAGCACGTTCGCGCCGGAGAGCCGCTCGTGGAAATTGATCCGCGCGTGCAGCAAGCTTCAGTGAACAGTCAAATTGCTGCCCGCGACGCGCAAGCCGCGAATCTCGCCAATACAAAACTTCAATATGAGCGCGAGCAAAAGCTGTATCAGTCGGGCATTGTCAGCAAGCAGGAATTCGACAACGCCAAAACGGCCTACGACGCAGCGCAGGCGCAGTTGAACGCCATGGATGCGCAAGTGTCGCAGCAGCAGGCGCAACTGCATTATTACAACGTGACCGCGCCGACAGACGGAATTGTGGGCGACATTCCCGTGCACATCGGCGACCGCGTGACCACGACCACCTTGCTCACGACAGTTGACCAGCCCGGCGCGCTCGAAGCCTACATCTTTGTTCCGGTGGACCATTCGCGCGACCTGCGCTCCGGCGATGCTGTCGAACTGCTGGACAGCAACAATAAAGTGCTGGCGCGCAGCTCGATTTATTTCGTCTCGCCGCAGGTGGACGATGCCACGCAGACCGTGCTGGCGAAAGCTCCCGTTCCCAATGCCAACGGCATTTTCCGCAACGAAGAGATGGTCAACGTGCGCGTGACCTGGCGCATCACAAAGGGCCTGGAAATTCCGGTGCTTGCCACGCAACGCATCAATGGGCAGTTTTTCGCTTTCCTGGCGGCATCAGGGCCGAAAGGAACCGTGGCACGCCAGCAGCAGGTGCAGTTGGGCGACATTATCGGCAACGATTATGTGGTCTTGAGCGGGTTGAAGGCCGGCGACCATCTTATTGTTGGCGGGTTTCAGTTCCTGGCCGATGGCATGCCGGTGAAAGAGACTGTCGAAAATCCATCGGCCGCGGCTTTGGCGGATCCGCATTGAAACGAGACGCAGGCTTGACGCAATGTTACCAATCTTCGGAGCGGCTGAGTGTTTGTTGATTTCTTCATTAAACGGCCGATATTCGCCAGCGTTTGCGCCATGGTCATCGTGTTGGGCGGCGCGATTTCGATTCCCTCGCTTCCGGTAGCGCAATTTCCGAACCTCGCACCGCCGCAGGTAATCGTCACCAGCGTATACAATGGCGCGGACGCGGCTACTGTGGAATCGGCTGTCACCATTCCGCTGGAGCGTTCGATTAACGGCGTCGAGGGCCTGAAATATCTCACTTCCACAAGCACCAATACCGGCGTCAGCACCATTACGGCGACTTTCGATGTTTCGCGCGATCCCGATCTCGCCGCGGTAGACGTGCAGAATCGCGTGCAGGCCGCGGCGGGCTTGCTTCCTGCGCAAGTCAATGCCAATGGCGTGACGATTACCAAGGGACTTTCCGGCTTCGTTTTCGCCGCCGCGTTTTATTCCGACAACAACAAATACAGCGGCCTTTTTATCAGCAATTACGTGGACGTGTACGTCAGCGACGCCATCAAGCGCGTTTCCGGCGTGGCCAACGTCACGATTTTCGGCCAGCGGCAGTACTCCATGCGCGTGTGGCTCGACCCCGCCAAGCTGGCTTCGCGCAAGCTGACCGCAACCGACGTAATCGCGGCGCTGCAGGAACAGAACGTTCAAGTCGCCGCCGGCCAAATCGGCCAGCCGCCCGCTCCCGCCGGACAGGAATTTCAAATCAGCGTGCGCGCCATGGGCCAACTCTCCGAGCCGAGCCAGTTCGACAACATTATTCTGAAAACGGGCGCGAACGGCACGCTGGTACGCGTGAAGGACGTTGGCTACGCGGAGCTTGGCGCGCAGGATTACAGCAGCAGCCTTTTCATCAACGGGCACGAGGCGATCGGTTTGGCCGTGCAACAACTGCCAAACTCCAACGCTTTGCAGGTCGACCGGCTGTGCAAGCAAGAGCTTGCAAAACTGCAGCCCACATTCCCGGCGGGACTGAAATACGGAATCGCCTTCGACACGACCACGGCGGTAAGCGAAGGAATCCGCGACGTAATCACGACCCTTATTGAGGCCGTGATTCTCGTTATCGCCGTCATTTTCATCTTTCTGCAGGATTGGCGCAGCACATTTATTCCGGCCATCACCATTCCCGTATCGCTCATCGGCACATTCATTTTTGTGAAGCTGTTGGGCTTCTCGATTAACACGCTGACCATGTTCGGCATCACGCTGGCCACCGGATTGGTGGTGGACGACGCGATTGTAGTAATTGAAAACGTCCAGCGGCACATCAGCGAAGGTCTCACCGAGCCGCATCGCGCCGCATCGGTGGCGATGAGCGAAGTGGCCGGCGCGGTGGTGGCGACCTCGCTGGTGCTCGTCTCGGTTTTCGTTCCCGTCGCGCTCTTCCCCGGGACGACCGGCATTTTGTTTCGCCAATTCGCTCTGACCATCGCCTTCTCCGTAGCGATTTCCGCTTTCAACGCGCTAACGCTGACCCCGGCTCTGTCCGCTCTTTTCCTCGGTCACCAGGGAGAAGGCGGCCTCGGGAAGCGCATCTTCAGCCCGTTCAATCGTCTGGTGACTGGCGGAACGAATCTCTATGAAAAGACTCTGGCCCGACTGTTTAACTGGAAATTCGCCACGGCGGTATTGTTCCTGGTCCTCGCCGGATTGACTTACTGGGTTTTCAACAAAGTTCCGCGCGGATTCGTTCCCACCGAAGATCAGGGCTACATCATGATTCTCGTACAGGCCCCGCCGGGAGCCTCGCTCGAATACACCGCCAACATCTGCCATCAGGTAGAGGGCATTCTGCAGCGCCAGCCGGAAACAGCCGACATTTTTTCAGTCGCGGGCTTCAGCTTCACCGGAGCGGCTTCGAACTACGCCATGGTCTTCGTCAACTTAAAGCCATTTTCCGACCGCCAGGGGCAAGCGCATAGCGCCAACACTTTCGTAAACCGCCTGCGCGGTCCATTTTTCGCCATTTCCGGCGCGTCTGTAGTGCCGTTCAATCCTCCGGCTGTGCAGGGACTCGGGCAATTCGGCGGGTTTCAATTTGAAGTCGAGGACCAGGGATCTGCCTCGATTCAGGATTTGCAGAAAGAGACGCAGAACTTAGTTCGCGCCGGCAATCAGGAACGCGGCACGCTGACCGGCCTTTTCAGCAGCTTCACGGCGAATGATCCGCAGTTTGTAGTGAATATTGATCGCGCCGAGGCCAAGAGCCTCAACGTGCCCCTCAGCCAGATCACCGACGCCCTGCAGGTTTATTTGGGCTCCGTCTTCGTGAACAATTTCACATTCAATAATCGCTCCTACCGGGTTTACGTCCAGGCGGAACAGCAGTATCGTTCGCATCCCGACGACATCAAGAGCTTTTACGTACGCTCGAATTCCGGCAACATGGTTTCACTCGACAATCTCGTCAACATCACGCAAACGGCAAACCCCCAAGTCATCAGCCACTACAATCTGTTTCGTTCGGCGGAAATTGATGGTTCGGCGGCGCCGGGGCGAAGTTCGGGCGATGCGATTAACGCCATGGAGGCGCTCGCCGCCAAGCAGTTGCCGCGCGGCATGTCCTACGAATGGTCGGGATTGTCGCTTGAAGAAATTCAGTCCGGCAGCAAATCCGCGGCGCTCTTCGCGCTGGGACTGCTCGTCGTTTATCTCACGCTCGCGGCGCAGTACGAGAGTTTCACGCTTCCGTTCATCGTAATTATGGCCGTGCCGATGGCCATGCTCGGCGCTCTGCTTTTTCAGGCCATGCGCGGCAACATCAATGACGTGTACTGCCAAATCGGTCTCGTCATGCTGATTGGATTGTCGAGCAAGAACGCGATTCTCATTGTCGAGTTCGCTGAGCAGTTGCGCGAAAAGGGCATGAGCCTGTATGACGCGGCAATCGAAGCGGCGCGAATCCGCTTACGCCCCATTCTAATGACTTCTCTCGCCTTCTTGCTAGGCGTTCTGCCATTGGCGCTGGCCACCGGCGCAGGCGCCGCGAGCCGTTCGTCGGTGGGAACCACCGTTTTCGGCGGAATGATTTTCGCTACCTCGTTGAACCTGCTTTTCATCCCCGTTCTATACGTGATTGTTAAGGGAGTGCAGTTGCGCCACCAAAGCGCCATTTCGCACCAGCCGGCCCGTGAGCCAGGAGATTGAATCCGGCGGCACACCCGATAAAAGACGGAAGATCTGCGGATTTTACTCGCGCGCTAAATTATCGGCTGTCGTGTCGTAAGGCAAGGCAAAGGAATGAAAGTTTAGTTCGCAGTCTTCGCAGCGATACGCGGAAGCGCGAAGGTATCTAAGGATCGTGGTTACCACGCCCGGCGCCACAGCCGAACTCTCGGCATTTTGAACGTCAAAATTTCCGCATTTTGGACAGTGCGCGTGATGTATCAGCTCCAGCGCAACCGCGCGCGCATAAAACCGTTCGCGGCAGCGCATGCAGCGCCACGGCTTCAAAGCCAGCAGCGTCATCGCGTGGTCGAAAAACCCGCGACGGTGCAAACGCACACACTCATCCTTCCCACATGAAGGACAGAGCATCTACTTAATACCTACCCTCAATCAGAAGACTACGAAACATCTACAATCGTTCAATCAGGTACATACATGGTTTTGAGCGCGCTCAAATCAGGATAGCCGATGAGCAAACGTCCAATCGGTTGTCAGGATTTACGCGCAGGGCGCGACGCGGATTTCGTGCCGCGATTCTCCGGCTCGGCAAACTCCATGCCCCAAAAATGCGGCGATGGCGAGAGAAACTCCAAACCAACGCGCTGCCCTTTGTCGGAAACGTCTCCGATGTAGACGACGCGGCATTCCTGCTCTTCGTCAGTTACAGGATTGGTGACTTGCACCTGATCGCCAAGCTCGATGCTTTCGTTGAGATAGATGAGCCCGCCGTGCGCGTTCACCACAATCGTCTGGCATGATTCCTTGAACTTGCGTCCATCGGGATCCACTCCGCGAACCTGAACATTCAGGCGGCGAAAAACACGCGAGCTGCGGCGGTTATCCTGGTCTATAAAGGGCATGGCGCGATTATCCTGCACCAGAGCCCGAAGGGAAGTCAATCTTGAGTTGATCTCCGGTGCTGCTCTGATGTTTAGAGCATCCTCTCAATTCCGGTAAAGGCGTGCTGTTTCCGCTTGCCGGTCGTGTACCGGATTCGTACAATGCCTGTTCCTGTTCGGCTGAAGCACAAATCGGAGACAGCAGGCGAAGAAATCTCGCGGAGGGGAGGGTGATTTCCGGCATGAATTTTCTCGAATACATCGAGAATCATCGCGATGAAAACCTGAGCGAGCTAAAAGAGTTTCTGCGCATTCCCAGCGTCAGCACCAAACGCGAGCACAAGCAGGACGTCGAGCGCACGGCGCAATGGGTCGCCGAGCGGCTGAGGCAGGCTGGTTTCGCAAAGGTCGAGATTATTCCGACCAAGTTGCATCCGCTGGTGCTCGCTGAATCTCTCGAACAGCCGGGCAAGCCGACCGTGCTTTTCTACGGACATTATGACGTGCAGCCTGCTGAGCCTCTGGAGTTGTGGACTTCGCCGGCGTTTGAACCGACTGTGCGCGATGGACAATTGTACGGCCGCGGAACCGCCGATGATAAAGGACAGGTGCACATTCACCTGAAGGCCCTTCAGGCGCTCAAGCACAGCTTGGGCAAGCTGCCGATCAATGTGAAAGTCATCATCGAAGGCGAGGAAGAGGTCGGCAGCGTCAATCTGTGGGATTTTGTCGTTCATCACAAAGATCGGCTGAAAGCGGACGCCCTGATTGTTTCCGACACTTCCATGCTCGCGCCCGGCGTGCCTTCGGTCACATACGGCCTGCGCGGGTTGAACTACTATCAGATCGAGATTACCGGTCCGGCGCAGGATTTGCATTCCGGCGTCTTCGGCGGCGCGGTTCCCAATCCCATCACCATCTTGGCAGAACTGATCGCCAAACTGCACGACAAGAATTTTCACGTCACAGTGCCGGGATTTTACGATGACGTGGCTACTGTTTCCGCGAAGGAACGCAAAGCCCTCAATGCCCTGCCCTGGAAAGAAAAGGAATTTCGCAGGACCGTTGGCGCGCCGCACCTTTGCGGCGAAAAGGGATTCACGATCGTAGAGCGGCTGTGGTGCCGTCCCACGCTGGAGTTGAACGGAATCTGGGGCGGATACATCGGGGAAGGTTCAAAAACGGTAATCCCCTCGAAGGCCTTCGCCAAAATTTCCACTCGCCTGGTACCGAATCAAAACCCCGAAAAAATTGCCAAGCAAGTTGAGCGGCACATTCGCAAGTTGCTGCCCAAAACGGTTCATTGCAAATTCGAAGTTCTGAGCACAGGAAAGCCGTGGGTGGCGCCATTCCAGCACCCGATATTTCAGAGCGCGATTCAGGCCCTCGAGCAGGGCTTCAAAAAGAAGGCCGTTTTCATTCGCGAGGGCGGCTCGATTCCCTTTGTCACTCAAATGCACGATACATTCAAAGTCCCTTGCGTGCTCTTGGGATTCGGCCTGCCGGACGAAAATGCCCATGCGCCGGATGAGCATATCTCGCTCGATAATTACTTCGGCGGAATCAAGTCCATTGCCGCGTTCTATTCCAATTTAGCGCAGCTCTAGTCGAAAAAAGACCGAAAAACAGGCCCTTTTTGCACAGGCAGCGCAAAAAACCGCGATTTTTCGCCATTTTTTGAATGTTTTCGCTTGCTTTGCGCATTTTGCGCGGCTATAGTGCGTCCGACTCCCGCCTGGGAGAAAAAAACAAAATTCTTGCAAAAGAGGAGAAAGTAATACGATGGCAACGCCGATGAGCAAGTCAAAGATCATCGCTTATCTGACGGACAAGGTAAGCACCAAGGACAAGCCGGTTTCGAAGAAACAGGTTTCCACCTTCTTCGATGAGCTTTTTAACCTGGCCGTGAAGGAAACCAAGGGCGCGGGAAAATTCGTCATTCCGGGCATCGGACGAGCGGTGAAGGCGCATCGCAAAGCGCGCATGGGGCGCAATCCGGCCACTGGAGAAGCAATCAAGATCAAGGCAAAAACGGTTGTCCGTCTGCGCGCCGCGAAGGCGTTCAAAGAGGCGGCGCTTAAGTAGTTTCAAAAGCCCAGAGATCGCGCAGGCGGCCCCCGGCGCTTGGCTCAACTAGCCTAGGTGAGCGCTGGGGCGTCCCTGCACCCTGTTCACTTCGTTCCACTGGATTGTTGCTGCTCGCATCCGCAAGCCTGATGTATCATGTCCCTTCCGCATAAGTCTCTGAATCGCATCTATTTCAAGACGCGGCTTCTCTCGTGACTGAGTTGACCTCTATGAATCCGCTTCCAAATGGCGAAGCTCCCGGCCTGTTCACGGATTTATATGAACTGACCATGGCGGCGGGCTATTTTCAGAATGGCTTCGACGCGCGCGCCACATTCGAGCTGTTTGTCCGGCGTCTTCCTCGCGAACGCCACTATTTAGTCGCTGCGGGGCTCGAACAGGCGCTGGAGTTCCTCGAAAATCTCTCCTTTTCGCCAGAGGCCATCGCTTTTCTGAGAGAACAGCCGGTGTTCGGCCACGTGCGCCAGGAATTTTTCGACTACCTCGCAAAACTCCGCTTCACCGGAGAAGTATGGGCCGTTCCCGAAGGCACGATAGTTTTTCCTGAGGAACCTCTGCTGCGCATCACCGCTCCCATTATTGAAGGCCAGCTCGTCGAAACGCGCGTACTCTCGTCCATCAATTTCCAAACCATGATTGCCAGCCGCGCCGCCAGAATCGTCACCGCCGCTGCAGGACGAGACGTGGTCGAATTCGGCGCTCGCCGCGCGCATGGCTCGGAAGCCGGAATTCTGGCTGCGCGAGCCGCTTGGATCGCCGGCTGCGCGGGAACCTCCAACATGGTTGCGGCGAAGAGATACGGCATCCCGGCCTACGGCACGCAAGCGCATTCCTGGATTATGGCGTTCGAGAGTGAATCCCAGGCTTTCGCGCGGTTCATGGATATTTTTCCTGAGCACGCCACGCTTCTTCTCGACACCTACGACACTCGCGCCGCCCTCGAGAAAATTATTGCTTCAGGACAAAAACCTGCCGGCGTGCGTCTCGACAGCGGCAATATGGCCGCCGACAGCCGATGGGTGCGCCGCGCACTCGACCGCGTTGGATGGAACGATGTTCAAATTTTTGCCTCGGGCGACTTGAACGAACAGAAAATCGCCACGTTGCTGCGGCGCGGCGCAAAAATTGACGCTTTCGGCGTGGGCAGCTCGATCGTTGCTCCCACAGACACCCCGAATTTGAGCACCATATATAAATTGGTCGAAGTCGAGCGCGGCGGCAAAACGCGCGAAGCAGCGAAGTTCAGCGAAGCGAAAGCAACGTATCCGGGACGCAAGCAGGTTTTTCGCTTCGCCGATGCGCGTGGAAAATGGAAACACGACGAAATTGCGCTCGCCAACGAAGCGCCGCGCAATGGCGCGCCGCTCCTTGTCCCGGTCATGCGCGAGGGGAAGCGCATCGCACCCGCCGAGTCGCTGGAAAAAGCGCGTGCTCGTTGCGCTGAATCACTGAAACAACTTCCGCCTCGTCTGCTCTCTTTGCGTCCCGCGCAGCCGTACCCTGTTCGCCACAGCAAACCTCTGCGCGCGCTGATGCAGCAGGTCCGCCGGCGGATCCGCACGCAACGCTGACCTTCCTCAAAGCGCCGAAACAAATTTCCCGATTCGCTTGCCGCGCGCGTACGCGATAAAATGTTTTCGAGAGCAGCGAGTGTCACAATCAAACTACAAATCGGGCGTGGCGCTGTGGGAAGTGGATACGCAGGCTGATTTCATGTTGCCTGGAGGCAAGCTCTACGTTTCCGGCGCCGAAAAGCGCATACCCAATATGCAACGCCTGCTCGATTCCGCCGCTTCAGCCGGCACTTTCGTTATCTCCAGCACCGACCAGCATTCACCCAATGATCCCGAATTCGCCCGCTTCCCTCCGCACTGCGTCAAAGGCACTTCAGGCGCGGAAATTGTGTCTAAGTTGAAATTGTCTCGCGTGGTTCACATCGAAAACGCCCCAAACGCAAAATCTCCCGCGAATCTTTTCGATTTTCAACAGGTCGTGCTCGAAAAACAGACCCTCGACGTCTTTGATAATCCTGCAACCGAAATATTGTTGGCCCAATTTCCTGAAAGCTGCGAATTCATCGTTTTCGGCGTAGTCACGGAATTTTGCGTGCGCCTCGCCGCTAGTGGCCTCCTCGACCGCCATCGCCGCGTCGCGCTTGTCACCGATGCCATTGAAACAATTGAACGCAAACAAGGCGACGCCACTCTCGACAAGCTCGCTCGCAGCGGCGCGCGCCTCATCACCACCACTGAAGCATTGGACCTGATCGCGCAGCCTGCCCGAAAGTAAGCCCGCCACTCCCCTTATAACAATTGCTCCCTCCTTCAAATCAGCTTAAAATGTAGCTGTCTCCGATTCCTGCTGCCTTCGGGAGAGCAAACCCATGGCGCAGGAACGCTCCGGCGCACAAAGCGCCGGAAACGCGAGCGCCTTTGTCCGCGCCGCGTTAGGGTCCGCGAGGAAACTCGCGCTCCTCCCGTGTTTGGAAAGGAGAAAAGCCGCTCGAAATTTCGATGCGGCCTTGTCGCCCGAATCCAAAAACGGATTTCGGGCTTTTTATTTTGGGACTTGCACGAGGAATTTTTCAGGGGTCGCAAAAACGTGTCGCTCGCAATAAATTCGACGGAAAAACTCATCGATAAGTTCGGCAGATCCATCACCGATCTGCGCATTTCGGTCACAGACCGCTGCAATTTCCGCTGCGTCTACTGCCGCTCCGCCGATCCTGAAAATCACGTCGCCGAACACAAGCTGCTTTCGTGGGATGAATTCACGCGTCTCGCACGCATTCTCGTTCACTTGGGCATCCGCAAGATTCGCGTCACCGGCGGCGAACCGCTCGTCCGCCCGGGCGTCGAGGAATTCATCTCTTCGCTCCGCGCTCTCGGTGTTGCTGACCTCTCGCTCACTACCAACGCCCATCTGCTCGCCGAACGCTGTGACAAGCTCGTTTCCGCCGGCCTCGATCGCATCAACATCAGCCTCGATTCCCTCGACCGCGCCAGATTCGAAAAAATTACTCGCACCCGTTCCTTCGATCGCGTCATCGCCGGAATCGACGCGGCGCAAAACTCGCCGCTGCGCCCGGTGAAAGTGAACGCCGTTCTCGTCCGCGGCATCAATGACGACGAAGTCGAGCGTTTCGCTGAATTCGCCCGCGACCGCGATTTGATTATGCGTTTTATCGAATTCATGCCGCTCGACGCCGACCGCTCCTGGACGCGCGACCTCATGGTCCCTGCCGCCGAAGTGAAGCGCCGCATCGAAGCCAAATGGCCCCTCGTGCCCATCGCCCATGAGAGCAGCGAAACCGCGCGCAAGTACCGCTTCGCCGATGGCCGCGGCGAAATCGGATTGATTGCTCCCGTAACTCAGCCATTTTGCGGATTCTGCTCCCGCATACGCCTCACCGCCGACGGAAAACTTCGCACCTGCCTTTTCAGCAAAGATGATCACGACCTCAAGCCATTCCTGCGCGGCGGCTCAAGCGACACCGAGGTCGAAGACGAAATCCGCCGCATCGTCATGGAAAAAGAAGCCGGCCACCGCATCAACGATCCCGATTTTGTTCCGCCTTCGCGCACCATGGTTTATATTGGCGGTTAGAGGCCGCGATGGAAGACGACGAGCAGAAACTGTTCAGCCTCGCCGAAGCCGAGCGCACGCGCGCTGAACTCGAGCCGGTCCTCCTCGAAGCCATGGACGCTCGCCGACGCGCCAAAGCCATCAACGAAAAAATGGCGGAACTCGCCACCCGCATTCAGCTCTCCGGCGGCATGCGTTTCAATTATCAGGAAGCGGGTCAGCAGCGACTTGAGCAGAATAATCTCGAAAGCTCCATCGCGCAGGCCCTCGAAAAAATTCATTCCACTGGTTGCGTGGTAAAGGATTTGGACACAGGCCTTCTCGATTTCCCGGCGCGGCTCAACGAGGAAGACATTTATTTCTGCTGGCGCGTCGGCGAAGATCGCATTCGCTTTTATCATCGCCAGGACGAGGGATTCGCCGGCCGTCGCCCGATTGATCCGCGCGACGCCGACTATCGCAACCCGATCCAATAATTTCAATTCCGGCTGCTTGCCCGCCGATTCATTCGCTGCGGATTCTGCCAGGGAAAGGTCCCATTGAACGAACACGCCGCCAACCGTCTCAAAAATTCCGCCAGCCCCTATCTCCGCTCCGCCGCGCATCAACCTGTGGATTGGCACGAATGGGGCGACGCCGCCTTCGCCAAAGCTCGCGCCGAATCAAAGCCCATTCTCCTCGACATCGGCGCTGTGTGGTGCCACTGGTGTCATGTGATTGATCGCGAGAGCTACGAAAATCCCGAAATCGCCGCGCTCATCAATCAATTTTACGTCGCCGTGAAAGTTGACCGCGACGAGCGTCCCGATGTGGACGCGCGCTATCAAGCCGCTGTCAGCGCCATCTCCGGACAGGGCGGCTGGCCGTTAACCGCTTTTCTCACGCCCGATGGCAAACCATTTTTTGGCGGAACTTATTTCCCGCCGGAAGACGCCATGGGCCGTCCCGGCTTCAAACGAATTCTCGCCGCCGCTGCCGAAGCGTTTCGCTCCAAACGCGCCGAAGTGGACAATTCCGCGGCCACTCTCGAAGACGCTGTGCGCAACGCGGAACTTTTTTCAGGCGCGCGCGGCGCGTTCGATGCCGGCGTCGTCAACGCCATGGCCGGCTCCATGCTCGAACGCTTCGATTCGCGCAATGGTGGCTTCGGCCAAGCGCCGAAATTCCCTCACACCGCTGCGATCGACCTGCTCCTCGAACTCGCCCAGCCTCCCCGCGATTCGCATCTTCTTTACATCGCCACGCGCACGCTCTCCAAAATGGCGCTCGGCGGCGTTTACGATCAGCTTGCCGGCGGCTTTCACCGCTATTCCGTGGACGAGCGCTGGTGCGTGCCTCACTTCGAGAAAATGTCCTACGACAATTCCGAACTCTTGAAAAATTATTTGCACGCCTATCAGGTCGCGAATTCCGCTGCCGCGCGCGAATCCGAACAGGCGCCTACGGCGCGCCTCTTTCGCGAAACCGCCGAAGGAATTATCAACTGGGTGTTCGACACGTTGAGCGACAGCGAACACGGCGGATTTTATGCCAGCCAGGACGCGGACATTTCTCTCGATGATGACGGCGATTACTTCACCTGGACGCAGGCAGAAGTGCGCGCGATGCTTACCCCCGACGAAGCCCGCGTGATGGAAAAGTATTACGACGTCGGTCCCGCCGGCGAAATGCACCACAACCCCGCGAGAAACGTCCTCTGGGTTGCCGCAAGCGCCGAAGATGTCGCAAAGGAAGAAGGATTAAGCATCGAAGATGTGAAACTCATCATTGCCCGCGCCAAAGGCAAAATGCTCGCCGCTCGTGCGCAGCGCCAAACTCCCGCAATTGATCGCACAATTTATGTTAGTTGGAACGCCATGTTCGCTTCGGCGTTCCTCGAAGCTGCGCGCGTTCTCTCTCGTGACGATTGCCGCGCCTTCGCGCTGAAAACGCTTGATCGCATCATCGCGGAAGCCTGGGACGAGCACGCCGGCTTTCAGCATCGCCTCGGCGGCGAAAAAATCGGCGGATTGCTCGATGACCAGATTTTCATGGCCGCCGCTCTGCTCGACGCTTACGAATCCACGCTCGACCGCAAATATTTCGCCATCGCCGAACGCGCCATGCGCATCGCCATCGAGAAATACGGTGACGCGCAAAATGGCGGCTTTTTCGATCGCGCTTCCGACGCTCCTCCTATCGGCGGCCTCGACGTACGCCGCAAGCCCTTTCAGGATTCACCCACGCCCGGCACAAACTCCGTCGCGGCCATCGTCCTCGAACGCCTCTGTGCCTTCACCGGCGACGCGCTCTTCCGCGATTGGGCCGAGCGCACTCTTGAAGCCTTCGCCGGCATTGCCCCGCAGTACGGAATTTTCGCATCCACTTACGGACTCGCCGCGCTTCTCCACTCGCGCCATCCTCTCCAAGTTGTAATCACCGGAACCGCCACCGACAAAACCGCCGTCGCACTTGAATCCGCGGCGAATTCCGTTTATCGCTTCGGCAAAGCCGTTCTGCGCGTGACGCCCAAGATCGCCGCAGCCGATGCTCTCGCTCCCGCACTGAAAGAAACCATTCCGCATCTCGACGCTGCCGTCCCGCAAGCCTTCATCTGTGCAGGAACGTCGTGCCTTCCGCCAATCAGCGAGCCTGCAAAACTAATCGAAGCCCTGCAATCCCGCGCCACTGAGCAAGCCGTCGCAAAATGAAGAAAAAACCTTCTCGGCCAAAGAAGCGCGCCAAGCCTCGCGCTCCTCGCGCGCTCAAAATCCCCACACTCAAAACTCCCCGCCTGATTCTCCGTCCCGTTCAGCTCTCCGACGCGCCGCAAATTCAAAAACTTTTCCCGCACTGGGAGATCGTGCGCTACCTCCGCAATGTCATTCCTTGGCCCTATCCTTCCGACGGCGCGCTGCACTACATTCGCGAATTGGCTCTGCCCGCAATCGCGCGCGGCGAAGCCTGGCACTGGACTCTGCGCCTGAAAACCGCTCCGCATCAGCTCATCGGATTCATCAGCCTGCTCAAAAGTGAAAAAGAAAATCGCGGCTTCTGGATGGGCATTCCCTGGCAAGGCCGCGGCCTCATGAGCGAAGCATGCAATGCCGTGACGGACTACTGGTTCAACGTGCTGAAGTTCCCGGTGCTCCGCGTGCCCAAAGCCGCGGCCAACACCGCCTCCCGACGCATCTCCGAAAAGCAAGGCATGCGCATCGTCGCCACCGAAGAACGAGACTACGTTAGCGGCCGCTTCCCCAGCGAAATCTGGGAAATCACCGCCGAAGAGTGGCGCAACCGCCACCCCGCTTCGCATCCAATTTCAGACGGCGTCGGGAAAAACCGAAGCCACTGAACGGCTCACAAGGAACTCTTCACAACGAGCGCTCCATCCCGAGAACGGTTCGCAGGTTTCACAAGAGAACTGTGGGCTGCAATGAATAACCACCGTGTGCTCGACGGTGCCGCCGTGCTCGCTTATTTCTTTCTGCTCGCGGTTTTCCCCGCCGCGATTTTCGCTCTTTCGCTTCTCCCTTCCCTGTCGATTCCGCACTTGCAAGAGGCTATAGTGGATCTTCTTCGCCAAATCCTGCCCCAGCAATCCGCAAATCTTTTCGAAGTTACCGTACGCTACGTCGCCTCCGAAGCAAGCGGAGGGCTGTTGACGTTCGGTCTGCTCTTCTCGCTCTGGTCGGCCTCCACCGGCGCCTACACCATCATGGAACAGCTCGACATCATTCACGGCGTCAAAGATCAAAGATCTTTTTGGAAAGCGCGTGGGACCGCCATTCTTCTGATGCTGTTTTTTGTCCTTCTCGTGTTCGGCTCCCTGTCGTTGGTAATTTTTGCGGGAGTGCTCCAGGCGTGGGTGGCATCTCTCATTGGATGGAGCCATCTATTACGCATTTTCTTCGCGACCCTTCGCTGGATCATCATCATTGTTGCGTTGCTGTTGGCTCTCGCCGTGACTTACCGTTTTGGGCCTGACGCAAAGCTCAAGTTCCGGTTTATTTCACCCGGCAATGTCGTCGCCGCCATTCTCATCGCGCTCGCCTCAATTGGACTTCGGCTCTATGTATCGGAATTTGGAAACTACGGCGCCACATACGGCAATCTCGCCGCCATGATCATTCTCATGCTGTGGATGTATATGGCCGGGATCGCCCTTTTGGTTGGCTGCGAAATTAACGCCATCGGAGGCTCGCCAAAATCTGCACCGAGTTGAATGATTCCTGCCTCTAGCTTCAGGAATCATGAGAACGATCGTTTACAACAGCTGCGGTTGCCGCGTCTGCGGCGCGATGCCATAATGAGCAGGAAATGATCTTTGCGGCGAGCGACAGGCCGTTGCGCGCCGCATGGCTTTGCATACTTCCACTTCCGGCGGGAGAACACTCATGGCACTACGAGATGAATGGATCGAAAAAAGGCTCGCTACAGCGGGCGTAAACGGCAATCGAATCGCGAGCGAAGTCGAGCGTCCGGAAAATGTATCGCAGATGCATTACGCGCGCCTCGGAATCGTCACCGAGGAAATGCAATACGTCGCCAAGCGCGAAAAACTCGCCGCCGAACTTGTCCGCGATGAAGTCGCGCGCGGACGCGCCATCATTCCCGCCAACATTCATCATAAAAATCTCGAGCCCATGGGCATCGGCGTGGCGTTCAAATGCAAAATCAACGCCAACATCGGAAATTCCGCGACCACTTCGAATATCAGCGAAGAGCTCGAAAAGCTCCATCGCGCCGTGCATTACGGCGCGGACACGGCCATGGATCTTTCCACTGGCGGCGCAATTCCCGAAATTCGCAAAGCCATCATTGATGCCTCGCCCGTGCCCATCGGCACCGTTCCAATTTACGAAGCCCTCTCCCGCGTCCGCCGCACCGAAGATCTTTCCCTCGAGCTGATGCTCGAAGTCATCGAGGAGCAAGCCGAGCAGGGCGTGGATTACATGACCATTCACGCCGGTGTGCTGCGCGAATTTCTGCCCATGGTGCGCAACCGCATCACGGGAATCGTCAGCCGCGGCGGTTCGCTGCTCGCCGTCTGGATGAGCCATCACAAAAAAGAAAATTTCCTGTACCAGCATTTCGACGAAATCTGCAAAATTTTCAAAAAGCATGACGTGAGTTTTTCATTGGGCGACGGCCTGCGCCCCGGCTCCATTGCCGACGCCAGCGACGAAGCCCAATTCGCCGAACTGAAAGTCCTCGGCGAACTAACCAAAAAAGCGTGGGAGCACGACGTGCAGGTGATGATCGAAGGCCCCGGCCACATTCCCATGGACCAGATCGAATTGCAGGTCAAAAAAGAAAACGAATTGTGCTACGAAGCGCCGTTTTATACGCTGGGCCCCCTGGTAACAGACATCGCGCCGGGATACGACCACATCACCAGCGCCATTGGCGCGGCCATGATCGGCTGGCATGGCGCTTCCATGCTTTGTTACGTCACGCCCAAAGAGCATTTGGGATTGCCGAACGCCGATGACGTGCGTCAGGGCGTGATCGCATACAAGATTGCCGCTCATGCCGCGGACGTGGCGCGCCACCGCCCCGGCGCCCGCGACCGCGATGATGCTCTCAGCTATGCGCGTTTTCTTTTCGACTGGAATAAGCAATTCGAGCTTTCGCTTGATCCCGAAACCGCGCGCGCTATGCATGACGAAACTCTGCCTGACGATTTTTACAAAGACGCGAAATTCTGCTCCATGTGCGGCCCGAAATTCTGCTCGATGAATCAGACGCAGCTCGCCGAAGCCAACGACGGCCTCGACCAGCAGGCGCGCCAGGAAAAATTCGTGCAGTTGCTCGCAAAAGTCGCGAAGTAAGAAATTTTGCATCTCGGATGAGACAAAGTTATGGGCATGTTCAATGTGACTGTCCGCTTGAGTAGCTTGGCCGCGCCTGCGCGAAGCCAAGAAGTTTCGCTCATTGTAGACACGGACGCGACCCTGTCGTGGATTCCCCGTGAAGTGTTGCAGAAGTTGGGCGTCCCGCCATTTTCACGGCTTCCTTTTTCGCTTGCCGACAGCCGCCGTCTGGAACGCGACGTTACTGCCGTTCTTCTCACCATTGACGGAAGAAAGGCTCCCGTGCAGGTGGCTTTCGGCGAGCCGGGCGAGGAATCTGTTCTCGGGGCGGCCGCGTTAGAGGGTTTGGGCTTTATGGTTGATCCAGTCGGGAAAAAGCTCGTTCCGCGAGATTTGCTGGCGCTGTAGGGCGTCACAGCGGAACATTTTCGGGTATCAAAGCGTAATAATAGGACAGGGGCAGGAAGTGGTGCGCCTGAGGAGAATGCTAACATGACGTTTTTCGCGCTCGGAATACTGATGTACTTCTTGCCCGCCATCATCGGGCATAACAAGCAAAACGCCCTGGGCATTTTCCTGGTGAATTTCTTTCTCGGCTGGACGATTGTCGGCTGGGTGATCGCGCTTTTCTGGGCCTGCACCGCGGAGACGCGCATGCCCGTGATGGTGGTCGCCGGTCCCGCCGGAGCGCATTTCTGCACGAATTGCGGTCGGCCCGCCATTTCCGCTGCGCATTTTTGCTCCGCCTGCGGCCGCCCCGTTTAGCACGTTTTTGTCAAGGCACGGCTTCAGCCGTGCCGTGGTCGGGCCGGATTTGCGGCTTCAGCCGCTGGGGTACGTCGTTTCAAGTTTTCAGGATACCGTTGCGCCTCGGGAATAATGTCAAAGTTTGTTATCTCAACTTCGTCTGATTCCCGCATTGTGAATTTCTATCCTGCTTGGTTTTGTTGACGCCGAATCATGCGAAAATAAAACGCATCTCATCTTGAGGGAACGAAACGATTCATGCCATCCGCCGCTAACGAAAATCTTCGCAAGAAATTCAACGCCTGGGCCGACGAGGGCAAAGGCGAAAGCATGGAAAAAGAGCATCGGCCCATTGTCGAGCCTACGCTCGCGCTCATGCACATCGCGCCCAATGAAAACATTCTCGACGTCGGCTGCGGCGGCGGCTGGCTCGTCCGCGAACTCGCTTCTCGCGCGCCCAAAGGCCGCGTCGTTGGCATGGACATCTCCGACGAAATGCTCGCGCACGCGCGGCAGGCTTCCACGAATATGCGCAACACCGAATTCATCATCGGCAGCGTGGACGCCATTCCCCGCGACGCCAATTCCTTCGGCAAAATCATTTCCGTTGAATCTTCTTACTACTGGCCGGACGCCCCAGCCGGCATTCGCGAAATTTTCCGCGTGCTGCGCCCGGGCGGCTCCGCATGGATTCTCATCAACTATTATCGCGACAATCCTTACTGCCATCAGTGGGGCAAGCTGCTGAAAATTCCCGCGCATCTCTTCTCCGCAGAAGAATGGGCCGAAATGCTCCGCAAAGCCGGTTTCGCCAGCGTCATGCACCGCCGCATCGTCGACCCCACCCCCGCTCCCGAAGTTTACACAGGCCGCTGGTTCAAAGATGCCGCCGAACTCGCCGCATTTCGCCGCGAAGGCGCGCTGCTCGTCACCGGCGCGAAGATCGGCGCGAAAGCAGGTTCCAAGCCCGCCTGAAAATCGCCGCATCGTGCCCTGATTCCCAGCATCTATTGCGCATAGGCTGTTTCTGGCTTACATTACAAACACAATTTCCGAGGAGAAAATTTTATGTTGCGCATCAACGACGAAGCGCCGAACTTCACGGCGGAAACTTCGCAAGGCAAAATCAATTTCCACGATTTTATTGGCAACGGCTGGGCTGTCCTCTTTTCTCATCCTAAAGATTTCACGCCCGTGTGCACCACCGAGCTCGGCTACATGGCGGGCTTGCAGCCGGAGTTCGCGAAAAGGAATTGCAAAATCATCGGCCTCAGCGTTGACCCCGTTAGCAGCCACAGCAAATGGGCCGTGGACATCGAAGAAACCCAGGGCCACAAAGTGAATTACCCGATGATCGGCGACCCGGAACTCAAAGTCGCCAAACTCTATGGCATGTTGCCCGCCGACGCGGGAAACACCTCCGAAGGCCGCACCGCGGCAACGAATGCGACCGTCCGCAACGTGTTCGTCGTCGGCCCCGACAAAAAAATCAAAGTCGTCCTCATTTATCCCATGAGCACCGGCCGCAACTTCGACGAAATCCTGCGAATCATTGACTCGCTGCAGCTAACGTCGAAGCATCAGGTTTCAACCCCGGTGAACTGGAAGCCGGGCGACGACGTCATCATCAGCGGCAACGTTTCTGACGACGAAGCTCGCAAAAAATTTCCGGGCGGCTGGAAAACTCCCAAGCCCTACATGCGAATCGTTCCGCAGCCGAAGTAACGCGCTGTGAATCCGAGAGGTGCGCCATGATTTTCAAGCAGTTTTATCTTGGATGTCTGGCGCACGCCTCCTATCTCATCGGCGACGAACAGACCGCAACCGCCGCCGTCGTTGACCCTCAGCGCGATATTGACCAATACCTCGCCTTCGCCGCCGAGCACAAACTGCAAATCAAACACGTCTTCCTCACTCATCTACACGCCGATTTCGTCGCCGGTCACCTCGAACTCCGCGACCGCGTCGGCGCAAACATCTATTTGGGCGCTGCCGCCAAAGCGCAATACGCATTCACGCCGTTGCACGAGGGAAGCGTTATTGAATTCGGCCGCATCCGCCTGAAAGCGCTCGAAACTCCCGGCCACACGCCCGAATCCGTCTCCATCCTCGTCTACGATCTAAACGCCGGCGCCACCGAGCCCTACTGCGTGCTTACCGGCGACACGCTCTTCATCGGCGACGTGGGACGCCCCGATCTGCGCGCCGCGCTCGGCTGGTCTGCCACCGACCTCGGCGGCATGCTCTTCGATTCCCTGCACACAAAGCTCCTCGCTCTTCCCGACGCCAGCCTCGTCTATCCCGCTCACGGCGCCGGCTCGCTCTGCGGCAAGGCCATTAGCAAAGAAACCGTTTCCACCATGGGCGAGCAGCGCCGCGTGAATTATGCCCTCCAGCCCATGAGCAAAGAAGCCTTCATTCACGTGGTCACAGCCGATCAGCCCGATGCCCCCGCTTATTTCACCTACGACGCCGTGCTCAACAGCCAGGAGCGCGTCACGCTCGATCAAGCCTTGTCGCGCGAAATGAATCCGCTGCCGCTCGAGCGCGTCCTCGAATTGCAGTCCGCCGGCGCGCAAATTCTAGACACGCGCGATGCCGGCGAATTCGCCTGCGCCCACCTGAAAGGCAGCATCAACATCGGCCTCTCCGGCCAGTACGCCACATGGGCCGGCACGATTCTCGATCGCGAGCATCCCATCGTTATCATCGCCGACCCGGGACGCGAGAGCGAATCCGCCGTTCGCCTCGGCCGCATCGGTTTCGACCACATCGCCGGATATTTGAAGGATGGACTTAAAGCCCTCGAATCCCGTTCCGATCTGATTGCCTTCACCGAACGCCTCAGCGCTCCTTACGCTGCCGAAGTCCTCGCCTCCGCGCACCCGCCTCTCCCCGTGGACGTTCGCGGCCCTCGCGAGCGTGACCAAAAATTCATCGCCGGCAGCATGGCCGTTCCGCTGAATCGTCTCTCCGAGAGCTTCAGCAAACTCCCGAAAGACCGTGGGCTGCTGATCTATTGCGCCGGAGGCTATCGCTCTTCCATCGCCGCCAGCCTCCTCCAGCGCGCCGGATTCACCTCCGTCACCGAAATCGCCGGCGGCATCTCCGGCTGGGAATCCGCCAACCTGCCCGTCGAAGTCTCACTGCCAAGCCGCTAAACACCGACATGTTTCCGAGACTGGCATCTAAGCCTGGCCTAAGCGGCTCATCGCATCTAAAAGCAGGAGCTGGTATGAAGCGGCGTCAAAGGTGAACGGGCCCGCCCCAGCGCAATCCTTCGCGTTGACGCCTTTCTCCCAGGTGTTTTCGTAACCAAACGCCTTCCAAATAATGTTGTCACCCTCTTTCACAATCACCGTACTTATCGCGCCGCATCCAAGTTCGCCGCACTCGGAACAGATGAACAATGATCGTCGGTCGTCCGGAAAGTCAGCTTTCTCAGTCAGGAGTAATCGATGCACAGCCTTACGGGTTTCTTCGGCAAACTCACGGCATAAAACCGTCACCATGTCATGACGTTTACCAACTCTCTCCCAAAGTGAGTTCCCGTTCACTGCGAAATCAAGGAAATGCCTCTCAGACTTGTAAGCGCCATCGGAGAGCTCCACCCCGGCGCGAACGCGTGGGACGAGTTTGAGAAAATCGGCCATTTAGCACTGAAAAGATACAGGCGTTATGGTGCGTGATCTACACCGATGAACCGTATACCACAGGGTGGAACATTGGAACATTAACGATCGCGAGATTGCCCCTCAAAAGGTGAGCGCGAGAGCAACACTTTGCGATTCTCATGCCTCACCCCGCAGCCGCGCGTTGACTCGTTCCAGCGTCAAAAGCTATACTCCCGCGCTGTTTTCCGGGAGAATCGCCCTAATGCCCTTCCACCGCGCCGCCAAAATAGACGACATCCCCGCCGGCACCATCCGCGAATTCCAGGTAAACGGCAAATCCGTAGCCATAGCCCACTTGGAAGACAAGTTCTTCGCCATCAATAGCATATGCCTGCACCACGGCGGCCCGCTCGGTGAAGGCGACCTCGAAGGCTCCCTCGTCAGTTGCCCCTGGCACGGCTGGCAATACGACGTGACCACCGGAAAGCTCGTCCAGCAGCCCGAAACCGGCGTCGAATGTTACCCCACCGAGCTTCGCGGCGACGAAATCTACGTAGACCTGGCCTAGCTACTCTTTTTTCTGTTGTATTTGACACTCAACGCCGCTATTTTCCATTGTTTCTTTCGCGCTTAGATGTATAGTTCGCCAGTCGTAATTTGGCCGGCCACGGTACATGACCACCACCCGACCTGTGAACAGAATCCATCACTGGCTGCTCGCGGTTGATCCCCGCATCTATCACTGGGATACCCTTTTCGTGAAGGGCAAAGAGATGTGGCGCCACGCGGGCAACAAGCCCAACGCTCTGCGCCAGTTGAAGCTGATGAAAAAGGGCGACCGTGCTCTCTGCTATCACGGAAAGCCCGAGTACGCCCTCTACGCCATCGCCGCCGTCACCCGTGATCCCTATCCGGATCCGCACGATCCCAGTCCCAAGCATATGGTCGTGGATTTGCGCGCGCTCGAACGCCTTCCCCGCCAGGTCACGCTCGTCGAGCTGCGCGAACAAAAGCCCCTGCGCAAAGTGAAATTCCTCAAAAATCCGCGCCTCACCATTTCTCCTCTCACTGATGAGGAGTACTCCGAGATTCTCCGCCTCGCCGGAATCGTCGCATCCCCCGGCATTCCTCTCCCTTAATTTGAGTTGGCTCGGCTTTTATAGCGAAGGGCTTCGCGTTTTTTGCGAAGACCTGCGGCTTTTTTTGGAGTGCGGCGTCTCGACGCCGCTTTGCCTTAGACGTAATCGCTTCCGCTTCGTTGCCTCACCCTGCTCCCAACCCACTGTCATCCCGACGAAAGATGCGACCAGCATCTGACAAGGAATTCGCAATTGAATTTCCAGTGCCATGCCAATGCCTTGATCCCCATTTGGCAGGGCTTCGCGTTTTTTGCGCAGACCTGTGACTTTCCGCTACTACCGTCCGTTTTCGCAACACCCCTCCCAAATTCGCGCGTTCGCGCGCTCCCAGCACACCGTCCATTTGCGCGCACCACTCTCATTTCTATGAACTTGTTCTTCTCTCTCTCGCGGCACAAAACGTGCTTCGCTTCACTCCGCACCAGCGCGCCCAGCGGCCCCTTATTAAACGAAGCTCATCGAATCTGCCTTCCGGGAGGAACTCATGGCCTCCATTTCATTCCAGCTGAACGGCAAACAGCAAACGATTGACGCCGATCCCGATACCCCGCTGCTCTGGGTCATTCGCGACACGCTCGGACTCACCGGCACGAAATTCGGTTGCGGCGGCGGATACTGCGGCGCATGTACCGTCCACATCGGCGGACGCGCCAGCCGCTCATGCAGCGTTCCCGTTTCCACCGTAGCGGGCCTGAGCGTCACCACAATCGAAGGACTCTCTGCGGAGCACGCGCATCCCGTCCAGCAAGCCTGGCTCCTCGAGCAGGTGCCGCAATGCGGTTACTGCCAGCCGGGGCAAATCATGGCGGCTGCCGCGCTCCTCGCCACCAAGCCCGCGCCCACCGATTCCGATATTGACCGCGCCATGTCCGGGAATCTCTGCCGCTGCGGAACGTATTCCGCCATTCGCCGCGCCATTCACCGCGCTGCGGCTTTGAAGGCATCCCGCGCGAGCGCGCAGCCGGATCTCGCTCCGCCCGATGTAACCGGCTTCGCGGAAGGAGGTGCGCAATGAGTTCCACACGCCAAATCATTTCGCGTCGCAGCCTTCTCAAAACCGGAGCCATCAGTGGCGCTTCCCTGCTGATTGGCTTCCATTTGCCGTTTGCCTTCGCGCAGGATTCGCAGCAAGCTCCGGCGCCCAGTCCTTTCAACGCCTGGATTCGCATTGACGCGGACAACACTGTCACGCTCACCGCTCCGCTGGCTGAACTCGGCGAAGGCCTGGCCACCGCTCTTCCAATGATTCTTTCCGAAGAGCTGGAACTCGACTGGTCCAAAATCCGCATTGTTCGCGCGCCATTTCATCCCGAATGGTATGGAGATCAAAGCGTTGGCGGCAGCGGAGGAGTTGCCGGTTCGTGGACGCCGCTGCGTCAGGCCGCAGCCGCCGCGCGCGAAATGCTCATCGCCGCCGCCGCGAAAATTTGGGTGGTCGCGCCTGACTCTTGCTTTGCGCGCGAGGGCGCTGTGTATCACGGCCCGCGTACAAAGCACCTCACTTACGGCGAACTCGTCGAAACCGCTTCCAAGTTGCCCATTCCCAATTTCAAGACCGTCAAACTAAAAAATCCCACCGATTTTCGGATCGTCGGCTCATCACTCCCCCGCATAGATGTGCAGGAAAAAATTGACGGCACAGGAAAATTCGGCCTCGATGTCCGCGTCCCCGGAATGCTTTATGCGGTCATCGCGCGTTGCCCTACATTTGGAGGGAGGCTCGCGAAATTCAACGACACAAAAGCAAAAGCCGTGCCCGGCGTGCGCCACATCTTCGCCGTTCCGTCATTTCCCCCTGTGCACAATCAGGAAGGAGTTGCCGTAGTCGCCGACAGCACCTGGGCGGCAATGCAAGGGCGCAAAGCTCTCGAAGCCCAATGGGATCCGGGTCCCACTGCGAAAGAAAGTAGCTCTTCTATTCACGAGCAATTCGTTGCGCTCGCCGCGAAGCCCGGAAAACCGATTCGCAACGATGGCGACGCCGACGCGGCATTGTCACGCGCTGGAAAAACCACCGATGCCGTTTACGAACTTCCCTTTTTGGCCCACGCCACCATGGAGCCGATGAATTGCACTGCCCATGTCCGGCCCGATGGCGCAGACGTTTGGGCTCCGACCCAAGCTCCGTCGTGGGCCCGCGGCACGGTCGCTGCCGTCGCGAAACTCAAGCCGGAATCAGTGAACGTGTATCCAATGCTCGCCGGCGGTGGCTTCGGGCGCCGTTATCACGCGGATTTCGTCGCCGAGGCCGCTTTCGCCTCGCATCGCGCAGCGGCTCCGGTGCAAGTCGTCTGGACGCGCGAAGACGACATTCAGCACGACTTCTATCGCCCCGCTCATTATCAGGCGCTCTCTGCCGCGCTCGAAGCAAACGGCAACATCGCCGCGTGGCGGCATCGCATCGTCTCCACTTCCATCCGC
This sequence comes from Candidatus Acidiferrales bacterium, assembly GCA_035763605.1. Lineage (GTDB taxonomy): Bacteria > Acidobacteriota > Terriglobia > Acidiferrales > UBA7541 > DAHUXN01. Next base: position 24,342 of record DASUAV010000121.1, read on the forward strand.
GCCTACTGGGATCCGCCGGATCGCGTGAAACCAGAAGGGCAAGAAGTTTCCGGCGCGACAGAGATGCCGTACCTGTGCCCGAATGTTCGCGTCGAGTACGCCAATCCGCCTTCGCACGTTCCCGTAATGTGGTGGCGCTCCGTCGAATACTCCGTCAACGCGTTTACCGTGGAATCGTTCATCGACGAACTAGCCGCTGCCGCGAAGCAGGATCCTGTGGCGTATCGCCTTCGCTTGCTCGATCCTCCGAGAAAGATCAAAAACATTCCGTGGCCCGACAACAATTTGCTCGATACCGAGCGTCTGAAAGCTGTTTTGAAGTTAGCTGCAGAAAAATCCGGATGGGGCAAATCGCTTCCTGCCGGTAGCGGGCGAGGTATTGCCGTCCAATTTGCATTCAATACTTATGTGGCGCAAGTCGCCGAAGTCACCATCGGCAAAAACGGCGCCGTGAAAGTGGATCGCTTCGTCTGCGCCGTGGATTGCGGCCGTGTCATAAATCCCGCCGGAGTCAAAGCGCAAATGGAGAGCGGCATCATTTACGGCTTGAGCGGGGCTCTAATGGGTGAGATCACTGTTGAGAATGGTGTCACAAAACAAAACAATTTTGACGGTTACCCGATTGTTCGCATGCGCGAATCTCCCGTCATCGAAGTCCACATTCTGCCGAGCGAAAACGATCCCACCGGCTGCGGGGAGCCCGGAGTGCCGCCCGCCGCTCCTGCGGTCACCAACGCGATTTTCGCGGCAACAGGCAA
>DASUAV010000122.1:0-29384 GCA_035763605.1 Candidatus Acidiferrales bacterium
CCGAATTTCAGCAGCGACTTGCGCTTCCGATTGCCTGCCTATTTTTTGCGCTCCTGGGCGTGCCGATGGCCGTACATCCACGACGCGGCGGGCGCGCCGGCGGATTCGTCGTGGCCATCCTGCTCATCTGCGTGTACTACATTTTCTTCGTGACTGGCGTGCACTACGCGCAAAACGGCGTCCTTTCGCCTGCGCTTGGCGTGTGGATGGCGAATATCGTGACTTTTGCTGTCGCCATCACTCTGTTGCGAAGATTGGAGCAGATACGCCCCGAGGCGCGCTGGATGGACCGCGTACGGCTTGCGTTTCGAAAGAGAAAAGGGTCTCCGGAAGAATCAGATCTACAAAGAGCGGCCGTCGCGCCTCGAACGCCTTTGCAAGTAGAAAGCTGGCATCCGGCAAAATATCACACGCGTGCGTTTCCGCTGCTTCTCGACCTTTACGTTCTCCGCACATTTGTGTTCTGGCTCGTCCTGATGCTCGCGGCTTTCATGATTCTGTTTGATGCGTTCACCCTTTTTGATCTATTGAGCGACATCACGAAAAACCACATCTCGCTTTTGATCGTTCTCGATTATTTCGTGCACCTTATTCCCATGATGCTTTATCAACTGGCTCCGCTCGCAGCGCTGGTTGCCACGCTCGTCACGCTGGGCCTGCTGGCCAAAAACAATGAAATCACCGCGTTCAAAGCATCCGGCGTCAGCCTCTTTCGCATTTCGCTACCGCTGCTGCTCGCCGGAGCGCTTTTGACTTTTGGACTCTTTCTGCTCGACGACACTTTTCTCCCCTACGCGAACCAGCGGCAGGACTCCTTGCACGACCGCATCAAAGGCCGCCCCGCGCAAACGTATTTTCAGCCGGCGCATCAGTGGATTTTTGGAGAGAACGACAAGATCTACAACTACGATCTTTTTGATCCGTACAATAATTTGTTTGGCGGTCTAAGCATTTTCGAGCTTGATCCTGCGGACTTCCAGATGCAGCGGCGCATCTACGCGGAGCGCACATATTGGGAACCAAACTTGAATTCCTGGGTGCTGGAGAACGGCTGGGTGCGCGATTTTTCAGGCGCAACAGTAACATCCTACAAAACTTTTGTGGTGGACTCGTTTCCGGAGCTCTCCGAGCCGCCTTCTTACTTCAAGCGCGAAGTTCTGCAATATAACCAGATGAACTGGCGGCAACTGCGAAGCTACATTCAAGCGTTGCGGAAAGCCGGCTTCGAAACGTCGCGCCTTTCGATCGAATGGCACAAGAAGTTCGCTTTCCCTTTGATGGTCACGATCATCATTCTGCTGGCGATCCCATTCGCTTTGCTGGTGGGAACGCGCGGAGCAGTGGGCGGCGTGGCGCTGGCCATCGGAATCGCCATCGCTTATTGGGCTATTGCCGCTCTATTCGAAGCGATGGGAACCGTGGGGCAGCTTCCCGCGTTTTTGGCCGCGTGGGCGCCGGACGGAATTTTTGCCTTCGCCGGATTGTATTTTTTCCTCAAAATGCCGACCTGAGCCGCCGCGCATCTATGCGGCTGTGACGTGCTGGATATAAAGAAAGCGCTCATCGTAAAAGCAGCGAGCGGACTTTCTGAATCACCAGATCAATCCCCACTTCATTGTGCCCGCCTTCCGGAATGATGATATCCGCATAGCGCTTGCTTGGCTCTACAAACTCCAAATGCATCGGACGCACGGTCTTCTCATATTGCTCGATGACCGACTCCAGCGTCCTTCCGCGCTCGTTGATATCCCTGACCAGCCGGCGTATGAAACGAACGTCCGCGTCGGTATCCACGAAAATTTTCAGATCCATAAGATTCCGCAGCGACTGGTTCTCAAAAATCAGTATGCCTTCCACCAAAATCGCCGGACGCGGCGCGACTGTAACCGTCTCCGGAATCCTCCGATGCTGGGCGAAGTCATAGACGGGCCGTTCGATGGATTCACCTTGCCGCAACTTCTTGATGTGCTCGGTGAAAAGTCCGCTATCCAGCGCGCTAGGATGGTCAAAATTGCATTTGGCCCGCTCCACCGGCGACAGGTGGGACAGATTTTTGTAGTAGTGGTCCTGCTGAAGGACGACTACTCCGTCGGAAGAGAGCGCTTCAGAGAGCCGGTTTGTTACCGTCGTCTTGCCGGAACCGGTGCCTCCGCAAACTCCGATAACAAACGGGTGATGTGGCATCAGTTGCGGGCCTTTGCACGCTTACCGCTCTTCTTTGCTGCTTTTTCTTCGATAACGGCTTGCGCCGCTGCCAGGCGCGAAATCGGCACTCGAAATGGCGATGCGCTGACGTAATTCATGCCGGCCTTATGACAGAACTTCACGCTTGGCGCATCACCGCCGTGTTCGCCGCATATTCCTACCTTCAAATCCGGCCTTGTCTTGCGGCCGCGCTCGATAGCCCAGCGAATCAGCATTCCGACGCCCTCCTGATCAAGCGTCTGGAAAGGATCCGCAGCAAAGATGCCGGCTTTTTTTTCGTCCACATATTCCGGAAGAAATCTGCCGGCATCATCGCGGGAAAGGCCCATGGTGGTTTGCGTCAAATCATTGGTGCCGAAGGAAAAGAATTGCGCGATTTCCGCAATCTGGTCCGCGATCAATGCAGCTCGCGGGAGCTCGATCATCGTGCCAACCAGACATTGAAGTTTTACTTTATGTTCAGAAATGATTCTGTCAGCGACTCTACGCGTGGCTTCCTCGAGAATTTTCATTTCTTTTTTCGCCATGGTGAGGGGATGCATGATTTCAGGAAATACTTTAACTCCGCGCTCTTGGCATTCAATCGCCGCCTCGATAATCGCGCGTACCTGCATCTCGAGAATTTCCGGAAAGGTGATGGCAAGGCGGCAGCCGCGATGCCCTAGCATCGGGTTAGCTTCATGTAATTGTTCAACACGGCGAATGACCTTCTCCACCGGCACGCCGATCTTTCGGGCCAAGTCTTCCTGCTGCTTCCTTTCGTGCGGCACAAATTCGTGTAGCGGAGGATCAATCAGCCGAATCGTGACCGGCAGACCATCCATGGCCTCGAAAATTCCGATGAAATCGCGACGCTGGAACGGCAGCAGCTTATCGAGCGCCGTCTGCCGGGACTCGCGGGTATCAGCAATGATCATTTCCTGAATGGCGAGCTGGCGCTCGATGCTCTTCTCCGGCTGCTCGAAATCCTTGAAGAACATGTGCTCGGTGCGGCAGAGACCAATCCCTTCTGCGCCAAGCTCGCGAGCGCGTCGCGCATCGAAAGGTGTATCGGCGTTGGTACGCACGCGGAGCTTGCGAATGTCATCGGCCCAGCCCATTACGATCGAATAGGCTTTGGGCGGCTCAGGACGTGCGAGTTCGATCTGGCCTTCATAAACCGCGCCTTCGCTTCCGTCCAGAGTGAGCCAGTCGCCTTGTGAAATAGTGCGTCCATCCACGTGCATCAATTTTTTGGCGTAGTCGATCTCTAGAACCTCGCAGCCGACGATGCAACACTTCCCCCATCCGCGCGCGACCACTGCAGCATGGCTGGTCTTTCCGCCGGTGGCGGTCAGAATTCCCTGCGCGACGTGCATTCCGCCGACGTCCTCCGGGCTGGTTTCGCGGCGCACCAAAATCACTTTCTCGCCACGCGACGCCCAATCCTCCGCTTCATGCGCTGTGAAGACCGCTTTGCCTCCTGCGGCGCCGGGAACCGCATTCACGCCGGTAGCAATTTTGCGTTTGGCGAGGTCTTCTCTTTTCGTGGAAGGTGCGATGACCGGATAAAACAGACGCTCGATATCCTCCGGCTGAATGCGCTCAATGGCCTGCTCGCGAGTGATCAAGCCTTCATTGGCCATATCCATGGCAATGCGGAAAGTAGCCGCAGGCGAGCGCTTGCCGGTGCGGGTTTGCAGCATGTAGAGCTTCCTGTCTTCAACGGTAAACTCCAGATCCTGCATGTCGCGATAATGGCGCTCAAGAGTCTTCCGCACGTTTTCAAGTTGCTTGTAAACCTTCGGCATGCGCTTGGACATTTCGCGCAATGGCATCGGCGTGCGAATGCCCGCGACGACGTCCTCTCCCTGGGCGTTGATCAGAAAGTCTCCGAAAAAATCTTTCTCGCCCGTCGAAGGATCACGCGTGAAGCAAACGCCCGTGCCGGAGTTTTCTCCGGTGTTTCCGAACACCATCTGCACTACGTTCACGGCCGTGCCAAGCAGTCCGGTGATTTTCTCGACGCGGCGATAGGTGACAGCCTTCTCGCCCATCCACGATTCAAAAACCGCCCCAATCGCGCCCCATAGTTGTTCCTGAGGATCTTCAGGAAACGGCTTCCCTGTCCTTGCCTTGAAATGTTCTTTGTACTCATTCACGAGGTTCTTCAAATGTTCGGCGGGAATCTGCGTATCATCCTTGATATTCAAGCGATTCTTTAGGTTTCGCAATTTTTCTTCAAGCTCGTCCTTTGAAAGCCCAATAACTACACTGGAATACATCTGCACAAATCGCCGGTAGGCGTCGTAAGCGAAACGCTCATTCCCCGTTCTCTTCGCAAGGCCCTCGACGGACTTGGAGTTCAGACCGAGATTCAAAATCGTCTCCATCATTCCGGGCATGGAGCGAGCCGAGCCAGAGCGCACACTAACGAGCAACGGGTCAGATGGATCGCCAAGCTTTTTCCGGGTAGCCTTCTCCAGACGCGCAAGATTCGCTTCGACCTGTGCGGCCAACTCCTTTGGATACTTTCGGTCGTGCTTGAAAAAATAGTCGCAGGCTTCCGTCGAAATTGTAAAGCCAGCCGGCACGGGGAGGCCGATCTTGGTCATTTCCGCGAGCCCGGCTCCTTTGCCGCCGAGCACGTCTTTCATCTGGCCATTCCCTTCTGCTTTACCGCTTCCAAAGAAGTAGACGTATTTCACAGTTGCCCTCGCATTTTCATTAGAACGGGTTTTGAGTTTACGCAAGTTTGTCGGCGCGCCGACAATGAAAGCCGCGATGAAATTCCGACCCGGGCTCGCAGGCTATCTCTCTTCCGCAGCAATCTCCGAGAAATCGGCAATGGTTGAAAATTCCTTAAGTAATCCAGCGAGCAAAGCGAGGCGATTCTCTCGGACAGCCGCATCCTTGTCCATCACCAGCACCTCGTCGAAGAAACGATCAACGGTGGGGCGCAATTCGGATATAGCTTCAAGTGCTTCTTTATATTTACCGGCGCGTTTATGAACTCCAGCGCGGTCGGCGAGTGATCGCGATTCTCCATAGAGCTTCTTTTCCGCATCGAGCGCCAACAGTTCCGAATTCACTGCGCGCGCATGTCCTCCATCTGGTCCGGCCTTTTCCAGGATTTTCTTAATTCGGCGAAATGCGATTGCCAGTGGCTCGAAATTCCTTGAATGGCGGATCGCCCGCAGCGCGACGATGCGGTTGCGGACGTCCACCAGATCGTCCGACCCAGCGGCCATCGCGGCGTTGATTTCGTCATAAGCAAATCCGTTCTTCTCGCGCAGTAGATACTTTGCCCGCTCGCTAATAAAATCGAGAACGCGGCGCTCCGCTTCCGCGGTGACCTCGATCTTGGGTGAGCTCGCGTGCAGAGCCTGCGCGGCAACGGACACAGCAGAGGACAAGGAAAGCGGAATTCCCACTTCAAGTAGAATCTGAACTATTCCGGAAGCGGCACGCCTCAACGCAAATGGATCGCTCGAGCCGGAAGGAATAATGCCAACGCCAAAACAAGCCACAAGAGAATCCAGCTTGTCCGCGATGGAGACCGAACAGCCCGTCAAATTTCGTGGAACGGAATCTTCAGTTCCCTGCGGCTTGTAATGGTCGTAGATTGCCCAAGCGACATCTTCATCTTCTCCTTGAACTCGGGCATAAAGACCTCCCATGATTCCCTGCAGCTCCGTGAACTCGCGAACCATTTCAGTCGCAAGGTCGCACTTGCACAACTGAGCCGCTCGGTCTGCCGCACCAACGTCCGCGCCGCGAATTCCGGAATCGAACCAGTTGCTGGCGGTTTTCCGAGCGAGGTGGCGAATGCGTTCCGTTTTGTCGCGATAGCTGCCGAGCCGTGATTCATAGGTGATGTGGGCGAGCTTGTCCATGTAGTCGGCGAGCCGACGCTTTTGATCCGTCTGCCAAAAGAACTTGGCATCGGCCAGTCGCGCGCGCAACACTTTTTCATGTCCCTGGCGGACCAGGCCCGCGCGATCCTTGTCGAGGTTTATGACCGCAAGGAAGTGCGGCTGAAGCTCGCCACGCCGGTCCTCGACGGCAAAGTATTTCTGATGATCGCGCATCACGGTAATCGTCACTTCAGAGGGCAGCTCCAAATACTCCGCGTCAAAGTCGCCGCGAATCACCGTCGGGTACTCGTTGAGGTAAGTCACGAGATTCAACAGCTGCGGATCCGCATGCAGATTCCATTTCCCTTTGCCGGTGATGGCGCGAAGTTCGCGCTCGATCTTCGACTGGCGTTCGCCGGGATCCACCAGCACAAAGTTGCGCCGCAATTTCTGAACGTAATCCTTTGGCCCAGTAACCGGAATTCTGGAGCTTCCCAGAAAGCGGTGACCCTGAGTTATGTTACTGGCGACCACTCCTTCGTATTCAACCTGCACGGTTTTGCCCTGCAGCAAGGCAACAATCCAGCGCACCGGTCGAATAAATCGCACGCCTTTCTTCCCTGTCCAGTACATGGAGCGCGGGAAGGTAAACTCGCGGAGAATACGCGGAAGCATCTCAGCCAGGAGTTCGCGCGAGGGCTTACCGGGCACGACTCGCGATGCAGCCAGATGTTCACCGCGCGGAGTCGTGGTTGTATAGAGGTCATCCATGCGAAGGTTCTGTTTCTCGCAGAAGCTCTGAGCAGCGCGCGTCGGCTGGCCGACATTATCAAACGCCACCGACTTTGGCGGGCCTAGCAGTTCAACCTTCTCGTCTCGCTGCTGAAGCAGAACGGCATTCGACATGGCGGCAAGTCTTCGCGGCGCTCCATAGGCAGAAACAGTTGAGGCGAGAATTCGTGCGGCGGCGAGATGCTTCTCAAGTAATGCCTTAAGTTCCTCGGCGGCTTTCAGGAGCAAGCCCGCAGGTATTTCTTCGCAGCCTATTTCAAAAAGAAATTCTCCGCGATCCTTCATCAACGCGCCTTCCCTGCTGGAGGTGCGGAGGCATTTTCAGCAGCCGCAGCTTCGCCCCATCCGTGCGCCGTGCAATACGCGGCGGCAATCGCGCAACAAAGCGCGCGTACTCGTGCGATCAAGGCGGCACGCTCGGTGGTGGAGATTGCTCCGCGCGAATCCAAAATATTGAAAAGGTGAGAGCACTTCAGCGCAAAATCATAAGCAGCGAGGAGCGGGGTTGTTGGCTGTTCCCCGGAGGTGCTCCCTGTCGCGCCACCATGATGGGCGAGGATCGCCTTCGCCTCCTTCTCGCAGAGATCGAACATATCGCGCGTTCGTTTTGGGTCAGCCCAATCAAAACTATAGGCCGAGAACTGTTGCTCCTCGGCCAGCCGGATGTCGCGATACGTTGACTTGTCCGACCAGCGCAGATCAAAAACGCTGTCCACGCCCTGCAGAAAAGCAGCGATACGCTCCAGGCCATAAGTCAATTCGCATGAGACCGGATCGAGGTCCACTCCGCCGGATTGCTGGAAGTAGGTGAATTGCGTGATTTCCAGACCATCAAGTAATACTTGCCATCCCACGCCCCATGCACCCAATGTTGGCGACTCCCAGTTGTCTTCCTCAAAGCGGATGTCGTGCTGCTTCAAATCAATGCCGAGAACGCGCAGACTCTTCAAATACAAATCCTGAACATCATTCGGCGATGATTTAAGAATTACTTGAAGTTGTGAATGCTTGTAAAGGCGATTGGGATTTTCGCCGTATCGCCCATCATTGGGCCGGCGGCTTGGTTGAACATAAACGACGCGATAGGGATCGGGGCCGAGGACGCGAAAGAATGTTTCTGGGTGCATCGTCCCGGCACCCATTTCAACATCGTACGGCTGCTGCACGATACAGCTTTGATCTGACCAATAATTCTCCAGGGCAAAAATCATTGCTTGCAGCGATAGGCCTCGCTCCTTCCGTGGAGCACCTGCAGGCTTCACGTTTTTCTTTAATTTAACTGTCTTGGCTGTCGGACTCACAATGCACTCTTCAGAATTTCGCGTGCCTTCAATTTGCGTTCGATCTGATGCTCAATCAAGTCCAAAGAATACTCCGTAAGCGCATGGAGCGCCGCCTTCGGAAAACTGGAAGGCTCAAGCTTGTCCAATCGCTCGTTCAATATGCTCTTGGAGGCAACCACCGCTCCTTCTGAAATCACACGCATCCCAGCAATTCGGCAGTTGGCGCAAAAAAAGCCCGGGCTGGCTGGATTCGCGTAAACTCCGCCGGCGATGCCCTTGCCGCAACGAGCACAACTTTCAAACGAGCCCAGCCAGCCGCCTAAGCGAACTGTCCATAACGAGAAATACGCCAGCGGCAACTCGATGCTTCTCTCGCGTTTAATATACTGCGCGGCCAGCAACATCAATCGAAAATGAGCGTCCACCGGCTCTCGCTCCGGCAGGACCGCTTCGGCGATCTCGGCAAAAAGAGTCAGCGCGTTTCCCGCCGAATAGTCGCGAAACGCACCCACGAACGATTCGATGAGCTCGCACTGGTTTATCTGCACGAGTTCACGCGTTTCCCGCTCGAAAAACCAGATGCGCACATAAGACATGCGTTCTAGCGTCGAACCGAACCTGCTCTTGCTACGGCGCGCTCCTCGCGCGACTCCGCGCACGCGCCCCATGCTGCGACTCAAAAAACTGACCAAGCGGTCGGCCTCGCCGAGCGGATAGCTCTGCAACACAATGGCTTCGGATTCGCGAAGTGGCATCCCGCTTGTCGGCGCGCCGACGTTTCCGCACGCACAGCAAACTCTAACACGTTGCGGCAGAACAAAATTATTATCACACGCGTGCGAGACGTGCAATCTCCGCCGCGCGATTTTCTTTACCGAAGCCGCGCTTTTCATTCGCGCGCTTCTCGATTACAGTACACGCCGTGCCGCGCCGCAGAACTCAGGCCAAAGTTGCTGACGTTGTGGGTGTCGGAATCAACGCCACCGACACGGTGATCCAGTTGCCGCACTTCCCTGTTTTTAATTCCAAGCTTGAAGTCACCTCAGCCGCTGTTCTTCCGGGCGGGCAAGTGGCCACAGCGCTAATTGCTTGCAGCAAATGGGGACTCTCCGCGCGATACGTCGGCTCGATCGGCGATGATACCGCCGGCCAACTCCAGCAGAGGAGCCTTCGGAGCGCAAACGTCGAAACGCAGCTCATACAGATAAAGAACTGCTTGAGCCAGTTCTCTTTCATCTTGGTGGACGGCCAGTCGGGCGAGCGAACTATCCTATGGAAGCGCGATGCCCGGCTCACCCTAAAGCCCGAACACTTGAAACAGAACTGGATACGCAATTCGCAAGTGCTGCTCGTTGACGGGCATGACACCGCGGTCGCGGCGCAGGCAGCCGAATGGGCGCGCGCGGCAAAAATTCCCGTGGTCGCCGATGTGGACAATGTCTATCCCGGACTTGAAGCTTTACTTGAGCAGACAGACTATCTCTTCACATCATCGGAATTCCCCGCCAGCGTGATCAACGAATCGAATCCTCTCGCGGCGCTGCCGCAGATTGCGCAACGCTACGGATGCATGGTCACAGGTATTACTTTAGGCCGGCTCGGAGCGCTGGCGTGGGACGGTTCACGCTTTCACTATTCGCGCGGGTTTGTTGTAGATGCGCGAGACACAACTGGCGCTGGCGACGTTTTTCATGCTGGCGTTGTATATGGCATTGTCAGGCGATGGAGACTTCGAGAAATACTTGAATTTAGTTGCGCGGCTGCTGCCTTGAACTGCACTGCCTTTGGCGCGCGCGGCGGAATCAAATCGTTGCGCGAGATACGCAAGTTCATGAAAGACTCGAAGCGTCCTGAACCGGCATTCTCGCCCAAAGAATTAATACGCTACTCGCAGCAACAAAAAGAAGCTAAATGATCCCGTTGAAAAATCTTCGGCCGCGCGTTCATTTCCCAGCGATCACTCTTGCTCTGATCATTGCCAACTTTCTGGTGTTCTTTTACCAATTATCTCTTCCACCGCGCGCATTGAACTCCTTCATTTTCACTTACTCGCTGATTCCGGCGCGCATTCAACTGGCGCTGGCCGGTTCGCATTTCACGCTTGCGCAGGCGTTCCTTCCCTTCGTGACTTCCATGTTCCTGCATGCAGGGTGGTTGCACATTATCGGAAACATGTGGTTCCTGTGGCTCTTTGGCGGAAATGTTGAGGACCGGCTCGGGCATGTGCCTTATCTTGGCTTCTATATTCTATGCGGATTAGGCGCGGGCGTGGCGCAAACGCTCTTCAGCCTCGGCTCGAAAATTCCTTCGCTAGGCGCGAGCGGCGCGATTGCCGGCGTGCTTGGCGCGTACGTCGTTTTGTTTCCGTCCTCGAAGATTCTGACGCTGGTGACTCTATTCTTTTGGTGGTTTTTTGCGCGACTCCCCGCGGTGCTCTTCATCGGCTTGTGGTTCATGGTGCAGTTTCTGAGCGGAGTTAGTTCGCTGGGGAGCGCCGCAGAGGGCGGCGTAGCCTGGTGGGCGCACGTGGGCGGATTTTTATTGGGAATGTTGGTGGTCGCCGGAATGAGCCGGAGGCGCGATCGCGAGTACGATTCTTATGCCTGAGCGCACACGCCGGCGAAGCCGCGCTTTGAAATCCTGTCGGCAAGCCAATCCCCAAGCTCGCGCGTGCCCATGTCTCCGCCAAGATCAGGCGTAGCCTTCCCTTCCCGCACAGCGTCACGGGCAGCATTTTGAATTGTCAATGCCTCGCGTTCCAGGCCCAGATATTCGAGCATCATCGCGCCTGCCAATGCCGATCCGAGAGGATTGGCAATGTTTTTTCCGGCGATGTTGGGAGCCGAGCCATGCACCGGCTCAAAAAGCGAAACGCGTCCGGGATGAATGTTCCCGGAAGGCGCAAGTCCCAATCCGCCGGAGAGCTGCGCGCCCAAATCGCTGGCGATGTCGCCGAAAAGATTGCAGGTAACGATGACCTGAAACTGCGCTGGATCGCGCACCATTTCCATCATCAGCGCATCCACATACAAATGCCGCGTTTCGAGATCTGCGTATTCCTTCCGCAGTTCCCTCCAAACGCGCTGCCACAAACCGTGGCCGTAAGTCATGGCGTTCGACTTGTCGCTCATGCACACGCGTTTCATTCCTTTGCGCCGCGCATATTCGAGCGCATAGCGAATAATCCGCTCGACGCCTTTGCGGGTATTCACGTCCTCTTGCACCGCAATCTCGTCCGGACTGCCCTGCTTGAAGTTCCCCCCGATTCCCGCGTAGGCGCCCTCGGTATTTTCGCGGAACACGATGAAATTGATGTCGCGTTCCGAGCGATTCCGCAGCGGAGTGAGCCTTTCGTCAAAAAGAACGCACGGTCGCGCATTCACGTAGAGGTCCAGCTTGAACCGGAGGCCGAGCAGGATGTCAGCCGCATGCTGATTGGAAGGCACGCGCGGGTCTCCCACGGCGCCGAATAGAATCGCGTCGAAATCTCGCTGCAGAATGTCGGGAGCGTCAGCGGGCAGCGTAGTTCCATCTTTCAGAAAACGATTCGCTCCCCAGTCAAAATCAGTGAAGGCGATTTTTTGGCCGCTCAGGGCGCAGGCAGCACGCACAACTTTCACACCTTCAGGTGTTACTTCACATCCGATTCCGTCGCCGGGAATCACGGCAATGCGCTTCGTTTCCGACATTCGCCACCTTAAAGCACTACTTTATATGCGCAACCGCGCGCGGAGTTTAGCACACTTGTGCGTTTCCTACGCGCCAGCTGTTTCAACCGGAGTTTCCTGTTTACCGGGACCGAACTCTGCCAAATAGACACCCGCGAGAATCAACGCGCCGCCAAGAAGCAGCGCTCCTGTCAATTTTTCCCCAAGTACAATCACGCCGATGAAAGTAGCCAGTGGCGTCTCGATATACGTGAACGCCGCAAGCCGCGATGCCGAGATATGCGCCAGCGCCCAAAAGAAAACAAGATATGCCGCGATGGATGAAATGAATACTGTGTACGCGAGTCCCAGCCATCCAATCGCGCCTACCGCATGCCAATTCAGCGAAATTCCCTGCTGTATGGCCAGTGGCAGCAGAAGAATCGCGCCGGCCATATTGCAGAACGTATTCATTGAAATCGTGTCGTAGCTCCGCGCCACTTTTTTTGAAAGCACCGTGTAAACCGAAAAGCCGATCGTGCCGCAGAGTGTAATCAAGTCCCCCACCCAGGTGCCATGCTCCGCGTGCGCTCGGTCTCCGGCGACAAGCACGATAATCCCAGCGCAGCAAATCATCATGCCGGCGAGCTTCGCGAACGTTACGGATTCCAGCTTTTGCGCCCGCGCCAGGAGCAGAATCAAAATCGGCGCGGTGGCCACAATGAGCGCCGAGTGCGATGCCGTGGTGAAATCGAGGCCAAGTATGAAAAGTCCGCGGTTGACGACCACTCCCCAGAAACCCAGCACCACAAACGTCCAAAGATCCCCGCGATGGAACGAAGTTCGCCGCGGCATGAGGAAATAAATCGGCAGCATCAATAATCCCGATAGCACAATACGAAAAGAAGTCAGCGCGTAGGGGTTGATGTGCTGGAGCGTAATTTTGCCGACGGTAAAGTTAAAGGACCACGCGAGGATCATCAAAAGTATCAGCGTGTAGAGCAGGACGGGATGGCGCAGGCGTTCCGCCAAATTACTTCAGCACCTCTTTGCGCGCGGTGAGCTTCTCGATCATTTCAAGTTTTGGTTTATATCCGATTCCCGGTCCACTGGGGACCTTAATGGTCCCTTTAGAGGTGACTTCGATCTCCGGTTCAACAATGTCTTCGGCCCAGTAGCGTTTGCTGGCCGCAACATCACCCGGCAGCGTGAAATTTTCAAGAGTGGACAGGGCGATATTGTGCGCCCTCCCGATGCCGGACTCGAGCATTCCGCCGCACCACATGGGAATTCCGTGCGTCTTGCAAAGATCGTGGATTTGCCGCATCACTGTGTGTCCGCCGACGCGGCCCATCTTCATATTGATGATGCGGCAGGCGCCGGTTTCAACCGCCTCCACAGCATGATGATACTCATGGATGCATTCGTCGAGGCAGATCGGAGTTTGAAGCTGCTTCTGAAGTTTTGTATGACTGTAAATGTCGTCCCATCCGAGCGGCTGCTCGATCATCATCAGCGCGAAGGCATCGAGCTGCTTCAACAGCGCCGCATCATCGAGCGTGTAGGCGGAATTCGCGTCGGCCATCAAACGGATCTGCGGCCAACGTTTTCGCACCGCCTCGATTCGGTTGATGTCCTGGCCCGGCTTGATCTTGATCTTGATGCGCTGGTAGCCTGCGGCCAACTCTTTCTCGACGTTTGCCAATAATTGTTCCGTGCTGGGCTGAATACCAATGGAAACGCCGCTCGAAATCTCCTCGTGCCTACCTCCTAGCAATTCCCATAGCGGCACATTCTTCTGCTTTGCTTCCGCATCCCAAATCGCCGCTTCCAGAGCGGCTTTGGCCATGTTGTGGCCGCGCGTATGTGCGAGCAGTCCGGAGACCTCACACGCCGCCTTGAATTCTTTCTCACGAATGTCCTTCCAAAGAAATTCCTTCAAGATTAACCATGCCGTTTCGACGGTCTCCGGCGAATAGTAAGGCTCCTCGCCCGCAACGCATTCACCCCAGCCGTTGACGCCGTCTGCCTGCACTTCCGCCAGCAAGATGCGCCGCTCCGTCGTCGCGCCAAAGCTGGTTTCAAAGCGCATCACCAGCGGCATTCGAATTTCGCGCAGCGTCAATCGTTCGATACGCATTCTTCCGCCCTCTTGGCTCTAGTTGATTTCGCCGAGTTGAGAAGCCACCTGCTGCATCGGCTCGAGAACATAATTGGCCTCCCGAGGGCCAATCTCCAAATTTGTGAGCACAAATTCCTTCTCCAAATAATTCAAGAATTGCTGGCGCATTTCCGCCTGGACCCGCGCGCCCGCCTCGGGATCCTGCTGTTTCCTGCTGCTGATATCCTGCGGAACAGAAATTCGCACTGCATCCGAACTGATCTTCGGAGTTTCTCCGCGCAGAATCGCCTGCACGCGGGGCGAATCCAGGCGCCACTCGGCCATGAGGCGGTCGGTGGGCAATCCCGCATGTAATGGGCTCTGCGTAATCCCATAACAGTTCGGCAAGTAACGCCGCACCACAGCCCCGAGGCGATTGATATTGAAATGAGCGTTCTTCAGTTCGAGTGGATCAAAGGTCCATTCAACTAGGCGTATGCCGCGCGCCAGGCAATCATTCCGCTGCGCCAATTTGAGCATGCGCCCTATGCCGCGGTCGCGAAAATCCGGGAGAACCGCGGTCATATGCGAATGGATAATGGGCTTTCCTTTATGAAATCCGGCCAGGCCCAGCGTGAAACCAACCATCTGCTCGCCGGCAAAAGCGCCCAGGGTTTGTCCGCCCGTTTCGCGCGCGACGACAAAGAGACCTGATGGAACAACAAGGTCCTCGCCCCAGGTGATAAGCTGCAGGCGTACGCACTCTTCGTACTCTTCGAGCGTCGAACAATGCCGTACTGTTATTGGCTTGCGCGCAGCGCTTGAGCCTTCGACATGTTCCATAATTGTTCCATCTCCGCGCGAGGAACGTCGGCGAGCCGACTTCCCTGCTCGCGAGCCCTCTTCTCCATCCATTGAAAGCGTTGCTTGAATTTTCGATTAGCGCTCTTGAGCGCTCGCTCGGGATCTGCACTCACGAAGCGCGCAAGATTCACCACTGTAAAAAACAGGTCGCCGATTTCATGTTCTACTTCAGAATTCTTGCTGACGCTTTCCACTCGCGCGTTCGCCATGGCCGCTCGAATCTCATCCACTTCTTCACGGATTTTTTCAAGTATCCCTTCTGCATTCTCCCAATCAAACCCAATGTTCGAAGCGCGGCGACTCAACTGATAGGCTTCAAGTAACGCTGGAAGTCCGTGCGGCACACCCTCCAGCACGGAATCTGGCTCCGTTGCGCTCCGCCCGATTTCGCCAGCACGCTCCTCGGCCTTTATCTGCTCCCAATTCTTGAGCACCTGCGCCGAGCTTCCCGCTTTCACTTTACCGAACACATGCGGATGCCGGCGCACCATCTTGGTGTGCACGGCCCGAATGACGTCTGCGATATCGAACTTGCCGGCCTCGCTTGCCAACTCCGCATGAAAGACAATTTGCAGCAGCAAGTCGCCCAGTTCGCTGGTGAATTTGCGCGTGTCCAGCGCGTCCAAAGCTTCATACGTTTCTTCCACCAGAAAAGGACGCAACGTTTCGTGCGTCTGTTCGCGATCCCAGGGACAGCCATTCGGCGCGCGCAACCGCTTCTGCAAAGCGATCAGACCCTCGAATAACTTCCCTGCCCTGCTGGAACTGTGGCCCTTGCGACGCCCGCTATGCCCCTTCGCTGCGCGGTGAACCGTTTGTTTCTTTTTCCCAGACCTCGGCAACCGATGCCCCCGAAGTAATCGCACACTTTACGGCAGGCGCTAATTGATGACAAGGCTAAATTGCTGCCGATTACGCGCG
This sequence comes from Candidatus Acidiferrales bacterium, assembly GCA_035763605.1. GTDB lineage: Bacteria > Acidobacteriota > Terriglobia > Acidiferrales > UBA7541 > DAHUXN01. Next base: position 15,650 of record DASUAV010000122.1, read on the forward strand.
GAGCGCCCTGTGATGGTAAAATAACACGCGTCATTCCAAGCAGTCAGAAAGTTTGCCGCAGGAGCGTTCGGTGGCGGATCCAAAAAACGAAGAATCGTTTCGCGTGGTAGACCGGCGCCTTTTCACGCCCGAGGGAGAGCTGCGCCCCGAGATAGCCGAACAACAAACGCGCGAGCAAGCCAAATCCGAGACAAGCGCCGCTGCACGCGAAGGCAAAAGCGAAAAAGCGTCGCAGCCAACCGCTTCGCAGCAGCCGGCCGCGCAACAGAATCCGACAATTAAGGCGGATAGAAATTTCCAATTGCTGATTGACCTGCTCGGTCGCAACGCTGCGGCCCTCATGGGCGGTGTCCCGGATCCTGCCACCGGACAGGCTTATCTCGATCTCGAAGGCGCGCGCGAAATGATTGATATGCTGGACGTGCTACGCGAGAAAACCAGCGGCAATCTGGCCCCGGAAGAAGAATCACTTCTCTCTGACGTGCTTGGCAGCCTCAAACTTTCCTACATGGAAATATCCAAAGCTGCGGCTAAAAAAATGCGCGAAGGGGCAAAAGGCGCGCGCTAGTGCATGTCCGCTGAATCCAGACCCTCCGAATCAAAACCGCAGAAATTCCACGTTACCGTCCTCGGTTCAGGCACTTCGATGGGAGTGCCGACGCTCGCGTGCCGCTGCAAAGTTTGTTGCTCGACGGATCCGCACGACAAGCGCACTCGCCCTTCCATCCTGCTCGCCTACAACGGGCGCGCCATTGTGATTGACACCACGCCCGATTTTCGTCAGCAGGCGATGCGCGCGAATCTCGAACGGCTCGACGCCATCCTCTACACGCACGCCCACGCCGACCATATCCTCGGTCTCGACGATATTCGGCCATTTAACGCCAAGCAGCGCTCGCCCATTGCCGTCTACGCCGCCAAACAAACGGAGGCCATTTTGCGGCGCACTTTTGCCTACATTTTCGAGCCGCAAACCACGGAAAGCTCCATTCCGCAGATTGAAATTCACACACTCGACGGAGCATTCGACCTTTTTGGATTGCGCATTACTCCGGTTCCGGCAAAGCACGGCCCGATTGCTGTTCACGGATTCCGCATCGGTACCCTGGCATATCTCACGGACTTCAGCTCCGTCCCGCCGGCCTCGCTCGAATTGCTTCGCGGGCTCGATCATTTGATTTTGGACGCCCTGCGCTACACTCCTCATCCCATGCACTCAACCGTCGAGCAATCGCTCGCTCTGGTTCGCGAGCTGAAGCCGCAACGTGCCTGGTTCACGCACATCTGCCACGATTTGGGCCACGAGGAAACGAACGCCAAGCTTCCGGCTAACGTTCGACTGGCCTATGACGGACTTCAACTGGAGGCTGAACTCTGATGTCGTTCACCGTGGCTCGTTCACCGGAGGAATGGGCCAGCCGCTTCGGCGGCTCGCGAACGGTGCTGACCATCGGGAATTTCGACGGAGTGCATTGCGGCCACCGGAAAATTTTCGAGCGAGTTGTGGACCGGGCGCGCCGCGATCGTTCTGTCGCAACTGTGTTGACCTTCTCTCCTCATCCCGCGCGTGTGCTGCGCCCCGAAGCAGCGCCACCGATGATCGAGACGCTCGCCCAACGCCTCGAACGGATGGAAGCTTTTGGCTTGGATGCCGTTTTCATCCTGCAATTCGATGTGTCCGTAGCGTCTATGTCACCCCAGGAATTTGTCGAGCGTATTTTGGTTCACATCCTGCACGTCAAAGCCGTCCTCGTCGGCGAAAATTTTCGCTTCGGACATCGCAAAGCAGGAGATGTGCGTCTGCTTGCGGAGCTTGGCCGCCTGCACGATTTTGAAGTCGAATGCGTGCAGCCTCTGACCGTGCGCGGAAGCGTCGCATCAAGTTCCGCTGTCCGTGCCGCCGTATCAGCCGGCCGGATGGAAAGCGCCGCGCGACTTCTGGGCCGCCCGTTCGCGCTTGCGGGAGACATTCGCACCGGAACAGGCACAGGCCGCCGCTTCGTTTTTCCAACATTGAATCTCGCAACCGAGCAGGAACTGCTTCCCGCGCGCGGGGTTTACGCAACGGAAGCAATCGTCAAAGAGAAATGCTATCGTGCCGCAACAAACGTTGGCGTGCGTCCGACGTTCGATGGCACGCGACTTTCCATTGAAAGCCATCTTTTCGATTTTTCCGAGGAAATTACCTCAGGGCCGCTGGAGGTTCGCTTCTGGCACCGCCTGCGTGAAGAGCAAAAATTCTCAGGCCCCGAAGCGCTTCGCGAGCAGATTCAGCGCGACCTCGCCGCCACCCGCTCGTTCTTTAAGCGATTGGACGCAGGACGGCGAATCACGAAACGAACTGTTGGAAGGTAATCCTACAAAGATCCGCTGCTCAACGGCAGCTTTTGCAATATCCGCCGATTTCCGTGCGCGCCACGGTAACGTTCATTTCGCAATCCTGCTCGATCTGCTGCTTGAGCTGCTCGTACAATTCGCTCTCGAATTCCCGCACTTTCCCGCAGCGCAGGCAGGCGATGTGAATGTGGTCGCGCGGCCCGTGGCTTTCGTAATAGTGGCGGTGCCCGCGCAAATGCAGAAGATCCAGCTCATCAATTAGCCCGTGGTGCTTCAGCAAATCGAGCGTGCGATACACAGTCACGCGCGTGATTCGCGGATCGATTTTCTGCGCGCGAATCAGAATTTCGCCCGCGTCCATGTGCCGCGGCGCCGTATCCATCACTTGCAACACGACTCTGCGCTGCCGCGTCAGCCGTATCGAACGCGCCGCCAGTTGTTTTTGGAGCTGCCCCGGCTTCTGCTGAACGTTAATGCGTTCGCCGGAGGAAACGCGGCGTGCGGCAGTCGAAGTCATATCAACGATTTAAGACACGGAGAACCACATCGTTGTACGTCACGAAGGCGAGCAGCGCAAGCAGGAACACCAATCCAATCGCTACGAAACGCTCTTTCATCGCCACGCTCAAATCCCGTCGCAGCGCTCCCTCAATCGCAAACACAACAATGTGCCCGCCATCCATAATCGGAATCGGGAGGAGATTCACAATTCCCAGGTTAAGGCTCAGGAAAGCCATAAAGCTAATGAAGTCCGCCGCGCCGTTTTTCGCCGCTTCCGTGGAAATTTTCACGATCCCTACTGGCCCCGCCAAATCCTTGATGGAAACGCTGCCGGAAAAGAGCCCGCCGAAAACTCGAATAATTTCTTTCACCATCGAGGCGTTGAAATTCCATGCTTGCGCTGCGGATTCGGTGAATGTGAACGAATGCCGCACCATATCGCCGGCGCCAAATAGCGCGCCTACCACCCAGCGTTTCGACGTGCCATCCGGATTTCCAAATGTCGGATCAACATTCAGCGTCTGCTGCTTGCCGCTGCGCTCGATTTTCAACTGCACCGGCTTTCCGCCAGAAGAACGAATCATATAAGCGAGCACAGCAGGATTCGGATGCTCGACGCCGTTCGCCGACAATATCTCATCGCCAGCTTGCAAACCCTGCTTCGCAGCGGGAAAGCCAGGCTGCACGGAATCAACTACGACCTTGCCCGACATGGGATAACCAAGCAGATCCGAGTAATCCACCGCGTTCTTCGGCACGTCTTCCCGTACAGGAATAACCGCGCCATTGCGCTCTACATCCAGCGACAGCGTCATTCCCGGCACAACGCCCGAATCTGAAAGCGCTTCATTCCACGTGGAAACCGCAGTTCCGTTAATGGAAACGATTTTGTCCCCGGGCTTTAGCCCCGCCTTGTCCGCCACGGAACCAGGAATCACTCCCGCAATTTGCGCTGGCTGCTGCATATACCGCGCTATCGGAATGCCGGCCATGTACAGTCCCCACATCAGGGCAATGGCCAGCACGCCGTTCATCACCGGCCCTGCCAAAACAATCAACACCCGCTGCCACCGAGGACGCGCCAAAAATTCATCCGGAGAGCCTGAGCGCTCTTCCGAAGGGTTATCTCCGGCCATCTTGACGTACCCGCCAAGTGGAAACACGCTGATGCGATAGTCCGTATTCCCGCGTTTCCAGCCAAAAATCCGGTTGCCGAATCCGATCGAGAATACTTCCACGCGCACGCCGCACAGCCGCGCGACAATGAAATGGCCCCATTCGTGGACCAAAATCATCACGCCCAACCCGATTGCCGCCGCCACAATTCCTACCCAGCTATGCGTCATCGCTAATTCTTCCTTTTTTCGATTTCTTCGCGCGCCAGCCGCCGGGCCTGCTCATCCGCTGCGAGCACATCATCCATCGCTTGAAGCTTCACATTCGGCATACGCTCCAGCACGCTCTCTACCACCTCGGCGATTCCCGTAAACGGCAATTTTCCGTCCAGAAATGCCGCAACGCTCTCCTCATCCGCCGCATTCAGCGCGCACGGCGCTGCTCCGCCCGTTTTCATCGCCTGCTTAGCCAACCGCAGGCACGGAAACTTCTCAAACGGCACAGATTCAAAATCGAGCTTCTTCAACTGGCTCCAGTCCAGCGCAAAACCGTTGGATGCCACGCGCTCCGGATAGGTTAACGCATACTGGATAGGCATACGCATATCCGTTGGGCCAAGCTGTGCCAGAATAGAACCATCCACGAATTCCACCATCGAGTGAATTGTGGACTGCGGATGGATTACCACGTCAATCTGCTCGGGCCGCATGGCAAAAAGCCAGCGCGCTTCGATGACCTCGAAACCCTTATTCATCAACGTTGCCGAATCGGTCGTGATTCTCTTCCCCATCTTCCAATTAGGATGCGCTAATGCCTGTTCGGGGGTCACTCGCTTCAATTCCTCTACAGGAGTCTCACGAAAAGGGCCGCCCGAGGCGGTCAGAATCAGCTTCTTAACCTCTTTCGGCTCGCCCGCGCGCAAACATTGGTGAATGGCATTGTGTTCGCTATCCACCGGCAGAACCGCCTTCTTCTGCCGCTCCGCTTCCGCCATAACCAATTCGCCCGCCGCCACCAGCACCTCTTTATTCGCCAGGGCTATATCCTTCCCCTGCTGCACCGCTTTGTAAGTCGCCGGAAGCCCCACAACTCCCACGGCAGCGGAAAGCACGGTATCCGCGTCTGGATGCGTCGCTACCCGCTCGATCCCTTCGCCGCCGCACAAAACTTCCGGCATCGAAGCAATTTTCGCGCTCGACAGCCGCGCCTTAAGCTCTTTTGCTCCTTCGCAGCTCGACACCGAGACCGCCTTGGGCCGGTACTTAATGGCCTGCTCGGCCGCCAATTCCACGTTTCGCCCAGCCGAGATCGCCACGACCTCGAACCGTCCCGGCAACGAATCCACCACCCTGAGGCATTGCCGCCCAATCGAGCCGGTCGAACCGAGAATGGAAATGCGTTTCACCGTGTGCAGGGAGTCACAGCCGGGCTTGCAGCAGCCAGCCGGCGGCCAGCCATACAACAGGAGCAGCGAAGATCAAGCTATCGATGCGGTCTAACATTCCTCCGTGTCCGGGAAGCAGCGCGCCGGAGTCTTTTGCTCCCGCGCCACGTTTATAAGACGATTCTACCAGATCGCCTACCTGCCCGGCGACATTCGCGAGCGCCGCTGTTATCAACCATGCTCCTATCGGGCCGTGCTGCCACAGAGCGAAGCAGTATCCAACGATCAGCGAGCCAATCACGTTCCCAGCCGCGCCCTCCCAGGTTTTACCGGGCGAAAGCGTCGGTGCCATTTTTATTCGTCCGATGGATTTCCCAACAAAGTACGCCACCGTGTCCCCGGCCCACACAATCGCGAGCGCAAAGAGCACCAGCACAGGTCCGGTGCGTGCTTTCCCCTCCATGCGCGCCAAAAAACTGAACGGAAACGCAATAAACAGCAGCCCCGCCGCGCTCGCGCCGATCGACGGCAATACATCGACGAGTGGCATTCGGCTCATCACTCCGATGGCAGCCATGCCAAATACAAATGCCAGAAACAGGGCCTCGATAGACGCGTAGCGCCACGGCAATCCGCGAATCAGCTCCGTATTTCCGCTCAGCCAATGCACTTCAACGCTCCCTTGCAGCCATTGCAGCCCGAACAGGACCACGGCGCAAATCATCGTCCAAGTGCGGGCAGCACGCAGCCCCATTCGCGCGCACAAATCAAAGAACTCCTTCATCGCCAGCAGCGCCACGACCGCCGCGATGCTCGTCACCAGCCACGCGGGCCCCCAATACACCAGCACCACAACAATCGGTATCAGCACCGCGCCGGTGATGATTCGCTTCGTCAATTTGCCCGCAGTCGCGCCAGATTTGATGGAGAGTGCAGGTAAGATTCGGAAGTCGCGAAGTTGTTCACGCGCCATTCCCCGAATTTTTTGCGATGGCCAGCCCGCCGTAACGCCGCTCACGCTTCTGAAAATTCAGCAACGCCTCGAACAGCTTCTCGCGCGAAAAGTCCGGCCACAGCGCTTCGGTAATGTAAAGTTCCGCGTAAGCGATCTGCCACAGCAGAAAATTGCTCACGCGCATCTCGCCGCTGGTGCGAATCAGCAAATCCGGATCCGGCAGTCCGGCGGTGTACAAATGCTCCGAAATCGTCCCTTCGTCCGCATGGAACGCCGAAAGCCCGTTCAATCGCACGCGATCCAAAATCGCATTGAATGCATCCACCAATTCCGCGCGTCCGCCGTAATTCAGCGCCACAATCAGCTTCATGCCTGTATTCTGCGCCGTCAGCCTCATCGCTTTCTCGATGTCCTTTTGCACCGCGTCGGGCAATTGCGCGGAACGGCCGATAATCAACAAGCGGATATTATTTTTGTGAATGGAAGGCATTTCCTTTTTGAGGTATTCGCGCAATAGCCGCATCAGGAATTCCACTTCCGCTTGCGGACGTCGCCAGTTTTCGAGCGAAAAAGCATAGAGCGTCAGCGCCGGTATTTTCAGCCGCGCGCACGTCTCGATCACCTGCCGGGCCACTTTCACTCCCATGCGATGACCCGCAATGCGCGGCAAATGCCGTTTCTGCGCCCAGCGACCATTGCCGTCCATGATGATGGCAACATGCTCAGGCAAACGTTTCGGGTCAATCTGCTCCAGCAAAGCCGCTTCCCTGCTGTTCGCTGTTTTAATCAGCTCAATGGCTCGCATCGGAATTCATTTTCTATGGAAGAAACCGAAGAAACGCTAACACACGTGCATGGCGCAGACAACCGCGTGAACTGTGCACACGAAATGTTCCGTGGAATTCCGTCGTCAGCCGGCTACATGCGGCTTGAAAATCGTCACGTACGCCAGCGCCACCGTAACTACAATTAGCGCGATGCTGATCGCCCACGCCAAAACGTTAAATCCCTTGCTGTTCACGTGCGAACCCATGAGTTCTTTGCGGTTCACCAGAAGCAAAATCAAAACCATCACGAACGGCAGCCAGATTCCATTCGCCACCTGCGACAGCACCAAAATTTTCAAGAGCGGCGCATGTGGTATCAAAATTATGCCGCCGCCCAAAACAATCAGCGCCGTATACAGGCCGTAAAAGATCTTCGCATCGCGGAATTTGTGGTCAATTCCGGCTTCGAATCCCAATCCTTCACAAATCACATGCGCCGTCGAAAGCGGGAGCACGGAAGCCGCAAAAAGAGACGCGTTCAACAGCCCAAACGCAAACAAGTATCCCGCCCACTTGCCCGCCAATGGAACCAGCGCCTTCGCGGCGTCCGCAGCCTCCGAGATCTGCGTGTGCGTAGCATGCAACGTGGCTGCTGTCGACACGATGATGAAAAACACGATCGCCATGCAACTGATGCTTCCCACCAGCACGTCCATCCGCGCATGCTTGTATTGCCGCTGACCGACGCGCTTTTCCACATATCCCGCTTGCAGATAGAAAAACTGCCAGGGCGCTACGCTCGTGCCGATCAGCCCCGTAAGCACCAGCAGATAAGCCACATTAAAATGAATGTCCGGAATAAACGTCTGCTTCGCCGCTAGCGCCCAATCCGGTTTTGCGAGAAACGCTGACGCCACGTACGACACATAGAACGCGCACGCCACCAGAAAAACTTTTTCCACTTGGCTGTACGTTCCTTGCACCACCAGCACCCAAACCAAAATCCCTGCCAGCGGGACAGCGATGTACTTGCTCACGCCAAAAATCTGCATCGCGGCCGCCACGCCGGCAAACTCCGCCACCGTATTCGCGAAATCAACCGCCAATCCGGCCACCATCACGAAAAACGTCGAGCGGAATCCAAATTCCTCGCGGATCAAATCCGAAAGACCTTTGCCCGTCACCACCCCCATGCGCGCGCACATTTCCTCGCTAACGTACAGCGCAATGGCAATCGGAATCATGGTCCACAGCAGCGCATAGCCAAGCTGCGCCCCGGTAATGGAATACGTGGTGATTCCGCCCGCATCGTTATCAACATTCGACGTAATCAGCCCGGGACCTACAACAGCCAGGAACAGGGCGATGCGCCGGCGCCAATGGCGTCCTGTCTTACGCGCGCTCTGGCCGCGCGCGCGCCATGCTTCCATCTTCCCGCTAATGCCTGTCCAGCTCATCTATCCCAGCTTTGCATGCATGCGGCTCACCACGTCATCTACCGTAATTGCGCCGATCGGATGCCTCTCCTGGTCTACCACCGTCAAGCTCCGCAAATTGTACTTGTCGAATAGCTCGAAAATCTCGCGCTCCTCGACCTGCGATTCCACAGATACAAACGGCTCGCTCGCCAGCGCGGACATCCGTTGCTCCGGTGCGGCCAGCAGCAACTTCGCCGCGGAAACGGTTCCCGCAAAAAATGCGTCGCGATTGATCAAAATAATGGCGTCCAGTTGATCCAGAGGCATTTCGTGAAAACGAATGTACTCGATCACCTCGGCCCTTGTTGCCTCCTCCCCCACTTCCACCATTTCTGTGTTCATCATGCCGCCCGCCGTATGCGGCTCAAACTGCAATAACTCGCGCATTTCCGCCGCTTCCCTCTTCGGCATTTCGCTCAGCACTTCGCGAGACGTTTCCGCCGGCAGTTCCGCAAGCACATCGGCAGCCTCGTCGGGCGCCATTTCCTCCAAAATTTCCGCGGCCCGCTCCGGATTCATCGTTTCCACCACTTGCGTCCTGAGCCGCTTGTCCAGCTCCACCATCACGTTGGCGGCGGTCTCCTCGTCCAGCGATTCGATAATTGAATTTCGCTCGTCCGGCGACAATTCCTCCATAATGTCCGCCAAATCCGCCGGATGCATTCTGGCCAGCTTTTTGCTCGTAAGCCGCAGCTTCACTCTCCGCAGCGGATTTGGCTCAATCAGGTTGACAAACTCCCAGGGAATCAGTTTTGTCGGCAACTTGCCCTGAATTCGCCGAATCACACCGGGCGATGCCACGCCTTGCAGCAGCCGCCCCACCGCGCCGGTAAGCCCCACGTCCACCTTGCTGATCCGCAGCTCGACATTTCCATTTGTTTTGTTCTCGACGATGTCCAAATCATTCACGCGCACGACCTTCCTTCCGTGCGTATCAATGATTTGTTGGTCCAGCAGGTCCTTTTTCACGCCCAGCCGCGCTTCATTCTTCGAATACACTTCCAGGTCCTTTTCCCCCACCGTCAGGCGGACAGTCCCGGGAGCTACGAACCCCACCTGGTCATACCGCGCCAATAATGGCTGATATTTTCCGCGCGTCAGCAACATCCGGCTGATCCGGTTCCCTTGTTCGGCGGGCTCCAGATAGAACTCCTTCACCCTGCCGACAAAGTTCCCGTTCGCGTCGTACGCTTCCGATCCCAGCAATTCCGTTGCGTGCAGCATGACCCATCCTCCTGCTTCCACTACTTTCGTCGCGCTCGCCGGCCACAAAAAAAGCCCGTGGCCGGACTCAACGCCGGCCACGGGCGCGACTCACTCCCGCAAAATCACTCCTGGCCGGCTACAGCCTCCTTAGCCCACAGCTTGGCCATCGCAAGGCTGTTCACGCCACTCAGTACCGCAATCCCTGCCTGAGCCTTTATCTCTGGCTCAGACAGGCATCGCCCCCCTGGCTCCGAATTGGACGAACGTTCCAAATCTGTTCGCTCCATATAGATGTCCTTGTTAAGAGCACTCGCAATTTTTGTCAAGCGAAGAGTTCACAATTTAGCGATTTTTTTTCTTACCGAACATCATATTCCCCGGCTTCAACCTTTTTCGGGCGCACTCTGCTGCATAGAGCGCAAGATATGACGCCGTGATGTAATCGCCCGCCGAGTATCCCAGCGCCTTCGCCGCCCGATCAATTTGGCGTTTCGGCCCTTCCAGTTCCAAGAAGACACCAATCGGCGTCTCGTCCAACTCCAATTTCAGCCCCGGATGGCACTGTGACATGTACGTCGTCCGGTACTTTTCATAGCGGAACCACGGCCTCATCCCGACGCCCCGCAACACGCCCCCGAACCGCTTTACATCTCTGATTCGAAATTCGATCTCCTCGCGTTCCTTATAGCGCGCACCTGCCGAACTCACTCCCTCGATCATCCCTTTGAATGTCAAAACGCCTTCGGTAGCCTTCTTTCTCCCGCGCGTTTGCCCGCCTCGCCTTTCCAGCCCAGTCGAAACCCTGCAAGTGCGCAGCCTCAGAATCGCCTTTCGCCCCTGAAAGAAGCGATCGACGGTATCGAATAACGCATTCTGTTCATACACTCGCGCCGTCTGCCTGGCCGGCAGCGCTTTCAACGCCCGCGTGAGCCTCGCAACATCATCAACCTTCAGCTTTACCTCAATCTCGCGATGCTTTCCCATCGTCATCTCGTCAAACCGACCAGAACGATAGCAGATACGCAGAATTTATTCCTCGCTGTTGCCAAAGCGCCTCCCACCCGCGATAATCGTCTCCGTTTCCGCAAAAAATCACGCGCTATGACCGAACCCACTACGCCCTTGATGCAGCAGTACCACTCCATCAAGCGTCAGCATCCGCAGGCGCTGTTGCTCTTTCGCCTCGGCGATTTCTACGAACTCTTCTACGAAGACGCCGTTGTCGCATCGCGCCAGCTCCAAATCACGCTCACTTCCCGCAATCGCGAAAAGGGCCAGGCTGTACCCATGTGCGGCGTCCCCTATCACGCCGCCGAGCACTACATCGCGCGCCTCATCCGCGCGGGGCACAAAGTCGCCATCTGCGAGCAAATGGAAGACCCTTCGCGCACCAAAAAGCTAGTCCGCCGCGAAGTCATCCGCGTGCTCACTCCCGGCACCGCCGATTCTCCCATCCTGGAAATGCGCGAGAACAATTTCCTGGCCTCCATTGCACGCAATGGCGGCAGCAAACCCATCGGCCTGGCGTTCGTGGACTTTTCCACCGGCGAATTCCGCGCCACCGAATTCGCCGGCCCTTCCGCCGAAGCCCGCCTGCTCGACGAGCTTGCCATCCTTCGCCCGCGCGAAATCCTGCTCGCGCAACCGCAATCCTCGCTTTTCCCGCAATCCAGCGCGCCCCTAAAGATCTCCGGCGCCACCGAAACGCGGCTCGACGAATGGATTTTCGAAGCCGCGCATTCCGAACGCCTTCTAACTCAGCACTTCCGCGTTGCCACGCTCGACGGATTCGGCCTCGCCGGCCATTCGCAGGCCATCTCCGCCGCCGGTGGCCTTTTGCATTATTTGCGCGAAACTGCCGCGATTGGCGCGTCCGACTCCGGCAATGGCACCGCCGCCATGCGCGTCCGCCCACCCGGACGCGGCCTCGAACACCTCGACCGCATCGCCTATTACGAGCAGCAGGATGCGCTTGTCCTTGATAACGTAACCGTCCGCAATCTCGAACTCCTCCAGCCCGCCCTCGGCGACGAACCCTCTTCCACTCTGCTCTCTTCGCTTGACCGCACCGCCACCGGAATGGGCGCGCGCCTGCTGCGCTCCCGGATCTTGCGCCCCTCAATAGATCGCCAAGAAATCGAATCCCGCCTCGACGCCGTCGCCGAACTGAAATCCGCCACCGTCGCCCGTGACGAGATCCGCTCCGCGCTCGACCAAATCTTCGACCTCGAACGCCTCACCAGCCGCGTCACTCTCGGAACCGCCACGCCGCGCGACCTTCTCGCCTTGCGCCGCTCGCTCGCCGCGATTCCGTCTCTTCGGAGCTGCCTTGCGAAATTCCAAGGCGCGCGCATCGCAACTCTCCATTCACAACTCGACGAACTCGCCGACATTCGCGAACTCATCTCCCGTTCCATCGCCGACGATCCTCCGGCGCTCCCCACCGACGCCGGCATGATTCGTTCCGGCTACGATGCCGAACTCGACGAACTTCGCGGTCTCAGCAAATCCTCCAAGCAAACCATCGCCGCGATGGAAGACCGCGAGCGCAAGCGCACCGGCATCGCCTCTCTCAAGATTCGTTTCAACAGCGTCTTCGGCTACTACATCGAAATCTCCAGAGCCAATCAGCATCTCGCGCCGCCTGACTACGACCGCAAGCAAACCCTCGTCAATGCCGAGCGCTTTACCTCGCCGGAACTCAAAGACTACGAGCGCAAAGTTCTCGAAGCCGACCAGCGCATCCTCGAAATCGAGCGCCGCCTGTTCCGCGAAATTCGCGAATCCATCGCCGCCGAAGCCTCGCGTCTACGCCAAACGTCCGCGGCAATCGCTCAGCTTGACGTGCTCGCCAATTTTGCCACGCTCGCCGCCGAGCGCAACTATTCCCGCCCGTCTTTCACCGAATTTGAAACGGGCCATTCCTCCTCGGTTACGGGACGCGGCGAGCTATTCATCGCCGCCGGCCGCCACCCGGTGATCCAAAATCTTCTCGAACAGCAGGGCGAGCGCTTCGTACCCAACGACCTTTTCCTCGACGATACCAACCAGTCCATCCTGCTCATCACCGGCCCCAACATGGGCGGTAAATCCACTTACCTCCGCCAGGCCGCTCTCATCATCATCATGGCCCAGATCGGCAGTTTCGTTCCGGCCGCCGAAGCTCGCCTTCCGCTCTTCGATCGCATCTTCACGCGCATTGGCGCCTCCGACAATCTTGCGCGCGGACGCTCCACGTTTCTCGTCGAAATGAGCGAAGTCGCCGCCATCCTCAACACCGCCACTTCCGCAAGCCTCGTCCTTCTCGACGAAGTTGGACGCGGCACCGCCACATTCGACGGCCTCTCCATCGCCTGGGCCGTCATCGAGCATCTTCACGCCAACGCTCGCCCGCGCACGCTTTTTGCCACGCACTACCACGAACTCACCGAACTCGAGCGCCTGCTCTCCGGCGTGAAGAACGTCCATGTCTCCGTTCGCGAAGCCGGTAGCGAAGTCGTGTTCCTCCGCCACATCGAATCCGGCGCAGCAGACAAAAGTTATGGCATCGAAGTCGCCCGCCTCGCCGGCCTTCCCGCTCCCGTGATCAGCCGCGCACGCGAAATTCTTGCCGAACATGAAAAAAGCGAGCGCCACGTCACCGAGGAACTCTCGCCCGGCGCCGCTGCTCCCGCTCAGCCTATGATGTTTGCGCCTGTGAATCAGGAAGTCCTCGACGCTCTCCGCGCCGCCGATCTCGACAATCTCAAGCCTCTCGAAGCGCTCAATCTCCTCGCCGCGCTCAAAAAGCAGCTCTCGTGACTCGTCCCTCGCGCGGCGCTCTCGTTCTCGGACTCATGTCCGGCACTTCCGCCGACGGCATTGATGTCGCCCTCGTCCGCATCTCCGAACCGCAATCGCGCGGCTCACAATCGTTTCCCCAAGCACATCTTCTGAATTTCGCCGCGTTTCCCTATCCCCCCGCTGTCCGCGAAGCCGTTCTCCGCCTCGC